>DASXFM010000438.1:0-4914 GCA_036489615.1 Verrucomicrobiia bacterium | reverse complement strand
TTCCTCATGGAGGATGGATTTGACGCCGTATATTCATTTCGGCGGCAAAAATGTCATTGCCATCCGCCTGGACAACCCGCCGAATTCCTCGCGCTGGTACCCCGGCGGAGGCATCTACCGCAATGTCTGGCTCGTCCGTAGTTCACCGGTTCACGCCGGGCATTGGGGAATTTATGTGACGACACCGGAGGTCGGCAAAAGCGCCGCCACAGTCAAGATTCAGGTGAAAGTAGACAATGATTCCAGCGCCGATGCCCGGGTTTCGGTCAAAAACGAAATATACGAATTAAAGGCCGATGATGAAAAAGACCAAGCCGTGGGTTCTATGGAATCGGGTGATTTGCAGATCGCGGCCCACCAAAACAATTTGAATGTTTCAGAAGTCCGGCTGAAGCACCCAAAACTTTGGAGCCTGGAGACGCCGACGCGTTATGTCGTAGTAACATCCATTTTGCAAAACGGAAAACTATTGGACCAATCTGAAACGCCATTCGGAATTCGCACGATCGAATTCACGGCGACCAACGGATTTCTCCTCAACGGCCGGCGCGTCCAGATCAAAGGCGTTTGCGATCATCATGATTTGGGCGCCATTGGAACGGCCATCAATGTTCGGGCGTTGCAAAGACAAATCGAAATTCTCCAGCAAATGGGCTGTAACGCTATTCGCACCAGCCATAATCCGCCCGCGCCTGAACTGCTGGATTTGTGCGACAAAATGGGAATGCTGGTCATGGACGAATCGTTCGATTGCTGGGAACAGGGCAAGACGAAAAATGATTATCATTTGCTCTTTGACGATTGGCATGAAAAAGATTGGCGGGCTGAATTGCGCCGTGACCGCAATCATCCCTGCATCATTCTTTGGAGCATTGGGAATGAGATGATGGAACAATTGAAGCCACGCGCGCGCAAAATCGGCGCTGAACTGACGCAAATCGCCCACGAGGAAGACCCAACACGACCGACGACCGCAGCATGCAACCACGGAGAATCCGGCTTTAACGGCTTCCAGGATGTGGTGGACGTCTTTGGCTATAACTACAGGCCCACGTTGTACGGGGATTTTCGCAAGGCGAATCCGAACAAGCCTTTGTTCGGAAGCGAAACGGCCTCGTGCATCAGTTCACGCGGCGTCTATTTCTTTCCGGTGACCGACAATAAAGCCGGCGGCATGGGGCACTACCAGATGAGTTCCTATGACCTTTACTCACCACATTGGGCAATGCCACCCGACCGCGAATTTGAAGGCGAGGATAGAAATCCATTTACAGCGGGCCAATTTGTTTGGACCGGTTTTGATTATCTCGGGGAACCAACGCCCTATTACGGCGACCAGGCCCCGTCGCGCAGTTCCTATTTCGGCATCATCGACCTGGCCGGTTTCCCCAAAGACCGTTTTTACCTATACCAATCCTGTTGGCGTCCGGATTTTCCAATGGCCCACATCGTGCCACAATGCTGGAATTGGCCTGGGCGCGAGGGCCAGGTAACGCCGGTTCACATCTACACTTCCGGCGACGAAGCGGAATTATTTCTCAACGGCAAATCGCTTGGCCGAAAGAAACGCGGCTCATACGAATATCGTTTGCGCTGGGACGACGTGATTTATGAGCCGGGAACCTTGAAGGTAGTCGCCTATAAAAACGGGAGAAAATGGGCGACAGACACGGTTGCAACCACCGGCGCGGCGGCGCAATTACTCTTGAGCGCCGATCGCGCAAAAATCGCCGCCGACGGCAGGGATTTGTCTTATATCACGGTCAAGGTCGCGGATAAAAACGGATTGCCGGTCGCACAGGCCGAAAACTCAATTCATTTCGATATTTCAGGCCCGGGTGAAATCGTGGCCACTGACAACGGCGATCCCACTGATTTGACCGTCTTTCAATCGAAGCAACGCAGCGCTTTTAACGGACTGGCTCTGGCGATAGTGCGGGGCAAACCGGGCGAACATGGAACGATCCAGCTTCGCGCGGAATCTCCGAATTTAACCGGAGCAACCATCGCTATCCGCACGGCGAGTGAAAATGAAAGAGGAAATCGTTAATACCAGCCGTCTGATTGGGCCATCTCAATCGATTCAAAAGCGGGGTCATCCCGAAAGCATTCGGGATACTCCCGGACGCAAGCGCAGAGTCGAAGGTTTATGGCTTCGACGCATGATTCCATTGATTCTTTGTTTATTGATATCCGGGCGGGCATTGGCCGATTTTTCTCCGGGCGCAGTGTGGCGCGACGTTGAGGGCAATTCCATCCAGGCGCATGGAGGCGGAATTCTTGTTTTTGGAAACGTGTATTATTGGTACGGCGAAGACCGCACGCCGGATCTTTACAGCGCGGTCGCATGTTATTCGTCGACCAATTTGACGAACTGGAAGCGCGAGGGCGTCGCGCTCTGGAACCGGGATTTGCCAAAGACAGACGGCCATCACCTGTTCGTCGAGCGGCCAAAAGTGATCTACAACTCGAAGACAAAGAAATTTGTCATGTGGATGCACCTGGACCAGGGCCGATATCTTTACTCGCGCGCGGGAATTGCCGTCAGTGACACGCCGGCCGGTCCGTTCACTTTCATCAAGGCAATTCGTCCGGCAACAGACACAAATGATTTCCCGGCGACGGAACCCGATCCGACCAAACAGAATATTTATGGCGGCACTTTCCGTGACATGAATCTTTTCGTGGACGACGACGGCAAGGCGTATGTGTTTTATTCATCGGCCGGCAATTGGACGATGTATGTCGTTCGGTTGAACGACGAATTCACCGGACCGGAAACCCCTGCGATCGAGAATCAAACGTGGGCTCGCATCCTCGTCAGACGGATGCGCGAGGGACCCGCGCCGTTCAAGTGGCGTGGAAAGTATTTTCTGATTACCTCCGCCTGCACTGGATGGGCGCCAAACGCGGCGAATTGGTCAATCGCCGACAATATCCTGGGGCCATGGCGGACGTTCGGCAATCCTTGCGCCGGGGCAAATGCCCGTACGACGTTTGGGTCACAAAGCACGTTTGTCCTGCCCGTTCCGGGAAAGCCAAACGATTTCATTTTCATGGCTGATAAATGGAATCCCGATAACCTCCCGGATTCCCGCTACATTTGGCTGCCATTCACCGTGAAGACGGATGGAACATTTACTATTTCGTGGCGTGACCACTGGAATTTGTGATTCCCAACTGCCGTGAGCCGGCCAAAATGAAAGTCGGAACGGACTCATGTCCGCAGCCAGGTCAAAAATATTTGTGGAACCGCTGCAGCCATAGTAAAGTGGTTTAATGCCGCTCAGAAAGTTGCTCCACTGTTTCATCCCCATCCTGCTGCTGTCATGGGCCGCCCAAACGACACTTGCAACGGGTCTTAACTGGCCTTCCAGCCAATACCTGCCGACTTTTTCAACGCCGGTGACTCCAGTTGAGTGCATCGATGTGGACGGACTTCCTTCCGATGAAGTGGCTCTGTTTTGTTCGCTCGAAGGCATCGTAAACCGGACCCAGCCGCGAATGGCCTGCGTGAGCGCCGCGTCCGAAGGCGAATTCACCTGGATGAACATCCATCATTTATCCTACCTATCCGTTGGCGGTTTTACCGCGCTCAAACAATTTGAAACGAATGTTACGGGACTGGTCGTTTATGATACGAATCAATGGGACACGCTCAATCTCGCGACGACCATCGCCGGCGTGAAAAACGAATTGATTTGCGACGGCGCCCTGCTGTCCACCCTCACGAACGCTCCTTATAATCTGACCGTCAACGATGATTTACGAGGTATGTTCTCCAACAAATACCAGGTCTACGGATACCTTTACACCAATTATTGGTCTCAATGCACTCATCGCCTCATGGGGGGCCTGGAAACCAACAACTTTTGGTATTTGCGCGATTACTTCATCGCGACGAAATGCGCGGTAGTCTGGCTGGATCCGAGCATATCCGGGTCTCAGGATGCCTCCATCATGGCGCTGTTTATGTCCGGCATGTCGCCGGTGGACGGCGTCTATCTCGGATGGTGGCCAAACGAAGGGGGCGATTTGCAATGGATTGCGCAATATGGCATTCCCGTAGTGGCCAGTGATTTTTTTGACAATGGCACTGTCTATGGCGGCGTTACAACAAACATTTCTGTCCCAATCATTCCGCCTGTGCCGACGCTGCAAAATAAAATTTACGTTTCGCTCACCTTGAGCGACGGCGACAACGTTCAATACATGCAGCACGTCATGTATCTAAACTGGCAAACTTCCGCCCGAGGGACCGTACCCATCGGCTGGACAGTGCAGCCGTTGCTGGCTGATTTCGATCCGGAGATGATGAATTATTACTGGAGCACGGCCACGACCAATGATTGCCTCGTAGCCGGTCCCTCCGGCGCTGGTTATACGCGCATCAATTATTGGAGCGCCGCCAATGTCACGAATTATGCCAAAGCGTCCAGTCGTTATTTGCAACGCACGGGCATCCGCGTGGCGACCGTCTGGCTGACCGTTTCGAGCACGACTGGAAACACATACGCCACTAATTGCCCGCCTCTTGTTGGAGCGGACGATTACCAGGATGGTTACTACATGAAGAGCTATAACGGCATGCCGTTCGCCGGATTTCCAGCAAACGCAAATTACGCCTCGACGGTTTCAAACCTGCTTGCTGCCATTACGAACACGGCGTCAACCTGGAATGGTACTTCGCCAATGTTCATCTCCGTGGAAGCCGACGCGTGGAACGTCACCCCGGCGGATTGCCAAACCTTTGCCAATTCCTTGAACTCAAATTTTGTCATGGTACGACCCGACCATTTGTTCCTGCTCTATCGCGAGTCGGCCGGCATCGGATTGCCAGGGGCCGTTCCGTATGTTACGCAACAACCCGCCAACCAAACTGCGGCCATCGGCTCTCGAATCAGCTTCGACGTC
>DASXFM010000417.1:0-4712 GCA_036489615.1 Verrucomicrobiia bacterium | reverse complement strand
CGGAGAGCGGGATCATCTTCCTGTACGGGTAGTAACCAAACAAGAAAGATGAAAACGAAGATACAAGAGGGCAGGGGTGAGGGAGAATCGTTCGAACGAGTGTGCGGTTCCTGGTGAGGGCGGTCGTATTACTGACTTTTTCCGCAGCCACACGCGAATTCCGATGCAATATCCAGGCTGTAACGGCACCAGCAGGGGTGCCGCTCTGCCCAAACTAAATTCGCAGATTTACAGGAAGTAGATGACTTATATTCCCGATCACCCGGTTGCAATCGATGGAAATGCGGGCTGGGTCAGTCTCAATTTTTGTAACCTTTCCCACGATTTCCTTTAAGAACATACATATGAAAATTATTCGTCATGTCGCTTTGCTCGGAACTGTAACCCTTCTGGTGACGGCTTTATCCGCACGCGCAAGTCTTATCACGGGAACCGACCCGGGATTCGCCTCGGACTCGCTGACCATCGACACGCAAACTGAACTCGCCTGGCTAAACCTCAGTTTCACAGCAGATTTATCGTATAACCAGGTGCTCGCCGGCATGCAGCCGGGAGGGATATTCAACGACTACACGTTCGCCACATCCCAGGAAGTCGCCGGTCTTTACGCAGATGCAGGAATCAGCGCGGCAGGTTATTATTCTTTATCCACGCCTGCGATTGGCTCCCTCATCTCACTCGTCGGGTCCACGACCATGAACAACGGGCAACCCGGCTTTGTTGCCATTTCCGGAACGTCCGATGGACCTGGCGTGCAGGAGGCGCCGTCGATTTACGCCACCGGCGTCAATGGCACTGATTTCTATTTCGTCTCGGACGGGACCGAGGCCGACAGCACCTCTTATGGAGTTTCAACCAGCCTTCCGGGCGTAAGCGATTGGCTCGTCAAAACCGTGCCTGAACCCAGTATGGGGTCTATTGGAGTCCTGGGATTGATGATCTGTGCGGGCGTGCGACGGTTTAATCTCCGGCGACATCGCTAGCAGCCTGTTGAAAAACTATGGATATTGCTGTTTCGTCAGGAATGGCCCGCCGACGAGGCGCGACGAAGGAGCATGTCCGCCATGGACCTGTGACTGAGGAGCAACGAAGTCGCCGGGCCATTCCTGGCGAAACCCTCCGGGCTGAGGCCTTTTCGACCTGCGGCTTTGTCGCTCGTCGCGTCCAGGTCCATAAAGGACATGGCCACTCCTCGCTCCGCGCCACAGGCCAAAAATTCTCTCAGCAGCAATGTCCATAGTTTTTCAACAGGCTGCTAAGCACCGAATCGCTTTCTCGCGTCGGGAAACTTGCTACGCTCGCTCTGAAGATTTTGTTTCATAAAAAACCGGCGGGTGCTTTACTCTCTCGTCATGGCGCCTAACGAAGAACCTACACTGGTCATTATCAAACCGGATGCGTTCTGGCGCCAACTGGACGGCGCGGTGGAGGGGCGCGTCAACGCGTTGGGGTTGAAAAAAGTGGCCGAATGCATCCTGGCCGACGGCGAAAATCTTTCGGAAGATAAGTGGAAGGAATTTTATTTTCCGGCCATTGGCGATAAACCGGAGCGCCTGGATGGGACGTCCAAATATATGGCCTATGGTCCCGTGAAAGTCATGCATTTGACGGGCGAAGACGCCGTTCGCAAGGTGCGAGGCATCCTGGGCGCGACGCGACCGTGGCTGGCGGAATCCGGGAGCATCCGCGGCGATTTCTGGCCGGGCGCAGTGGAAGCCAACGCGCCGTACCGGGCGAAATTCCAGCAACCCGGCGACGATAAATTTGTTTTCAACCTGATTCATGCCTCGGATTCGCCGGACAGTTTTAAACGCGAAATTCAGTTTTTTAAGAAGCTGATCCCGGCCTGATACGAATTTTTGACCAGCCGCCGGCGCACCGCCATGTCCACTGTGACATTTGGAGGTCAACCTAATCCCCCATTGTGTTGGTTTCTTCGACTAAAGGCCAGGCCGGCAGGTTGCCGTGACGCTCGCCGATCCTGTTTGCAATTCTACTAATAGATGTCATTATTTTAGGCATTAATGCGGCAGTAGCCGCCGGACAAGGAGCAGAAAACCAAAAGCCAAAGATGAAACTTTTTTCCATCGCCCTATCCCATGAAAATTCCCATTCATTTGACACTCGGCAGTCTGCTGCTCGCAGGCATGAACCTGTCCGCTGCGACACTTTATGTTTCGCCGGCGAGCCCAAACCCGCAGTCTCCTTACCCCAGTTGGACTACGGCCGCTACGAACATTCAGGATGCCGTTAGTTCGGCTGAGGCGGGCGATTTTATCGTGGTGACTGACGGTGTTTATTCCGGCGGGGTGACCGTGAGCAACCCCGTGACTCTATTGAGCGTCAACGGCGCGAATTCCACGGTAATCAATGGTGGAGGGCCCTGCATTTCTCTGACCAATGATGCGAGCATGATTGGGTTCACAGTGACCGGCGGACGTAATTTCAATGTAGGTGGCGGTGTATTCTGCTCGTCGTCGAGTGCCGTTCTCATAAATTGCGTGATCATCAATAACCTCAGTATCTTTGGCGCCGCTGGGGTTCAGGGCGGCACGCTCAACAACTGCGCGATTATCGATAATGATGGGGATGACGCCGGTATTGGCGGCGCCAGTGGGTCTACACTGAATAACTGCACGATTACGGGAAATGTCGGTGATAGCGCCGGTGGGGCTGCTGGTTGTACGTTGAGCTATTGCACGCTCAGCGGCAATGGTTCACCTAATAATGGGGGCGGTGCGATGTACTGCACTCTGAACAATTGCATCATTACGAGTAACAGCTGCGGCATGATGGGCGGTGGAGCTTACGTTTGCACATTGAACAATTGCCTGGTGTGCGACAATGTTGCTGCCGTCGGCGGCGGAGCCTGCTCCAGCAGCCTGACCAACTGCACGCTAACCGGCAATTCAGCCGGTGGTTATTCTGAATTCTCCACCTCGGGTGGCGGAACCTATTACTGCACGCTGAATAATTGCATCAGCTATTTCAACATCGCTCCTGCCGGTTACTCGACGAATTACGACACCAACAGCATACTGACCTACTGTTGCACAATTCCGCTGCCCGCAGGCGGAATCGGCAATCTTACGAATAATCCGCTCTTCGTGAATTCGGCCAATGGAAACTTTCAACTGCAAAGTAATTCCCCGTGCGTAAACGCGGGAAACAACGCCTATGTTGATTCCACCTTCGACCTGGAGGGCAACCCGCGCATCGTTGGCGGAACAGTGGATATCGGCGCCTGCGAGTACCAGGCTCCGACATCCGTTATTTCTTATGCGTACCTGCAGCAATACGGCCTTCCCGCCGACGGGTCCGTGGATTATGCGGACCTGGACGGCACAGGCTTTAATGTCTACCAGGATTGGGTTGCGAGCTTGATTCCTACAAATCCTGCATCCGTTTTGGCCATGTTTCCCCCCGCAACCACCAATAATTTGGCGGGCATCATTGTCCGTTGGAAAAGCGTGAATGGCGTCCAATACCTTTTGCAGCGTTCAACCAATCTGTTGGCGCAACCGGTGTTCCCGGTCATCCAGGAGAATATCCACGGTCAGGCCGGCACAACGAGTTATCAGGACGCCTCCGCTACCAACCATACGCCGTACTATTACCGCGTTGGTGTCGTTGCTCCATAGAACCCGCTCACGAACGGCTGTTCGAAGAACCTTCTCAAGGCTCGCCCGGAAAAACCAGCGCCCCGGGCGCAAGCGATTGGCCCGTCAAAACAGTGCCTGAGCCCGGAATTGGGTCCATCGCCATCTCCGGAATAACGGTGCTCATATTCATGTGGCGATCGAAATGCGCCCGGATAAGCGGCTTTACAAAAAGGGAATTTTGATTTAGACTAGTCATTAACCAATTAATTTGGAAAAGCCTATGTCAACCATTTCTGCATTTGAAGCCAAGACCCGATTCGGTGAGCTTCTCGACCGGGTCCTGGCGGGAGAAGAAATCGTTATTACCCGGCACGAAAAACCGGTGGCGCGGCTGATCGGAGAAGGTAGGCGCAATCTAGCTGACATTCGGCGCGCGGCCGAAGGATTGGAAGCGCTTCAAAAAGAAATTGCCGGATCAAGCAAAGGCAAAGGTCATCTGACCTGGAAAGCTTTTAAGTCCGCTGTTGAAGAAGGCCGCAAATGAACGGCTCCTATGTTGTAGACTCGTCCGTGGGCATCGGTTGGGTACATCCAGGCCAGGCGACAGAACTGACGAAAACGCTGCTTGAGGAGGCGAAAAATGGAATCGCGATTTACGTGCCGGCGCTCTGGCATCTGGAAATTGCGAACGGCCTTTTGGTTGCGGTGAGACGCAAATTAATGACTGAAGCACAACGGGAACGTGGCCTAACCTTTCTTTCGCAACTTCAAATTATCATTGATGATGAAAGCAATCGGCTTGCGTTTTCAACCATTTCGGAGCTTGCGGCAAGGAATTCGCTTTCTGCATACGATGCCGCGTATCTTGAATTGGCGCGCCGCAAATCGCTTCCGCTGGGAACCCGGGACGAGCCGCTCAGAGCCGCAGCGAAAAAATCAGGAGTAAAGCTGTTTTAACTTAATTCACGATATTCCGGCATTTGTCTGGCAGTCAAAAAACGCTGGCGAATCCTCTTCCATTTCGTTTGCGTTTACACAATGATTGCGAAAGACTTAACCGTCATGCTATATTTCGGCAGGAGAACCCGGTGCTAAGGACCTAAAATGCTA
>DASXFM010000391.1:0-5494 GCA_036489615.1 Verrucomicrobiia bacterium | reverse complement strand
TGCTACGCGATTGAGGGGGCCGGCGCGGCTTCTCAAACCCGACAGCCACTGGTTGTTCTCCTGAAAAGTACATTTTCACTCGCTGCGTAATGGAATTCGCTGGTCACGTCGCGAAAATTAACGACTAGACCGGGAGCCTCGGGGGATCCACGCTCGGGGTGAACCATCAGCGAAACTTTATGATAAATACCCTGAGCATGCGATATATTCTGGCCGCAGCACTTGCGATGATCGTGACCACCCGCGTCAACGGCGACGAAATGCGATCCATTGCGGTGGATGCAAATGTCATTCAAGGCCCGTTGGACATGTCCTTCAAGGAGTGCATCGGAGCTGGCCGGGCCAATGAAGGGTTGCGCGCGGATTGGCAGGACCAATTGCGCGAGGCGCAGCGTGATTGCGGCTTCAAATACATCCGCATGCACGGACTACTCTGCGACGATATGGGCGTGTACAAAGAAGACGCGCACGGCAACCCCATTTATAATTGGCAATACATTGACCGGCTCTACGATTTCCTGCTGAGCATTCACGTCAAGCCATTCGTCGAACTGTCCTTTATGCCCAACGATCTGGCCAGCGGCAGCAAAACTATTTTCTGGTGGAAGGGAAACGTGACTCCGCCAAAATCCTACGACAAATGGGCCGACCTGATTCGTCATCTCGTCAGCCATTTTCAGGACCGCTACGGCCATGACGAGGTCAAGACCTGGTATTTTGAAGTATGGAACGAACCCGATCTGCATGACGGGTTCTGGACGGGATCCATCGACGACTATTTCAAGCTGTATGCCACGACGGCCGGGGCCATAAAAAGTGTCTCGGCGGATTATCGTGTCGGCGGCCCGGCCACGGCCATAGGCCAGTGGGATAAATCGTTCATCAATTACTGTTACGCGAACCATGTGCCGTTGGATTTCATTTCGACGCATTCATATGGCGTCAAGCGCGGGTACCTGGATGAAACGGGCCAGACTGGAACCGTCATTGACGCCGATCCCAATTCAATCATCGGCCGGATGACCGGCGAGCGGAAAATGATTGATCAATCCCCGATGCCGGGATTGCCGTTGCATTTCACCGAGTGGAGTTCCGCATACACACCAACAGATTTCATGCACGACACCTACCAACAGGCGGCCTTCATCCTGAGCAAGGTGAAGGGCTCCTATCAATCTGTGGATTCGATGTCTTACTGGGTATTCACCGATATCTTCGAAGAGAACGGCCCGCGAATGACTCCGTTCCACGGGGGCTTTGGACTGATTAACTATGAGGATTTGAAAAAGCCCGCTTTCTACGCGTTCAAGTTCCTGAACGAACTGGGCCCGCAGGAACTCGCCAATTCCGACCCAGCTTCATGGGTCTGCAAGGGCGAAGATAAATCGGTTCAAGCCTTGTTATGGGATTACACACCCATCGTGCCGCCAGAGGGAACGAACGACCAACAGTTTTACCGGCACGAAATTCCAGCAAAGGACATTGGACGAGTGGCGCTCAGCATTACCAACCTTGCGGCTGGAAGCTATAGTTTGGAAATTTACCATACCGGCTATCGGGCCAATGACGTTTTCACGGGTTATCTTGATATGGGTTCGCCATCGCAATTGACGCCGGCCCAGGTAGAAATTTTGCGGCAAGAAAGTGCTGGCGATCCTGAATCGGTGGAGACCGTCCAAATTGAACCGGGGAGACTTTTTGTCCGAGAATTCCCCATGCGGCAGAATGACGTTTATTTGGTTAAACTCGTGCCCTTAGCCTCCGACTGACGCTCGGTCTTGATTTTGTGATTTGCGACGAGATGGTCGATTAATTCGTCAACGGCTTCCCAACGGTTTTCCGCTCGGAGGTTGATGATCGTTGGATTCGGACCAAAAAAATCGTTTAAATCCATATTTTCATCGGTTCACGACCCCTGGCACCTCGGACCGCCACACGCATGGCTGAGCCGCTTTGTCATCCAGGTTACAGCGTTAAACAGCAGTTCAATCAGCGTGAGCGCGGCCGCGCTCCCCACCCATGACAATGCGCGGTCGCGCCCACGTGAATTTGCCTGTGTTTTTCGCCTTATTTGTTCCCTTGTACTAACAACTCTTTCGCGAAAAGGTTCCGGAAATTTCTAAAATGATCATTTCCCAATTATTTATGTTCGGTTTTGCCCATGCGCGGGTCTTAAATGGTAAATAAAGATGACGGACAGCCGGCAATTGCTCGCGGAATACGCCCGAAACGGCGCGGAAGCCTCTTTTCATGAACTGGTCACCCGCTACGTGAACGCGGTCTATTCGGCGGCGTTGCGGCTGGTTGATGGGGATGCGCATCGGGCGCAGGATGTAACCCAAACGGTATTCGTTGACCTCGCCCGCATGGCCGGTTCAGTCTCCAGCGAGGCCATGGTCGGCGGCTGGCTGCATCGCCATACGTGTTTCGTGGCCGCCAACCTCATGCGCGGCGAACGCCGTCGTCAAGCGCGAGAAAGACAGGCGGCTCACATGAACGCATCAGAGGAAACCCCGGAAGTGGATTGGACGCTCATCGCACCAATCCTTGACGAAGCGATCAATGAACTCGGCAAGACGGACCGAATGGCGGTCCTGCTCCGCTTCTTTGAGCAACGCGATTTCCATTCGGTGGGAGAGATTCTCGGGAGCAACGAAGACGCCACGAGAATGCGGGTGAACCGGGCTTTGGAAAAATTACGCATCGGCCTTAAGCGGCGGGGCGTCACCACGACCGCGGCCGCGCTTGCGACTGTCCTGACGGTTGGAGTTGTCGAGACCGCGCCCGCCGGATTGGCTGTAACCATTTCAGCCACGGCCGCAACCGCCGGAACCGCCGCTGGAATTTCAACCATCATTGCCGCAACCAAAACTATTGCCATGACCACACTGCAAAAAACCATCATCGGATTGGCATTCACCGCCGCCATCGGAACTGGAATTTATCAAGCGCATCAGGTTGCGAAATTGCGCGGCCAAATCCAGACGCTGCAGCAACAGTGTGACGACGATGAGAAACGGCTCGCGTCACTCGCGGCCAAACCCAAACCCGCATTGCATCTGCCCGCCCCACAAGTTCAATTCGCGGCGCGGCCAACTCCACCACAGGCATACAACGTACAAACGAACCTGTATGCGTGGCTCCAGGGAAATCCGAGATTAACCCGGGAACAGGTCGAGTCTTATCTCGGCAAAAACGGGCGAACGGCGGCAAATCTACTGGCGGGATTTCGCACCTCCGGAGACCCGGCGTTGCTCCAGGAAGCCATGCAAAAATACCCCAATGATCCTCAAGTAGATTTTGAGGCAATTTTTTTTGGCAATTTATCCCCGCAAGACCAGCGTCAATGGCTAAACACATTTGAAAATTCGGACCCTAATAACGCCTTACCCTACTATCTATCGGCCCTGAATTACTTCAATGCCGGCCAAATAGACCAAGGCGTGCAGGAATTGGCGGCTTCTTCCAATAAATCATTTCAGGATTATACCACGGATCGCATGGAGGATGACGAAGAAGCTTTTCTTGGAGCAGGTTACTCCCCCATGAACGCTGATGCCCTTTCGCTCTATTCGCTATGGCTCCCCCAACTTGGACAATTTAAAGAGTTGGGCTCAGACTTGGTGCAACTGGGGCAAACTTACAGCAAGGCCGGCGACCAGGCGTCCGCGCAATCTGCATTCGAAGCGGCCGCAAATTTGGGCCAATATTATGCCGATTCATATCCGGGTGAAACCATCATCAGCCAACTCGTTGGCACGATCATTGAACAAAAGGCCCTGCAGGCAATGGATCCAAATGCCCCCTATGGGAATGACGGACAAACTGTCCAGGATGTCCTGAATCAAATGGCCCAGGAGCGAACCACTCTCCAGCAATTGGGTCATCAGACGGACACACTCATGCCTTTGTTATCCAATCCTGACAACGTCACTTACTATAACCGTTTCATCATGTTCGGCGAAGAAAATGCGGCTCAATGGATGGTTAACAAATATGGACAACCGTCAGGCCCTCAATGAGTCGCTCGCGCGGCTTTTTTTCGACCTGCCCCTCGCGAACGGAACTTTGAAATATGTTACGGACAAAAATGAAAGCAGCAATCCTCGCCTCAATAGGCGCATTGTTTTTGATGGAAATCATTGCGATTACCGGCTGCAACAAACACGCCGCCGGCCAAAACAGCGGCAACGAAATCGCTGCCGACAAAACCAATAGTGCGCCTGAGGACGATTCATGGCTGACGCCGGACTTGACCTTCGCCATGGTGCGCCAGTCTGCCCCGCAGGTTCGCATTCTGCCCACTCGGTTCGCCACAAGACGGGGTCCGATGGGAAATACCGAAATGACTAAATGGGCGGGAATCGATGTGCCGATGTCCCAAATATTTCGAGGGGCTTATCGATGGTCGACCGGGCGAATCATTTTCGCAGTTCCGGAGCCTTCGGAAAGATATGATTTTATCGCCACTTTGCCTCAAGGTTCCTGTGAAGCCCTGCAACAGGAATTGCAAAAGCAATTTGGTCTGGTTGGGCAGGCGGAAACAACGAATACGGAGGTTTTGGTTCTCAATGTGCGGACTCCCAACGCTCCGGGGTTGAAACCGCCGGTTATCGGCGGTCAAAAGGATTATACAACGCGTTCGACCTCGGGCGGCGTATTCGTCTGCAACAACAGTCCTCTCTCAACGGATGCCGAGCCTTTCGCAGGTCTTCAGCGTTTTCTGGAAAATAATTTCGAAATGCCAGTCGTGGATGAAACCGGATTGACTGGCAATTTCAGCATCGACCTCAAGTGGACCGAAAGCGGACCAAATCACAAGGGCTTGGAACAAGCGCTGGCAAATCAACTAGGACTGGAATTGGTTCCCGGGAATCGTTCTATAGAGGTGTTGGTTGTTGAAAAGGCGGATTAGGCTCTCGATTCCCGGTAAATCGGGCAGCGTTGTCGGTGGTGGCTAATTTGAGCTATAACCCAACGTCAATTAAGTTGCCAGGATCGTGGTTAGGCGGTACCCATGGTCTGGAATACATGGAATCATTGACCCGATATCTTAAGTTAATATTTGTAGTTTTCGGCTGCGGCATCGCCTGCGCCCTCCGTGCCGCGCCGTTTTTGACTATTTCCTCGCCGACCACGAACTTCATCGTGAACGCCGCCGAATTCGCCGCACTTCCTCATACCAAGATCAAGCTCATGGATCCTCATGAAAAAAAAGCCCATCGGTTCTCCGGTGTTGCCGTATCTGAACTCCTCGCCCGGGCCGGCGCGCCGTCCGGCGAAAAGCTCCGTGGACACGCCCTCCGTCTAATCGTCATTTTTCGCGCGCGCGATGGTTATGCAGTCAGTTTTTCGCTCGCTGACTTTGATGCGGACTATTCCAACCGCACGATTTTCCTGGCCGACGAGGAAGACGGCGCACCGCTCTCAGCAACCGCCGGCCCACTGCGCCTCATCGTGCCCGGCGATAAAAAAGCCGCCCGATGGGAACGCA
>DASXFM010000384.1:0-4127 GCA_036489615.1 Verrucomicrobiia bacterium | reverse complement strand
TACCCCTGGCGAAATACTGGTAAAGGACCTGGTTGGCTCCGTTATGAATGTCAACCTTGTCTTCCCTTACATCTCCTCGCTCAGTCGGTTTGGATATCCCATGTTCCGCCTGGCACCGAGCGCGTCAGCTAACGGAGTCACCACGTTGTCCGGCTCGATTAGTAATTTGACGGATTCATACTTAGCCGACGACGAACAAGCTGCCGGAACATTTGAGATTACTTCGACGGTGGTCGGCGTGAGCAATATCTTCGTGATGTCCAGCTCTGGTGGAATATTTACCACCAATAACATAAACTTGCTGACGGGCGATTGGAGCGGTTTCAACGGGACGCTGAATATCGGCAATCTATATTGCGGCGGTGTCGTCGAGTTGGACAATTCCGTGCCGGGCATGCCCAACATGGCGTTGGCGTTGGTCAACCCGCAAGGGGTTTTGAATTTGGATGAGCCGGTCAGTGTGCAAAGTTTTAACGACGTTGGCACCGATGTCTCCCCGGGAACTTACACAGCGTCTGACCTGAACGCGCTCGACGATGGTGGAACCTTTAAGGGCACAGGCTCGCTGACGGTTGGCTTTACGGCCCCGGCCATCGTGAGCATCGCGCCGGGGACTTCCAAGATTAGCTTGTCCTGGACGGCTATTTCCGGCGCAGTGAGTTATGACATCTATCGCGGCACCAGCTCCGGCGGGGAAACCTTGCTGGCCAGTGGACTGACCAGCGCAAGTTATGTTGACTCGGCGGTGGCTAACGGAGTGACTTATTATTATGAGGTCACGGCGGTCAATGGCAGCAGCACTCAAACGGCCGATTCCCCGGAAGTCAGTGCGACAGTTTTATCACTGACTCCGCCGAATATCACTAGTGTCGCGTTGAGCGGAACTTCGCTCACGATTACGGCAACCAATGGCACTGCGGGAGGCATGTGGACGTTGCTGCAAAGCACGAACCTGACTTTGCCGATAAACCAATGGACGCCGGTGTTGACCAACACATTTGATAGTAGTGGCAGTTTTACCTTGACGACCAACATCGTTAATCCGGCCAACGCCCGGGACTTTTATCTCCTGGAAGAGCCCTGATTTTGAATGGGTAAACATTAGTCCAACTATAAGAATTATCTAGAAGTGCATGTTTAAAAAGACGATAAGAAAAATTGAATGTCCGTTGCTGAAGGCGGATCAGCCCACAAAGTGCCAAACTGCGGCTGGCTTTACGCTAATCGAATTGCTGGTAGTGATTGCCATCATCGCCATATTGGCGGCCATCCTTTTACCCGCGTTGGAACGGGCTGAAGATCAGGCCAAAAAATCCGCTTGCCAGAACAATCTCCGGCAAATCGGGACGGGCTCAATCATGTATGCGGGCGATAACAATGATTATTTCCTGCCTGCCCGTAATGGAAAAGGCCCCGGTTATCCACCCAATGACCCGGGGCCTTACGTTCAATGCGCCCTGAACGTTCCAGGTGGAAACGGAGCCCAGGACATGGATTTATTGATCGTGACGAATGGACCCACAGTTTGGAATTGTCCTTCCCTGAAGGACAACTTAACGATTGCTCCGCCTCCGGGGGTAAATAACCAGACTACCCAGTGGAGCATTACCTATCAATATTTTGGCGGGGTTTATGAGTGGAATAATTATGACTACAACGGCCCTTCTTACAGCCCAATGAAAACCACCACTGCCAAGCCGATCTGGGCGCTGGCGTGCGATGGTGTCGCAACGTCAACGGAGCATAAACCAAATCCGTGGTCGTGGAATGGCTTGGGGGGCGATGTTCCTCATATACGCCGGGGAACGCAATTTCCTGATGGGGCCAATGAAGTCTTTTGCGACGGCTCGGTAAGCTGGGAGCGGGCGGAATCCCTGACTTTTCTTACTTCCTGGGATTTTACGGGTGATTCGAAAAGCTGGGTGCTCTATGCCTATCAGACTGACCTGCCAAAGAATATGATGTCATCGGTGGCACAGCAGGCGCTGAAATTCCCATACTAATTCCTCCGTTTTTTTAGCCAATAGTTTTGACGGCAGAGGTGGATTTTCTTTTAATCCCGTTGCTTCTATCAATTTAACGGCCATGTTTTATTCGCTGAGGGTACCGTAAAATGGATTTAGGAGATGAATGATATGAAAATAGTGAAATCACTGGTCACTTTTTGCTTCCTTCAAATTTGTGTCGTGATGGCGCTTGAGGCCGATCCGGCGCAAGCCTGGCAATTGGGGCCTTTCGTTCGCCCTGACGGGGTCAATCCGATCATCAAGCCGGACACCAACCTTATATTTGATTGTCCGATGAACAATTCTCCCGTCCACTGGGCGGCTTTGAATACTTTCAATCCCGCTGCGGTGGTCAAAGATGGCCGGGTGTGTGTGCTTTATCGTTCGGAAGATGCGAGTGGTACAATGATGGTTGGCGGACATACTTCGCGGATAGGTTTGGCTGAAAGCGATGATGGGCTGCGTTTTGTCAGCCGGCCCGCGCCGGTATTATTTCCCGGCGAAGATTCTGAAAAGGCGAATGAATGGACCGGGGGATGCGAAGATCCTCGCGTGGTGGAGGCTGAGGATGGAACTTATGTGATGATGTATACGGAGTATCGGCGCGGGAACACGGGCCGCCTGGCACGGCTGGCGGTGGCGACTTCGCCTGACCTGATTCACTGGACTAAACACGGCCCGGCCTTCGAGAAATTGGGTGGTGATTTTGCTGGTCATTATTGCAAATCGGGAGCTATTCTCACTCGACTGATCAATGGACGTTTGATTGCCGTAAAATATCACGGCAAGTATTGGATGTATTGGGGTGAAGGCGAAATACGGCTGGCCAGTTCTGATAATCTAATGGATTGGGAACCGGGCCCGGTGGTATTGCGGACGCGCCCTGGCAAATTTGACAGTGCGTTGGTGGAAGCCGGGCCACCAGCGATAATGACTGAACAGGGAATGCTGCTTATATACAACGGGAAAAACGATTCAAAGGATGGGGATACCTCTCTTCCGGCAGGTACTTATTCCGGCGGGCAGGCTTTATTTGATTTGAACAATCCCACTAAATTGCTGAAGAGAACGGACATTCCATTTTATAAACCTGAAGCAGCTTTTGAGCGAACGGGGCAATATGTTGCGGGGACGACCTTCCTCGAAGGCCTGGTTGCCTTTCATGGCCAATGGCTATTATACTACGGCTGCGCTGATTCGTACGTGGGAATGGCTATCGCCAAACAGCGCGATAAGGAATAATGAGGGATCACATTTCAATGCAAACATCTTTAGCGGAGGAAAAGAGAGCGGGAACAAGCTTACAGGGTAAACCCCAGACAAACATCGCATGGTACGTTCTGCTTTTATTGTTTAGTTTAACGTTCTTTGTTCGGGCGCAATCGAATGAGCCCATTCAATTAACCTTCGGCTGGGAATTGCAGGATGCCTCCAAAGTCACGGAATCAGGACAAGCTATTTCCCAAAATAATTATGTGGTGAGCGGGTGGTTGCCGGCGACCGTTCCGGGAACGATCCTGACCAGTCTGGTGAACGATGGCATTTATCCGGAACCGCTTTATGGCACAAATAACTACCAGATTCCCGATAGCCTGAGCCATGCGGATTGGTGGTATCGCACGACTTTTATCGTCCCCGAGTCATTCGCGGGCAAGCATGTCTGGCTCAATTTCGATGGCATCAATTATATCGCCGAAGTCTGGGTCAACGGCTCTATGGTCGGCACCGTTCGCGGCGCATTCGCTCGCGGGATTTTTGATGTGACAACAAATGTCGTCGCCGACCAGCAGGCGGCGCTGGCAGTTCACATTTTGCCGGAACCGCATCCCGGCGAACCTCATCCGCGAACCGTTGCTACCGGCATGGGTCACAACGGCGGCATCACCGCGATGGACGGCCCCACATTTCTTTGCAGTATCGGCTGGGATTGGATTCCGAGCATCCGCGACCGTGACATCGGTATCTGGCAGGCGGTGAGCCTCTCAGCCAGCGGGCCAGTGGTTTTGCAAGATCCGTTCGTGACGTCAGACCTGCCACTACCGCGGACGGATTCGGCGGACTTGACCGTGCAGACCACGCTCCACAATGACACCGACTCGCCGCAAAATGGCATTCTCTCCG
>DASXFM010000550.1:0-4480 GCA_036489615.1 Verrucomicrobiia bacterium | reverse complement strand
GCGGCTGGAATTTCGGAAACGACGAATGGCATTTATTTAGTCGTTGCCGCCGTAAGGGACGCTACATTAATTACAAACGAGCCGATTCGATTCGACGATGAGCTTGTCTGGATGTCGTTCTGCGACACCGGCAAGGTTATGTTATCATATCCTGACAGCAAATACGGCATAAGGATGAAAATGACCGACTCGGAAGGTAATGAGGTTCCCAAAACTGCTCTCGGCAAGCGGTGCGGATCAAAGTTCGACAGCCTGCGGTTGATCACGGATTCCAAGGTGGCAAACACCGTGGCCCAGGGCTCATACAGGGATAATCCTGGCGGGGAGGGGGAAACGATTTTTCTCCGAAAGCCGGATGATTTCTTTCAAATGGAAAAGCCGGGGATTTACACGCTGGAAATTCAAATGCAGATGTTTCGATATGTGCCCTCTTATGACGCTGTGGAAGGGTCCAAAGGGCTATTTAGATTTTCTCCGGTAAAAATCAGAGTTGAGAAACCGTGAGCAGATTCGTTGCAACATTTTGTTCGTTTTCTTTGATTGGGTTTATTCAGGCCACTGGGACGAAATTGTCGGGAACGAATGTTTTTGGCGGATGAGAACGGCTGAAAATGGGGACTTCAACACGCTTCAACGATTTGCTATTTTGGCGCCGGTGTGAAACGCGATGAGTGAAAAAGCTGCGATCCCAGGAACCGACCCATTCTTGTGAAACTACATTTCCTTTTTTTCTGTATTATATATTTGGTCGCTATCGATCCGGTATTATCATACGCTCAAAGCAACACCCTTTGTGAGGCAATGCTTCGGATCCAGGCAAATACGAATGCCGTTGGAGACGGTGGGTCGGTTATTATCACATGTCAAATCACAAACGTCTCGACAAATATTTCGTTCAAAATCGAAGCCTATCCGCTAGAGGACGCCCCGCTCTTTTTAACTGACGGCGCTGGTAAAGTTTACATTCCACCCCAGCTTCATTCCCCTAGTTGGGATCAGACCTCTTTCTTTCCTTCATATTACAATATAGGCCCCGGTGAGTCGCGCCAGTGGACGTTGATGTTTACGATCGACAAGAGCCTGCCTCAGGGAAGCTGCGAAATAAAAACTCGGCGTACGATGTTTTTTGGGTCTACAAACGTCTTCGGAGGAAGCCGCAAGCTTGAGTCTAATGCGTTAAGGGTGGAGATAAGGTAGTTTGTCCGATGTGTTTTTGGTTGACGTCCGCGTCGACCGCTTGTGCGTCATTGTCCTCGATCTGCGCGCGGTGGCGCGCGTCCGTTTGACCGCGAGGCGCGGTCGAACTGCACGCGAGGGCGCGTGCGCTCCCCTGCTGAGATGCTCGGCGTACGGTCACCTCGTATCGCATTTTTATGCGAATGATATTGAAAAAACTGCGAAAACCGGGAAACGGCTTGCTATAGGTCAAATCCGGCATCTACATTTTCTGATGCGAAAAAGGTTCCCGCGCGTGCTCCTTGTTCTTGGCTGGTATGATTATCGTCTGCATCGGGGCATTGAGAAGTATGCGCAGGAGAGCGGTTGGCATTTGTCCGAGGATTTGGCGCGTGAAAAAGTCATTCCCTGGGGTTGGGATGGGGACGGCATTTTAGCGTGGCTGGGTGAGGGGGACGACCTGGCGGCTTTTGTGACCCAGGCGAAAAAGCCCACGGTGGATTTTAGTTTTCGCCGGCAGAAACTGAAATTTGCGCGAGTGCTCGAAGACACCACGCAAACAGCCAAACTCGTCGCGGACCATTTTCTCTCCCGGGGCATCAAACATCTGCATTTTTACAGCGACGCCGACAATTGGATTTATAACGAACGCCGGACGGCTTTTCTGAAATTTCTGCAGTCGGTAGGCCGTGAGGGCGGGTATCTGCAATGGAACAAGTCGTCGGAAAACCGCATGGATCGCCAGGCCTGGAAGCGCCGGCGGGAATGGCTGATTAATAAAATGAAGGCGGTCCCAAAACCCATCGGCATTTTTGCGGCCAGCGACGGTCTAGCGCTGGAGTTGCTTGAAACGTGTGAGGACGCGGGGATCAATGTTCCCGAAGAAGTGGCGATCGTGGGCGCGGGAAATTCGTTGCTGGCGGTTGATGCGATGCAGACGCCGATTACCAGCGTGGATGTCAATATGGAGTCCATTGGATACGAGGGCGCCAAATTATTGGATGAATTGATGCGCCGGGAACCTGCGCCTGCGCAACCGGTCAGGGTGCCTCCGCTCCGGTTGATTGCGCGCAAGAGCAGCGATTTGCTCGCTGTGGGGCATCCGGGAGTGGCCCGCAGTCTACGGTATATGTGGGACCATTACCACGAGCCCATTGGTGTCACTGATTTGGCCAAAGCGGCTTCGATGTCGGTCCGCAATTTCCATCAGGTGTTTGTCGGCCACCTTGGCCGTTCTCCCGGCAGCGAACTCTTCCGAATTCGGATTGACCATGCCAAGCGGTTGCTGCAAGAATCCAGCGACAAAATTGAAGTGGTTGCCGAATTATCCGGTTACCATAACAATAACAGCTTCGAAATCGCCTTTAAACGTTCGACTGGCATGACGCCCAAACAATATCGCAACCAAAATAGAAAAGGCTGAATCGTTTCGTGAGACCCAGGAGAATTTGGACATATCCTGGCACTGGTCCTGGTAGGGACGCTGCGCTGCGGCGTCCGCGCCGCGTTTAGCAGCGCAACGAGCGTAGTGGGACGTTATACCCGGATTTGCATTAGGAACCGCACTGATGCTCGCGCTGAAATTCAGCTATGAGGAATCCGAACAATTTACCGCAAAATCAGATGCGCGCTATCGCGCGGCTTCGCAGTCAGCGGCTCGCATTTGGGCGGCGTTACCCAGGGCGGCGCTCGCGGACTCGCTTGCCCTGGGCTACATATATGTCGCCCCGCTGGGGCTTTAGTTTGCAGCTTCCGCCGTTGCTCGGAGCCTAATCAAGAAGAGTGCTAAGATGAGCCGGGAGAATTTCAGGCATCGCATTCAAAATGGTTTGGAATCGGCAGCAAAAATAATCTATACTGCCGCCCTTAAATGGCCCCGGACCACGCTAACAGCAAACCCTCGCCCGTAGCGAAATATCTTGGGCCGATTCCTAACCGATTGCAGTTGGCGGGCGGTTGGATTGATCAGCCATTTGTATCGCAGCACAATCCCAAACCGCCCGGCTCGATGGTCGTGGTGCAGATTGAGCCGGATTTCCGGCCAATGGACCGTTCGGGCATCGCCAGCGGCACCCGCGTGTGCGCGATGAAACTTTGGAAAGGCAAAGTCCCCAACCGGCCACGGGACGAATTAGTGCGCGAGTTGTACACAGCAGAAAATAAGGGCAGGGCCGATGCGAGCGGCTCACAGGACATGATTGGGCTGATTTATCCGGGCATCAATCGCCTGGACTACGACTTCAATTATGAGCGGGGCGTATTCCCAATTCACATCGAATCGTGCAACCGTCCAGATGTGGCACGCTGGCTGGAGAATGTCCTTCATTTAATTCCAGTTGAGCCAAGGCCGGAAGGGTATAATCCCCTGGGCAAAAAGAATCTCGATTCTAAATGGGTGGCGAAACTCAGCCAATCCGGGAAGGACTGCTTCACCGCCATTGTGCGGAGGGACGCCCGGGCGCTGGGCGCCTCGTTTAATCTGAATATGCAATGCTGGGAGACACTGCTGCCGCAGGTCGTCAGGCACCCGCTTATCCGGCTGGATTTGATGGCGCTGCTCAAGGCTTATCAAAGGCAGTATTTTGGGGCGATGTATTCCGGTTGCGGCGGAGGATATTTGATTGTGGTTTCAGATGAGGCGGTTCCCGGCGCGTTCAAAGTCAAGGTTCGGATAGCCTCAAAATGAGTTTGGCCAAACAAGTTATTGTCTCCGGCGGGTTTGATGACATTCGTTCAAGCGATTTGCGCCTTTTGGAAGAGGCGTCCGGGCTTGGCAGATTGACGGTATTGTTGTGGGATGATCGGGCGGTTGAGCGTTTAACCGGCACACCGCCGAAGTTTCCGCTGGCGGAACGAATCTACGTTCTCAATGCCATCAGGTATGTCGGCAATGTCATCCCGGTTGGCGATGCCGCCTCGGATTCGCTGCCCGATATTCCGGGACTGCGTCCGGAAATATGGGCCGATCTCGAGACCTCCGCTCATGAGACGCGAAAAGGTTTTTGCAGGGATAAAGGTATTCTTTATCGCGTGTTCAAACGTGAGGAGTTGTCCGGTTTTCCGGAGTCGCCGTCTTTGCAAGAACCGAATCAATCTCGTTCGACAGATTCTCCCTCACCCCGGCCCTCTCCCGCTGGGAGAGGGGGAATGATCCGCCGATGGTTTGGCGGGATAATGATCAGAGCGGTTCATGGTCCCAATGCATTCTTGAAGCGAAAGAGGACTTTCCATGAATCCGATAGGACCGACGTGCCGGTCGTCCAGAAGCGGAAGAAGGTGGTGGCCACCGGGTGTTACGATTGGT
>DASXFM010000292.1:0-4259 GCA_036489615.1 Verrucomicrobiia bacterium | reverse complement strand
GTTCCATTGTAAGACGTTCGCGCCGGACCCCACATAGATATTGCCGGAACCATCCACAGCCATGCCGGTGTAGTAGGATGAGCTGAAGGCCGGGATACGTACGACCAAATTGCTGGTGCCGGCAACCCATTCAAAAACTCCAGCATTGGTGCCTGAAATACCAATTGCTCCTGCTACGTAGACGTCTCCGGCGTTGTCCACCGTCATGCCTTGTGTATAATATAAGTTCGTCACCAGCACGCTGATGCTGCCATCGCCTATGTTCCAACGCTTGATGGAATTATCTCCCACGTCATTAATGTACACATTATCCAAGTCATCCACACCAATGCCTTCAGGCGAAGCCAACCCGGATGTCACTAAAGGTATGAGCCTCGCATCAGGCAATCCGCAGAGGTAGATCGTATTGTCGCCCGCGTCCGCGATAAATAAGAGGTTATCAATTGTATCCATCGCCAGTCCGGTGGGACGCTCAAGGTCGGACGTCAGTGTGATGACCTCGTCAAATACTGACCACCATTCCATGACCGCATGATTCGCGGCGTTGACGCCATAAACGTTGCCTGCGTTATCAACGGCCACGCTTGCGCCAGGATATGAGGAAATGGCAAATCCATAGGGTGCCAGAGTGGTCAGCGGACCGGGGGCAGCCACATATGAAACCCCGGCCTGAATCACCGTTAACGTTTGATAGCCAATGAAGATCGTGCCGACCCGTGTGGCGCCGGGATTCGCATCAAAGGTAAAAATGACATTGGTACCGCTCGCGTTGGGTTGGTATCCACCGGCAGGATGCAACCACCCGACACTGGTGGAGACAGCCAATGAGGCGGTGGGAGGCGGAACCGCGAGCATCACGCTGTCCACCCCCGCTGCCGGTCCTTCCAGCAGGTTCGCCGTGCCCAGGATCACAGCGCTTTGGTCCACGTCGATAGTTTCGCCGAGCAGGTTGATCTGCGCCACCCGCGGCTGACCTGTTGTGTCGGCCGTAAACGAAAAATGCGTCACCCCGTTTGCGGCCCCCGTGACGGTTAACCAGGATTGGTTGCTGGTTGGAACAAAAGGCGCATACTGAAGCGCATTGGTCGGGAGCACCACCGGCAACGTATCATTTCCGGCAATGAACGGCTCGCCCTTCGCGGACGGATCCAAGAATGCGTGCAGCAATTCTTTAACCGCGGCGTTTTCGAAATCGGCGATATAAATATTTCCGGCGTTGTCCACAGCGGCTCCATAGGAGGTAATGCCGTTGGTTTCCACCGGGTTCACCGAATTAGATACCGGCGACCACTCCCAGACGCCGGTCCCAGTGCCAAAAAGCACGTTACCGGAGCCATCCACCGCCAGGTTTACCGGAGTATAATTTCCCGCGTTAAACCCGGCCAAAGTTGTCAAGCCGCCCGCCGCGGACAGTTTTTCTATTTTCTCCTGACCAGTATTCGCAATATAAATATTCCCCGCGATATCCACGGCTACACCTTCGGGAAAGCCCAGCCCGCTGGAAACCAGTGTCACCACACTGTTGTTCGTTGCCACCCATTCTTTTATCGCATTATTTTCGGCATCAGCGAAGTAAACGTTTCCAGCTGCATCCACGGCCACGCCAGCCGGGTAGTTTAGCCCCGAATTAACTAATGTCACGACCTGGTTGCTGGCGGCCACCCACTCAAAAATCGCATTCTCGGTAATGCTTGAGAAGTAAACGTTCCCCTTCTTGTCCACCGCGATGCCATACGATTCATACCCACCGGAAGCCAGAGTCTTGACTGTGCTGTTGGTCCTGACCCATTCGAGAATGCCAAGTGATAAATCCGAGATATACACATTGCCGGCGCTGTCCACGGCCGCGTTAAACGGAGCAAGCAATCCGGTACTCTCCAGCGCCGTGGCCGGTCCGGGCGCGGCCACATAACTCGCCCCGGCCTGCGTCACGGTCAACGTTTGATCCGCTATGCTGATGGTGCCGACGCGCGTGGCGTTGGTATTGGCGTCAAAAGTGAATAAGATATTCGTACTTCCAAGGCCGCTGGCAGGATATGGGGCAGGCACGTGCAGCCAGGAAGCATTCGGGGTCACGGTCCAACTCGCGTTGGCGGCGCTGGCCGCTAAAATCACACTGTCCGAACCCGCGGTCAGCGGCTGCAAAGGCCCCTCTAACAGGTTGCTCGTCCCCAGCTGAAATTGCTCATTGATCGTAAAAGTCTGGTCCCCGCCAAAACTGGTTCCGCTGGCATTGGTCCCCACGATTTGGAAATGATATGTCCCGGGAAAAAGTCCGCTCAATGTCTTTGAGTTTGTAATATTGGTGTAGCCGGCGGCAAACGTGTTCGTCGCGGTGACGTTGCCATAACTGGCGGTCAATCCCCACCGGAACCAGCAACCGGCGTTCTCTCCCTGGGGATTAATCGTACCGCTCAGCGTCGCCGAATTGGCGGACACCACCGCCGGGAGCGTCGCCACTTGTGGCGCCTCCTGCACTTGCGCGCCCGACAGGATCCAAGCCGGCGGATTGGGCGAAAAAACTCCCGTATCCGCGTTGGCCGTTGAATCATAAATATTGGCGCCGCTGCCTTCGTTCATGCGGTAACAATTCACCAGCCCGGTTTCCGTGCCCTGCGGCGGCTGGTGCATGTAGGTCTGAATTTGCGATTGCGTCAGCGCCACGTTCCAGATGCTGACTTCAGCGACGTCGGCCGTAAGGAAACTGTCGCCCTGATAAAGCCCCAAAAACGTGTTGCCGGTGGTGCTGCACGGGCCCGCCGTGCCCGCCCACGCATTTGTCTGCTTTGGCACACCATCCAAATAAAGAACGCCGCCCGCGGAATTCACGACAAAGGCGGCATGATGCCACAGCCCGTCGTTGACCGCTCCGGCGGGCGTCAGCCCGACGTTATCGCCGCTATCGCGCCAATACCAGGCGTAAAGCTGCCCGCCAATCGCTATCTGCCAGCCATTGTAGGAACTCGACACGTAGTTGCCCACCAGAGCGCCCCCACCGGGGCTATTCGTCGGTTCCATAAACCAGCACATCACCGTAAACGGATAACTGTCCTGCGCCGCCAAATGGGGGATCAGGACACTCTCGCCCTGCGCCGCATTGAAACCCAGCGCATAGTCCGCTGCATGCGCCCCTGGCGCCGTTGAAAAAATAATGGGGCATGTCAGCGTGAAGGCGAACGCGAACGCGATACCAGATAGAAAAGAGTTGTTTGACTTCATAAGTTGCCAACAGATTGAAAGAACTTTTACCGCGCCTGATAAACGGGATTTTGCCGTCTACTGGGTCATTTGCAAGGGCAATTTAGACCGTGCCGAGCCGTGACCGCCGGCCGCGCCATGGCCGGGCGAAGGTTGGTAAAGGATTCACAGCGGGTAGCGCGTTTCCGGATTTTCCGCCACAGATGAAACACAGATTGGGAATGGGTTTATTAATTGAATCGGACGGATTGGATGTATCTGACCGATCGGTGTGGCTGGAGTGAAAACGGATATCAGGGGCATCAGGGACGCGAGCAGCGCGGGGCGGTGTGGATTTATCAATATTTCCAAAAAACTTCTATTGCAAAAGCGTACATTTTAAGGCAAAAATGAAGGACGACGGCGTTTCGGATTTAATGACGAATATAGTAAGTGACCAATCGGAACAGGAACGGCGCGCGGAAGTTCAAATCTCAGCGCCGCCGGCACAAGGACTTTATGACCCCAAATTTGAACACGATGCCTGCGGCTTAGGCTTCGTGGTTCATATGAAGGGCAAAAAATCGCATCAATTAGTCACCGACGCCCTGAAGATTCTGGTCAACCTGGATCACCGCGGCGCCTGCGGTTGCGAAGCCAACACGGGCGACGGCGCGGGCATTCTCATCCAGTTGCCTCATGAATTTCTCCTGGCGCAAGCCGGCAAGCTCGGGATCAAACTGCCTGAGCCGGGCCAATACGGCCTGGGAATGATTTTTCTGCCGCGCGACAAAGCCGAGCGCGAGAACATCAAGCGCGAATTTGAAAAGACCATTTCGGGCGAAGGCCAGACCGTCCTGGGCTGGCGCGATGTCCCGACGAACAATTCGACCCTGGGCAAAACCGCCATCGCCGCCGAGCCGTTCATGGCGCAGGTATTTGTGGGCCGGAATCCGAACCTGAAGGATGAACAGGCTTTCGAACGGAAACTCTTTGTCATTCGTAAAATCGCCGAACAGAAAATCCGCTACGGCGGAAAGATCGCCGGCGGAAAATTCTTTTATGTCTCCAGCCTGTCGGCG
>DASXFM010000188.1:0-4354 GCA_036489615.1 Verrucomicrobiia bacterium | reverse complement strand
TTGGCCAGGCCGGGCGAGGGATCTCGCTTTACGTTGAGTTGGCCGGACTTAAAACCCTGGACCAGGAGATTGTAATAAGCATCCTGTGGTCGCGAACTGACAAATCCGAGTGCGCCCGGCTCAGCGCTCCAGGCATAAATTCCAATCACCAGGGCGCAAACCACGCCGAAGACGATGCAGGACAGCGTCCTGCCTCTCGGCGTCTGGTTGGAATTAGTTTCTCCGCTCATCTGGCACTGCGACAAATCCTGGCACAAGGCTTTGGTTTATTTTATTCCAGCCAGTCGCTCCTTCCAGATTTTGTAGAGATCCACGGTAGCGCGCACGTCGCGCAGGCAATATTCGGCGATTTCACGGAATTTGCCTTCGGCCATGAGATGGTTTACGTCCATGCCGGTAACGCCGTGGCTTTTGGGAGATTCGATGCCAAAGGCCTTGCAGTAAAAATCCAGGTTGAACCGCCGCGCCGCGCCGTCGCGCCCGCTCACGCTGTAAAAGGTCAATTGTTCGGCAAGGTCGCAATGCGGTTCGGTGGCGTAACGATATCCGAGCCAGTTCTTCTTAGAGATGGGCACATTCAGGATAGCAGAGCGAAGATAAGCGAATGGCACGTCAAAACCGCGGCCGTTGAACGTGACGACCGTGTCAAATTTCCTGGCAGCCTCCCAGAATTGCGTCAACAACTCCGATTCATCGGCACAGGCAATATACTTTACTGGTGCGGCGTCATCGGATTCTTCATGAAAATCGTCTGCCAAAAAGAGCGATTGGCCGCGGCCCGTTTCCGCGTTGAGCATGGCGATGCACACAATCTGTGCCGTAAATGGCCAAAGGTTGCACATCTGCCGTAGTTCTCCCCGGCGGGTTTCGCGCGCGGTTTCATCCGCAATTTTTTCGCACTCGCGAAAGAGATATTCCTGCTGCGCTTCGTCGAAGTTGTCCAGGGGCAGCGCGGAGGTTTCGATGTCAAAAACAAGTGTGGCCACAGGAGAATTAACAGCGAAGTGATGGGCCTCTGCCAAGTATTATTTTTAAAGCCGAACCCGGCGTTTGCCTTGCGAATTGCCGGAATGCCGGTTTAAATTGAGACTCCAGCATGGAAACGACGCGCACACCCGAATCAGACGATGACAAATTATGCCGGCAATTGGAAGAATTGTTGGGTCAGGCGCGCAGCCTGGATCAGGTGATGCGGGCGCCGGATGGCCTGCCGCGCGTCCAGGAACCCGCGCCGGTCGCTGTTCCGTTGCACGAATCCATTTTGCCCGGCTCTGTCCTCACCACTCTTTTTCGCAACCCAAAAACCGGACGCACCGTGTCTTTCAAGCGGGAGGAATTGGCGCAGCTGGATGACATGACGGCTGATTATCTGCTGAAGTACTACGAATCGCAGTCGGTGCTCGCCGCGGAAGACGCAACCCGCCTGCGGAACAGCATCGAATCGTTTTCGCGCCGACTTTATCTCTTGTCCCGGCGCGGCGACTGGCGGGCCGGGACGTTTGCCTGGCAGGCGTCGAAGGAAGAAACCATCCTCCGCAGTCTGTTGCAGCTGCAGTTGCTGGTCGAGTGCGCGGAAATCCTCACGCCGCCGTTGCTGACAGTCAAACAGATTGGCGGTGAGGAGTTTGATTTGATTGATGATTGTCGAAGTTTTGTGCGGCTGACGGCGCTGGTGTTGTGGGTGCGGCTGGCCGCGAATGGAGCGGATGAGCAGGCTTACGGCGCCCTGGCGGCGTCCATCGCCGCGCTGGCCACCAAAGAGGACGATGCGGTGGCGTTGATCGACTCCGGCTACGCGGCGTCCAAGGGTGACCCGATCGCCTTTGAAAAATGGTTTGATAAAAGCGGGCGCGCGGCGATGGAAAAAGTGGAAGCGCTATTGCTGCCGGTGGAGAAACACGGCGTGGACGAAATCTTCAAACTTTTTGCCGGGCACGCGCTCATCCTGCAGTTGCAACCAGTGACCGTGGAGTTTGTCCGTTATACCTTGCAGACGCTTGGAGGCGCATTCGCCGCGATTGGCGGGGAAATGTCCGATGCCTGCCGCAGGCGCTCGGCGGTCGTATCCGCGCAGCTCACGGATATCTCCCGGCAATACGCCGCGGATTTTATCGCGCGGGCGGCCGATCCGGGCGTAAGCGAAGAAGATCTGGCCGCCATTTTCAAGGAACTGGACGCACTGGTCGGGCTTGAGCCGGTGAAAAACGAGGTCCATCGCTCGACCAATTTCGCGCGGATGCAGATGTTGCGCCGTAAACAGGGGTTGCCGGTGGTGGAGGCGGGTCTGCACAGTGTATTTTTTGGCAATCCCGGCACCGGAAAGACAACGGTGGCCCGGCTGATGGGCCGCATTTACAAATCACTCGGACTTCTCCGGCGCGGCCACGTCGTGGAATGCGACCGGGGCAGATTGGTGGCCGAATACGTCGGGCAAACGGCGGTCCGGACGCACGCGATGATTGATTCCGCTTTGGACGGGATCCTGTTCATCGACGAAGCGTATTCACTGGCAGGACGGGGCGAGCAGGATTACGGAACTGAGGCCATTGAGACGTTGCTCAAGCGGATGGAGGATGACCGCGATCGGTTGATCGTCATTGTGGCGGGCTATAATGAGCCCATGAAGCAATTCATCGCGTCCAATCCCGGGCTGGAGTCGCGTTTTACGAATTATCTCAATTTTCCAGACTATGCCCCGGAGGAATTGCTCGAAATTTTTCACCGCATGGCCGCGCAGAGTGGACTGGTTTGCGCGCCGGAAACCGAAAAACGAGTCCTAACTATTTGCCAGGGCCTGCGAGCGGCGCGCAGCGATCACTTCGGTAATGCGCGCGAAATGCGAAATTTGTTTGAAACGGCGGTCCGCAACCAAAGCACGCGCCTCGTTGACAGCGGCAAGGCCGACCGTGACGCGCTCACGATGCTGTTGCCAGAAGATTTGCCGGAGAATTTCCAGCCCGGGATGCCATCGGCCGGCGGGGGCATGTTTTCGGGCCGCCCCGTTTAAATTTTGGCGTTGTGAATAAATTGCCAACAAGAAAAATAAGTTTTGCTTCGTTGTGTCGCAATGCGTCATCAACATGGAAAGATAAATATGGCTACCGAAGAACGAGTCCTGTGTTTCAAGCGAACCCTTTTTGAAAAAATCGGCGTGTTCCAGGGCCTGAGCGTGGAAGTGGAAAAATATCTGCCCGTTGTCAGTGCCCAGGCCAACGTGCTTTATCTGAACCGTAGCGAAGCCGAACAGGACCGGCGCTATAAGCAGTTGATCCCTTATGCTCTCATCATCCACGGCGACCGGATATTGCGCTACCGACGCGGCAAGGGCGGACAGGAGACTCGCTTGCACGGGTTGTATTCGGTAGGCGTCGGCGGCCACATTTCCGAGGAAGACACCGGCCTTTTCTCGGAGGGCCCCGGCTACCACGAAGCGATGCGGCGCGAGTTGATGGAGGAAGTCGCCATTGATGTCACCAACGAAATGGCCGTAGCCGTCATCAACGACGACAGCACGGACGTAGGCTACGTGCATTTGGGAATTGTCCATATTGTTTACGTGGCTGATGCCGCGATTGCGAACGGGCGCGATGGCATTGTGGGCGCCGAGTTCGTTTCCGTGAGCGAAGCCGCAAAAAATCCAGATGCTTATGAATCCTGGTCCCGTTTCTGTATCGAAAATCTCGATGCGCTGCTGGCAAAGGCTGCGGCTATTGCGCCAGACCGGGCGGTGGCATAGACCGCTTAATGCTCGTGCGTTAGCTTAAAAATCAGGACGAAAAGCAGAATAAAAAGCGTCCAGATGAGGATCATGCGGACGTAGGGCAATCTGCCGAGTTGGGTAAGGGTGGTCAACGGGCCCAGATCGAAGGGACGCGGCGTCATTTTAGAGAGTTGAAAATCGGGTCCGGCGCGCAGGTAACCTTCGCGCATTGCGCTGACAAATTCGTCCGGCCAGGGTCCGGGACGCAGAAACTGATCCTGCCATCTGCCGGGCATATCGGCCAGCAAAAGAGCCAGCCGACCGCGGGTCGAGAGCGTGCGATCGCGCTGCTCGGGTGATATCTGCAAAACATCGGCAAACCACTCGTTCACCAGACGCTCCATTTCCTCAACGGCCAGTTCCGTTGCCGACCGGTTCGGTTCCGAGACGGCCCGCGCCATGGCCCGGTCGAGAACACGAAGCACAGACTGGCCAAGTAACGTCTTATTACGAACTCTGAGCGCGTAAAAATAATTTTCCACCTTCGCGTAAGCGGCATTCCATTCATCAAGTGAACGACCGGCCAGGACGGTGGCATCTACGGGCAACGGTGCGGGGAGTTGATTTAAGGCCGGGTCCATTGATAGATCCACG
>DASXFM010000181.1:0-12349 GCA_036489615.1 Verrucomicrobiia bacterium | reverse complement strand
ACCGGCTATCTTTATGACCGGATGATCGCGCCGCTTACCATCATGGAAATCAAAGGCGTGATCTGGTATCAGGGTGAGAGTAATTCACGCTATGCCGCGGAATATCCCGAGTTGATGACTCAGTTGATCGGCGGCTGGCGCAAGGCCTGGAAGCAGGGCCGGTTGCCTTTTCTGATGATGCAACTGGTCAGTTTTGATAGTCCGCCTTTTTTCTGGTATCACCCGGGCGCTTTTACTGAATTGCGTGCCGCCCAGCAAACGGTGGCTGATACCGTGCCTGATACTGGCCTGGCGATTGGCATTGATATCGGGGTACCCGGGAATATACATCCTCCGGACAAACAAGACGTGGGGAAAAGACTGGCGCTAATCGCATTGAAACAGGTTTACGGACGGAAGGTAGTCGCCTCCGGGCCGAAGCTGACCGTTGCTCGTTTTCAAGGAAGTAAGGTTGTGCTTGCCTTCAATCCCGAGGGGAAGGGGCAGCAATTGGTACTCAAGGTCAAGACTCCCAATGGCTTCGAACTGGCGGGAGTGGATGGAAAATTTGCTCCCGCCACCGCGGAGGTGCAACAGGACGAAATTATTCTTGCAGCCGCAGGCGTCACCACACCACTGGCAGTGCGTTACGCCTGGGCCGATAACCCTGACGTTTCTTTGTTCAACACCGCCGGATTGCCAGCGGCCCCGTTTGAGATGAGCACTGCTCAAAATAGCAGAAAGTGAATCACCCACCACTATGAAGCTTAAAGCCATTGTGTTCATATGTGCGATCTTGTTCGGTTGTGTCCCGATGGGATTTGCCAGAGAAAAAAGTCCATTGATTCAGAATCTCCACCAAGTCCCGGCCAGCGTCATTTTAGTGGGAGGCGAAAAAGCTGATCCAAACGTGGTGCAAGTGAAACGTTCCTGGGATGGTGCCATCTGTACAGCGACTCTCATCAACCACGGCCAATCGCCAGTGCGGGTGGCGCGAGTCGATTTATTCGACCTTCAGCATGGTTTACCGGGCAGCACGCCGTTTTATGGAGAAGGTTTCCAGATGCTCTCGCAGAGTGGCGGCACGCTGGCCGCCCCGGAGGATTGGGGCAACTATACCGATCGCAAGCACTACCGGCTTGAAGAACCAGAAGGATTGCGCACCGTGTATGGCGTGATGCTGTTGCGTCCAGCGGGCATGGACCAAATTTTACTTGGGTTCGCTTCCTGCCGCCGCTTTGATGGCCGTATCTCCTTTGATGCAAAACGACTTTTAATTTCACTGGATTGCGAGGGGTTGGAGCTTGCCCCAGGCGAAAGCTGGCACATGGAGGAATTTTTTTGCGAAGCCGGGCCGAAGCGCGAATCATTGTTAAATGACCTCGCCGCCCGCATCGAAAAGAATCATCCGCACCGCACCGGGTTCAAGGCCCCGCCGATGGGCTGGTGTTCGTGGTATTCCTTTGGTCCCCAAATAACCGTGGCGGAAATCCGGCGAAATTTGGATTGGATCGCCACCAACCTGCCACAATTGCGCTACATCCAAATTGACGATGGCTATCAGTCATGGATGGGCGACTGGTTGGATACCGGAAAAGCTTTCGGCGGCGACACCAAATCTGTTCTGCGGGAAATCCGCGACCGTGGTTTACAGCCGGCCATTTGGGTTGCCCCCTTCATCGCGAGCCCGGAATCGAAATTGTTTCACAACCATCCCGACTGGTTTATAAAAGATTCCGACGGCAAGCCCTTGCGCTCGGATACAGTTGGTTTTGGTGGCTGGCGGCTGGGGCCCTGGTACGCGTTGGACGGTACGAATCCTAACGCGCAGAAGTTCCTGGAACAAACCTTTCGCACCCTGCATCAGGAATGGGGCTGCACTTATTTCAAGCTGGATGCGACTTACTGGGGTGCGCTTCAGCAGGGCCATTTTTACGATCCGAAGGCGACGCGAATTGAAGCCTATCGTCGCGGCATGGAAGCTATCTTAAAAGGGGCGGGCGATGCCTTTATTCTTGGATGTAATCATCCCATCTGGCCATCACTGGGGCTTCTGGACGGCGCTCGCAGTGGAAATGACATTGCGCGAGACTGGCCGCATATCCGCGACGATGGACGGCAGAATTTGCTGCGTGGTTGGCAAAATGGCCGGTTTTGGTGGAACGACCCCGATTGCGCCGTGTTGTCCGACACAGCGGGATTGCCTTTGAACGAAGTGATCTTTCATGCGACGACCCTTCAGGCTTCCGGTGGCATGATGTTAAGCGGGGACGATCTGCCGGCACTCTCGCCTGAACGCGTGGAAATACTCCGAAAACTAATTCCCCCCACGGGACAGGCGGCCAATTTTGCGGATGAGACGCTGACGGTGGGACGCGCTCCGCATGGCCGGGACGAATATCTCTATCTTTTCAACTATGGTGACACGCCCGTGGAACGGGTAGTCAAACTATCCCACAAGGTAAGTTTAAAAAACTACTGGACGGGCGAACAACTCGGGGACCATGAGGGAGAATACCGGGTATCCTCGCTCGCGCCGCATACCGCGATGTTGCTCGTGGCGAGTGCCCCAGGCAATTGAGGTCTTTGTGAAAAAAGGCCAAGAACTCATGGGATTTGTCTATTTCCTATTTCGATAACCCCTATAGATTAAAATGGTTATAAATCTCAAGCGAAGCCAGGCCATGGTCAGTCATGGTGTGCTCGCAAACTAACTAGTGAAAACAATCGTTATCGGATAATCGTACGCCGGCCAAATTTCAACCCTAATGTACCCCGCGCCTCTTCGAACTATCCTCGTTATATTATGCGCCACACTGCTAGCGGCCTTTGCCCCGGTGGCGTTTGGTCAGAGCGCCACGACGTATTATCTGGATGTCAACGGTACTACCGCCGGATTTGGCAATCCCAACGGACAGACCATTGATTGGACGGCCACGGATTGGACCACAGATTCCACGGGGGTCATGGCGCCGGGGGCGTTGCCTAATTGGTATTCTGGCGGAAATTTTTATCCATCCCAATTGGTCTTTGGCTATCCCGGGACGACTGGTATCAGCAACAGCACTTTTACGGTGACGGCAAACGGCCCTTTGATTGCCGGCGTCGTTTTCAATGCTCCCTGTTCGGTTAATTTGCAGACCTTCAATGTGTTCAATTTTCTGGCGCCAGAAACCTGGTCGGTACCCACCGGCAGCACCTTCAGCATCGCCCAGGAAAATGCTAATTGGGCTTTCACCACGACGACCATATATGGGGGAGGGACCGTTAATTTCAACTGCAATGATGTTGGCCGCAATGCACAACAATTTATCCAGGATATGACCAACGGAACGGTGAATCTGACCGATGCCTATGCGGATTCCAGCGTTGCGCAAGCGAGTTATGAATTGCTCGCCGGGACGTTGAACTTTGCGACGGCCAATGCTGCTAGCGCCATCGGCGGGGTAGCTCCGGCTGGGACGCAAGTATTCAATCTGGCTGGAGGCGCGGTGGATAATACCAGCGGGAGTGCGATGACGTTGAATTTGGGAAACGCCAATGTTCAAATTGGTGGTAGTTTCGCGTTTGTCGGCAGCAGCTCGCTGAACTTTGGAGGCAATGCGGTAAATTTGGGTGCAGTGACTCCCACGATCACGGTCAGTAACAACACATTGGAATTCGACGGCCCGCTCACGAACAGCGCGGGGCTGACGGTGGCTGGTGCGGGCACCTTGCTGCTCACGGCGGTAAACACGTACAGCGGCAACACAACGATCAGTAGCGGGACGCTCGCTTTGAGCGGCAGCGGCTCAATCGCCAGCTCGCCCCAAGTCAGTATCGCCGCTGGAGCGACCTTCAATGTCTCCGGTTTGACCACCGCCGCTACGCTAGGTTCCGGGAAAACGCTTCAAGTGAGCGGCAGCACGCGCAGCGCGACCCTGGCTACCGCAGTCGGCAAAGGACTGACCTTATCGAGCACCATATCACTTCAGTTCACGAGTTTTAAGCCAGCAAGTTCAGGTGGCGCTGTTCCCCTGACTTTGTCCGGGGGGGGTACCCTAACTTTGGGCGCAAACACGCCGGTGACCGTTACTGTGGCGAACGGTGGAGTGGCTTTGACGGCGGCGGGATCACCTTACAAGCTGATCGCTAAAGGCACTAGTGGTACGGTGGCCACGCTTCCCGGTGGCGCACTTACGGTTAATGGAGATGGCAACAATGGGACGGCATCACTCGCCATCAGCAACGGTGAATTATATCTGGTAATAACCGGTTCCGCAGTCTCCACCTCCACCCTATTGGCCCTCACTTCGGGCAGTCCGGTTTATGGAAACAACAATCTCACCTTTACGGCGACGGTGGTGACGAATGGGATTATGGCCGGCAACGCAACTGGTAATTTTATCTTTAGCGTGGATGGCAGCGCTGTGGCCACCAACATTGTGTCGGGCGGATCAGCCAGCCTTAGAACCGGCAGCCTCACGGTGGGGTCACACCTAATCAGCGCCAGATATAGCGGGGATGCCAATTACAATTCAAGCACCTATTCCTTGATGCAGACGGTAGGGCCGCTGCCGGTGGGATTGACCGGCGCCCGGGCTTATGACGGAACGACCAACGCGGCCTTTGGTATTCTTACCATTACGAATATTGTTGGCAGCGATAATGTATCTCTGGCTTCCGGCAGTGTGGGGTTAGCGGGCAGCACCGCGGGCGAGCAAGCCATTGCGTCGCCGGGCACGCTCACCTTGGGCGGCGCTCAGGCCGCCAACTATACCGTCACAGGTTTGACGGGCTCGGTGCTCATCACTAACGGCACTTCCCTGTTGCTGACGTCTTCCAGCCAGACCAATGCGTATCAAATTCCGGTCGCTTTCGGTGTGGCAGTGCTGGCCAACGGGATGCCGGCGGTCAACGCCACGGGTAGTGTGACCTTCCTGACCAATGGCGTGGTGTTCTGCACCAGCAATCTGGTCAATGGCACAGCCCAAACCCCTTATGTGTCGGATCTGCCAGTTGGGGTCAACCCCATCACGGCCCAATATACAGGCGGAGGAAATTTTTCCGGCAGCACGGACACGCTAGAACAAGTGGTCATGCAACAGACCGGCAACGTGACTTTCTCCAATTCACTGATAGCAATCACTTTCAATCCCAGCGCGGCTATTACCACGATTATACGCAAGGACACCGGCGAAAATAAAAATTATGATTCCCAGGGTTTTTATCTCTGGAACGAGCAGACCAGCACAAAGATAGCCTTTTCCAATTTGGTAGAGGTCGCTAGCAACCTGGTGCTGTTTTCGACGGCTGATGGCCGTTACAATGTCACTTTTCAGGTCACCTCCCAAAATCGCTACCTGAAGTTTTCCCTGGTGAATGTGTCCGATGGTCCATCCGGCGGGATAGATACCAACTGGATCGGCTGGTCGGTCGCCTTTCAATGTTACCCGTTCCCTTATGGCGGGCAAATTAACGACGGCTGGCAAATCTACAGTTTGGGACTGGATCCGATGGAGGACATCTTATCAATCGATAATCCGGTTGAGGTCCTCTGGCCGTATATCCAGTACAGCCAGGCGAATGCCTACGCTTACCCTTATAATAAACTCAACAGCCAAACCACTGGTAGTTTTCTGCTTCAGCCAATGGGCGCCTTGGCCATTTTCACGGCCAATAGCGCGGCCCAGCATGATGACATTCTGTATGACATCTGGGCCGGGGAACCTTCGCTGCCGGAACCGAACCGGGCGAACCTGACCAATGGCTGGAATCGTGCTGCCGCCCAGGCATGGATAACTGAATGGCAGAGCGATTTGGTTCCATCGAAGCTTTTGTACCTGGTACCAAACAACCTGGATGACCTCTATAATGCCGCTGATATTATGCATTCCTCCGGCCTGAACGGACTCTACATCTTCGATTATTACTGGAAAGGACAAGCCGCCGTAGACTCCATCAACACCAATCTTTTCCCGAATGGTTTGTCCGACGTGACGGCATTTGAGCAATACTGCGCGGCGCGGGGAATCAGCCTGTATTTTCATTGGAGTTCTGTTTTCGTGAATTACGCTGATCCGACCTATGGCGCGACATCCCCCACTGGCTTGTCTTCCGATTTGGGGCGCTGGGCAACCGGCACCCTCCTGAGCAGCATCAACGGGAGTTCAACCTCCTTCAATGTGCAACCGGATACGGGATGTCAGTTGATGGTTGATCCACCCCCCTGGGGCAATTACGACCAGGGTTCGTCTGTTCCGCTGGCGGATGATTATCCGCCCTATTATCCGGCATGGTTTAGTCCCGTGAATGGTGGCAATTCCCTCTTGAGTATCAGCAATGACCTAATCCTGAGTTCAGTGTCCGTGGTAAACCCGACGAACTGGCTGGTATCCAGCGTTAACCGAAGCGGAGTCGGCCAGTTTGGCAGTTATTGGGGTGAGAGCCACGCAGCGGGCAGTAAAGTTAATTTCCTCCTGTCAGAAGGAGGGTCATTTGTTCCGGACAGCCGTTCAATGCTGTTCACGAACCTGGCTGTGCGTTATGCGACCTTGATGAACCAGGAACAAATCCTCGAGGCTGACTACGATTCGTTGGAGCAAAACCAGGATCTGGGCAATTGGGGCCCAAGAAGAGAATCGCAGGCACTCTATGAGGCTCTAAATCATCCGGTGCATGCGAACTCCTCCTTCGGGAGCGCGCCGTGGGGGCATTTCGAATATAACTTCGATTCGGTCCAGCAACACGATGGCGGACCGGGATATCGATTGGAAAATGCACCGTCGGCAGAAGTCCGGCTTTGGGATCCCTCCCTGATGGCGACGCACCTGGACGAGGACCAATACAGTTTTGGATTGCAGGCCTCCTATTGCGCAAATATGGCGATCGGTGGCTATCATGTAGGAACGACAGTAAACACGATCACCAACCAGGGATGGTGGAGCGGGGTGGTGACCAATCTTTATCTCTGGCAGGCCCTCGCCCCCTATCTGACAACGAATGAACAGGCCGAGTTGATGTCTTCCGGACCGACATTCTACGTGCCATCGCTAACCAACGGTGAATGGTTGTTGACCCCCGAACAGGCCATGCTGCGCAATGGTGCGGATACGCCCTGGCAGCTAATGACCGAATCGGGACCCATCTCGCCGCACCAGTTTATGCAAGCGGGCGGCACGCTGAACTCGTTGACCAACCCATACACTGCGCAGACGCCGCAGATTGAGTTGCTGGTATTGCCGAGTATGACAGCCACCAATTCCGGCAATGTTTCGCTGTTGCCGACCGGCTCGCTGACTTTTACCACGCAGACTCCTTATAACTGGAACTATACGCAAATCCCGGGAGTGTCGACGCCGATCAATATGAGCCAGGCCCGGGGGATTGCGATCACGCTGACCGGCGACGGCAGCGGCTCCGATTTGGTATTGAACATCGGAGGCCGTTATTATGTGGTCACGGTGAACTTTTCGGGGACGGAAACGATTGAGATTCCGAACGGCGAGGTGGAAATGTATCGATCCAGTGCGACGGGTTATAGCTGGATCAACTCGGGCCAAATCGGGACGTTCAATTATGGAGCCGTGGGCAGTTTTTCATTATTCCTGGGATATGTACCCGGCGGGGTAACGCCCACCGTCAAGGTAAGTTCCATCATGACGATGCAGGAGAATCAAGCAATCGGCCTGGTCAATCCTATGCTGACGCTCAACGGCAGCAGCGCCAGTATCAGCGGCACAATTCCATACAACGATTACTTAGTCTACAGTGGCAGCGGCACGGCGGGTGTGTATGACGCGAACTGGAATTTCCTGAAGACCGTACCGGTCAGCGGTTCTTCGATGCTCACGGCGGTTAATGGCTTGAACTCGTTCTCGGTGAGCGCGCCTGGTTCGCCCAACGCCTGGATGGCGGTGCGCGTGAAGGTCAGCGGCACGCCCTGGGCCATCAACAAGCCATCGCCGATTCACGAGTGGCCTTTTGAAGATAATGCTAACGATGCGGTTGGCACGGCCAACGGCACCGCCATCAATCAGCCAATATACGTACCTGGAATACAAGGCAACGCCGCGTTGGCGTTTGATGGCGCCAGCCAATATGTAAATGTTCCAAACATCTCTGACATGCAATTTACCAGTACTCAGAGCTTCACGATTTCGGCGTGGGTAAAATTGAATGATCTGCCAAATACTGCGACCACCATTTTAGCAAAGGACAGCACGGTTGGGGCATGGTATGGCTTGGGAATTACTGCGGCAAATCAATGGGCCTTTAGCGGTGCTACCAATGTTGTAAGCCCAACGGTCGCTAGCATTGGACAATGGCATTTGATCGTGGGAGTGCAGGATGCCACGGCTGGCACCCGGGAACTTTATGTGGATGGTCGGCTTATGGCCTCCGGTGCCGCGCAAAACGGCAACGGAGCCGGCGCCATAAGAATCGCCGCCTTGCCGGGAACTACCCCGACCGAGTTTTTAAACGGCACCATCGATGACGTGCGGATTTATAATCAAGCCCTGGCCCAAACCGACATCAGCCTGCTGGCTGCCAACCTGGCGTCACCGGCCAACAGCATCATCACTGGCTCGGTCAACGCCGGCCAGTTGGTCTTAAACTGGCCGGCGAACCAGCTGTGGCAACTCCAGGCGCAAACAAACAGTCTTAACGTTGGTTTAACGACCAATTGGTTCAATGTTACCGGAGCCACGCCGCCCTATATCGTCAACCTCGTCCCGACGCAGCCAACAGTTTTTTACCGCCTGACGCATCCCTGATGCGCCGGGCATCTGCTTATTGAAGCGACCAGAAAATATGGAGCCTATAAAATTACGCAAGGTGCTAAGAATTTCTATAGTTTACTCCGTCCTGATTTCCTGCCTGGCTAGCGCGTCCGCGGCAAGTATCAACCCGGTCGTTAGCGGCACTTCCGCCGATATGTGGGGCGCCGCCGATACGAACACCAATCTGGTGCGAGGCGCATGGCTGAAAAACTCACGGTTTGCCTTGTTTATTCATTGGGGTCTTTACTCCCAGTTGGGCGGCCGATGGAATGGCCAAACCTACTATGGCATCTCGGAATGGCTGATGAATCGCGCCAAAATTCCCGTGTCTGAGTATGAACAAACGGCGGCGCAATTCAACCCGACCAACTTCAATGCCCGCGAGTGGGTGCAACTGGCGAAGGACGCCGGCATGACCCACATCATGATTACTGCCAAACATCACGAGGGTTTCGCCATGTTCAAGTCGGCAGCGTCATCTTACAACATCGTGGACGCCACGCCCTTCAAGCGTGATCCCTTGAAAGAGCTTTCCGAAGCGTGTCAGGCGGAGGGCGTGCGGCTCGGATTCTATTATTCACAAACGACGGACTGGCACGAACGCGATGCGGCGGGCAATACCTGGGATTGGCCTGCGGACGGCCGTGATTTTGAGCATTACCTCAACACCAAAGCCGTTCCGCAAATCAAGGAATTGCTCCAGGGCTATGGCCCGCTCGCCGGCATTTGGTTTGATACGCCTGGGCCGATTACTTCGGAAGAATCAAAAATGCTGGTGGACCTCGTTCATCAATTTCAACCGCAATGCCTGGTGAACAGCCGTATCGGCAATGGCTTGGGCGACTATGACACGCTGGGCGACCAGGAAATACCGCCTTTGCCGCGGCCCGGCCTATGGGAGACACCGGACACCATTAACGACACGTGGGGCTACGCCTGGTATGATCATGATTGGAAAAGCCCGCGCGAAATCGCGGAACGCCTGGTGAGCGTAGTCAGCCGTGGCGGCACTTACATGCTGAATATTGGGCCTGACGGCACGGGGCGCATTCCGGAACAATCGGCGCGCATCCTTCGTGAAGTGGGACGCTGGGTCCATGCCCACGAGGAGGCCATTGAAGGCGCCGACCCAACGCCATTCGGCCCGCTCGCGTGGGGAGAATGCACGGCGCACGGCGATACTTTGTTTCTCCATGTTTTTAACTGGCCATCAGATGGACGATTGATTGTGCCCGGATTGACGACAAAAATTAAGAGCGCCCGATTGGAAGGCGGAATAAAATTGCCGGTCAAATCAAACGCCGAGGTCGTTGAAATAACCTTGCCGACGCAACGCCCTGATGTCCTGATCCCGGTCGTGACGGTCGAACTGGCCGGAGTGCCGGAAGCGAGCCGCGAACATTATGTTCTCAATGGCTTCCGCAACGAACTAAAGACGGGCGAGGCTCACCAGTCCGGCTGCACCAATAACGGTGTGGATTGGATGGAAAAATTCGGCGACTGGAAACATGCCGAGGGTTTGGGCAGCTGGTCAGGCGCGGAAAGTTCGGCCACCTGGAAGTTTCGCACGATCGAGCCTGGAACTTTCTATCTCGATGTGGAATATACCTGTCCCGCCGAAGACGACTACTCTGAGTGGCGCGTTCGTTGCGGTGGTGCGAACGTTACCTTCCCGCTGATTGATACCGGCGAACGTTCCACGCGCAAAGCCTTCGACAGTGCGCTGCCGCGTTTCCGTACCTATCGCGTCGGTATGATGGATTTTCCCAAAGCCGGCCTACAGCAATTGGTGCTGAATCCTACTAGTCCGGCGGGCAAAGGTATCCGTATTTCCGCGCTAACGCTGGTCCCGGTCGAAGGCTTATCTAATAAATGAAACGAATGAAGAACACCGCAATAAAATTAACGATTTCTCTGCTCTTAGCGTTGGGGGCGTCTTTGACGGCGCTGGCACAGGAGACCTTGCCGCCGCTCGAAAACGGAGTGGCTCCAAAAACGGTTGAACAATTATGGGCGGGCTACGATCCGCGGCGGGAACCGTTGGAGACGCAAATCAACAAAGAGTGGAAGCAGGACGGAGTGGTGCTGCGGGTCGTGCGTTACCGGATTGGTATTTTCAAAGGCCAAAAGTCCATCATGACGGCGATTTATGGTTATCCGGAAGGTGGCACGAATCTGCCTGGATTGGTGCAGATCCACGGCGGGGGGCAGAGCGCAAACATCAATGCCGTGGTCACCAACGCCAAACGCGGTTACGCCTGCATTTCCCTTAATTGGGCGGGCAATCCCCTGGGCGGCGTGGACAACTATCAAGGGCCGAACACCGATTGGGGTGCGGTGGATGCCACGCAACATACCCATGACGACCATTTTCATTCCGCTCAACCTGACAGCAAGACCTTGGACTCCGTGGTGAGCGCACGTAATAATAATTGGTTTCTTATCACCCTTGCCGCCCGGCGCGCGCTGACATTTCTCGAACAGCAACCCGAAGTGGACGGCACCCGCCTGGGTGTCTACGGTCATTCGATGGGAGGGAATCTGACATTGTATGTGGCTGCAACGGATCCACGCGTGAAAGCGGGCGTAATCACGTCTGCCGGGGGTATCGAGGACGGGTCAGATAACCAAAAGGATACGCCTTTCAACAACGCCGCTTACGCGCAACGGATCACGTGCCCGGTGCTGTTTATAAACCCATCCGACGATTTCCACGGCACGATTTTAGGGGTCGAGGAAACCGCCGAAACCATCCAGTCCAAAGACTTTCGCCTGGTCCGCCCGCCGCAACTCAACCATCGTTCGATGCCCGAATTTACCGTCGCGGGCATGCTTTGGTTTGACCATTACCTGCAAGGAGCGGCACTGTTGCCGGAAACGCCCGGAGTGACCTGGAAATTGAATGGACCTCATGCCACGCCGCTGATGACCGTGCGGACTGATGCTTCGCAGCCATGTCAATCGGTCGATGTTTATTACACGCAGGACGGTCTGCAAACCGATCCGAAGTCAGTCCCCAACAGTATTAATCGCTATTGGCATCATGTGGCAGCCTATAAAACAGGGACGGGATGGCAGGCGCGCCTGCCGATTTTCAATGTTAACCAGCCTCTCTGGGCTTATGCTAATGTGCGTTACGCTTTGCCCGGACCGGTCACCGGTGCGGGTTTTTATTATGCCCTTTATACCGCAACTAACTTTTCGATTTCTTCAAAGTTATTAATGGCTTCACCAGAAAGGTTGCAGGCGGCTCACGTGAAGCCGGCTTTGAAAGTATCCCGGCTGATTGAGAGTTTTGCCCCGGGCTGGCAGGGAGATTGGTACACCTATAATGAAGCCGGGGAATGGCCTTGGCGCACCCACAAATTACATGTCTCTGAATGGCCGGCTCCGTCGGGCGCCAGGCTGGTAGTGGACGTGCGGTCGGCTCAACCCAATAAACTGGTGATCCAGTTGGATGATTATGCGGCGCAAGCGGACCTCAACGGTAGTGACCAGTGGCAGACCGTTTCGTTTGCCGTGCCAGACTTTCACGATATTACGGGCGCGGGGCTGTCGGAATGGAGTCAGTTCGGAGAACTCGTTCTCGCTGATGCGGTGACGTTGGA
>DASXFM010000152.1:0-16798 GCA_036489615.1 Verrucomicrobiia bacterium | reverse complement strand
GTGACGCGGGCGCATGCCGCGGGCAAACAAGTGATCATTTGCGTGGGCGGAGCGGACACGGAAAGTAACTTTCAAAAAGCTGCGAGCAGCCCCAGCGTGGTGGCCTTCGTCAACAATCTTACCAATTTTATGGCGGCGCGCGGCTATGATGGGGTGGATATTGATTGGGAACCGCTTCCGCTCGCGGATGCCCCGCTCTTTACCAATTTGGTGTACCGCCTTCGTTCTGCTTTAAACACTTTTCCCCAGCACAAATTGTTAACCGTGGCCGCTGCCGCCTATCCACCTTATTACGATCCGCCGACCGCGCAATACCTTATGTATGCCGCGCTACAAAGCCAGTTTGACCAGATCAATGTCATGACTTATGACCTTTCCGGGCCGTATGAGGGATGGGTGACCTGGTTCAATACCCCGGTCTATGATGGCGGCTATCACTTTCCCAGTACCAGTGGTCTCGTTCCTTCAGTGAACGGCGCAATCGGCAATTATTTGGCCAATGGTGTCTCCGCGGCCAAGCTCGGCATCGGCATCCCGTTTTATGGGTACCTTTGGCAGGGAGGCTCCGGCGTTTCCACCGGCGGGGTTGACCAGCCGCGCCAATCATGGACCACCAATGCGCCCTCCATGAACTACGCCGATTATACCACGATCATAGCCAGCTATTACCAGTCGGCTTCGTATCACTGGGATACCAACGCGCAGGCGCCCTATCTGAGTATCACGAACTCCACTCCGGCGGACAACCTCTTCGTCTCCTACGAAGATCAACGTGCCTGCCAATCCATGATCAGCTATGCCCGCAATGAGGGGTTGGGAGGAGTGATGATCTGGGAATTGTCGCTGGACCATCAGAGTGGCCAAACCGACCCTCTGCTGCTGGCGATGAAACAGGGCCTGGCCACGCCGGGCCAGCTTGCGATCACAAACGCCAACCAGAAAGTCTCGATTAATTTTACCAGCATTGCGCTGGGGTCTTACCGGGCAGAATGGAATAGTAACGTGGCCAGTGGCGTTTGGAATACGCTGATCGTCACTAATGTATCCGGATCCGGAGGCGTCCTCAAAATTTTTGACCAAAATTCTACTAGCCAGCCTCAAAGGTTTTACCGCATCCAGACCCCGCCCTAAATTTTCTATTCTTACGGTACCCACACATTTCGGAAGAATTGATGATTGGTGCCTGGCTGCACGATGTAAGGTGACGTTGTGGCTGAGGTGGCTCCCGCCACGTCAATATATGGGCCCGTCACATTTGTTGCGCTTTGAAGTTGCGCAGTTCCACCGGTCGGCGGGTCTGCCCACATGACTTGAGTTCGGGCGTTGGTTTGGATGATGGTGAGCGAGGCCAGTCCAGGAACGAGATCTACCACTTTGATATTATCAATATCCACGGTGTTGTTGTTATCGTAACCGAACTCCGTAGCGACATTCGGACTGCCCGGGATGCTGATTTGCACTTCCATCTTGTTGACCTGCGAAACGTATTGGTTGAACAGGCTTTGCGCTCCCGTAAGCCACGTGGCGATTTGGAGGTTCGTGGCCCCATCAAATTCATAGGATTGCCAATTGGTTGAAAGCGTAAACGACGATGTCAAATCAAACACCTCCGTGCCGTTTGGAATAAAAAAAGAAAGGTCTACCTGGCCGGGAACGTTGGTGGCGCCGGCAAGGGTCCCACCCACTTTAGCCGACAGATAAAGCCGGTATGACGCCTGGCTGGCAGAAGTAAGCACGTCAGGAAGCGGGCTTTCATCCACGCCCAAACCGAAGCCCGAATAGCTGGCGGGCGGATTGCCGCTCCACGCTGATAGGTTCACGGTATATTCAAAAGAGGCGCTGCCGCCGATACCGCCAGTCGGATTGGTGGCCCAACTGCCTGTGGCGTTAGGCGAGCCGTCCCGATCATTGAAGCCATAGTCGCCATCGTTGGGAAAAGTACTATCGAAATTTGCCTGCCACATGGGCTTCTCCACCGTTGGCGTTTGAGGGGTGGTGCTTGCGTTCCCATAATACACATTGAAAAAGTTCATGCTGTAGGTCACGGTGCTGCCATAAGTATCACAAATCTCCCAGCCCAACTGTACGCTATTGAAGGTTGGATTTTGCCAGAAATAGCCTCCGGGTCCGCCACTCCATTTGAGATTGTTGATCCAGTTCAGAACGTTGCAAAGATTGAAATTCGTAGCCGAATCCATCATGTGGGTTTGGGGAAGAAAAGAAATACAATAAGGACCACTGCCTCCGGCTCCTTCGTAGACGTTATATGTGATACCATCAATGGTCGCGGTGGTGAATGGATTGCCGCCAATGGGAGCGGTATTGTTCCAGTTCAACCAGATCATGACCTCATAGGTCGTGCCGTTTAGCCACAAGTCGTAGGCGAAATCGAATTTGTTGGTTTCCGGGTAACTGGCATTCCAGGTGGCCAGGAGCGGAGTGGAGTTGCTCAAAACATCGTTTAGCGAGTCGTTTACATTATAGCTGGCATGGGGGTAGGATCCCACCCACGTCTGGCCCTTAAGATTGGCGACGATTTGCCAGTGGCTGTGAGAATCACTGTAGAGGCATTGTTGCCAGTTAGTCGCTGGTCCCCAAACATCCTGGGTCACCAGCCAGGACGCCCCGTCATCGCAGGTGCCAAATTGGTCGCAAATTGAACAATTCCAGGCAAGCGTCTTTGAAGCAGATAGAACAAGACTGGCGGTGATTAGTGCGAGAATTAATAGGCTGTTAGTGCGCATACAGGTTCGTCGATAAGACCAGGAAATCATTTGTGGTTGTGATTTATCCCCGGAGCAGCGATGGCCGCCCCGGGGTGTTAACTAAATTTTTATTTTTGCAAACTGCGCTTAAATTCCTTTTCCTCCTTTAAGGAACCCATGCCGTCCGGAAGAATTGTTGTTGGCTGCCGGATGGAACAATATAGGGCGACGCCGTGGCTGAGACAGCTCCGGCTACATCAGTATACGGCCCATTGACACTTGTCGCGCTTTGGAGTTGCGCGGTTCCACCGGTTGCTGGATCCGTCCAGATCACTTGAGTTTGGCCGTTGGACCGGATGACGGTGATCGGGGCCAATCCCGGGACCAGTTCCACCACTTTGATATTATCAATGTCCATAGTGGCATTGGTGGCAAAACCAAACGGCGCGCCAATATCCGGACTGCCCTGGGCGGAGAGTTGCAGTTCAATTTTATTAACCTGCGAAACGTCCTGGTTGAACGTGGTCTGCGCTCCGGTAAGCCAGGTAGCGACCTGCAAACTGGTTGCCCCGTCAAATTCGTACGATTGCCAATTCGTCGAAAATTCGAAAGGCGAAGTCAAATCATACACTTCCGTGCCGTTGGGAATAAAAAATGAAAGGTCGACCTGGCCTGGAATATTAGTGACTCCGGCACTCGTCCCGCCCACTTTGGCCGACAGGTAAATCCGATAAGATGCGTGGCTCGACGAAGTGAGCGCATAAGGAAGCGGGCTTTCATCCCCGCCCAGGCCGAAGCCAGAATAGTTGACGGGGGGATTGTTACTCCAGGATGAAAAGTCGATCGTATATTCGAACGAAGCGCTGCCGCCCATCCCGCCCGTTGGATTAATGGCCCAATTGCTGGTCGCGTTGGGAGAGCCGTCCCGATCATTGAAACCATAGTCGCCGTCATTCGGAAAGGTGTTATCGAAATTAGCCTGCCAGATGGTTTGTTCTACCATCGGAGTGGGAACGGCGCTGCCACCACTGATCATTTGGTCTAATTCGATGTTGTCCACGACCAGTCCTCCTGTATTGGTGAAGCCAAATGGCGGCGATACCAATTGGGCGCCAGCAACGCTTCCCTCTATTCCATTGACGCTGAATTCAACGACAAAACTTGAAATCGAAGCAACGATGTCCGCATTCGTCAGGTCGCTAAGTGGATCCATGGCGTCGCCGGCGTTGTTCAGGGAAGACAAAGGAACAGAGATATGGACGAAATTGGATCCCACGTAGCCCGCGTCGCCGACAAAATCGAATAGAATATTTCCGTTTCCGTCGGTGAATTGAAGTTTGGAGATGCTGACGTCTGTGTTCGGCAGGTTGGTCAATAATCCCTGAACCTGCAGATCGGCATTCAAAACGAATGACGAGGTCGCATTGGTGGGAGTGATGGGGCTGATCGGAGCGCCGAAGCCACTAGCGAGACCAACCACGGCGTAGGCATAAGTGATGTCTGGATTCGCCCAATTCGGGTCATCAGGCAGCTGCGTGTAGTCAGGAGAAATGTAATTGGCAGAGGTGCCATCCACGCCGATTCCAGTCTGGACGCCACCGCCGGAAAATGCAGTCGCCGAGGAGCCGCCGGAAGTGCCGGCAACGCAATAGCCGTAGGCGAAACTATAATTACCCTCACCGGCGTCACCGTCAAAGTCGGTTTGCAGGATGACATTCGTAGTTTGGGCAGAGGCAATGGAGAGTATGCCGGCCATGGCGGCAACGCTCGCGGCAATTTGAATAATCTTCATGATAGTTGAATAGGGAGGATTGATGGTTGGAGCTTGCGTGATCGCGACGCCACTTTACGCAGCCCCGCCGCGGGATGTCACCCGTGCATTAGTTTAACTCTCCACCATACTTTAGTATGCTGCCAAACCCCATGCTTTTGGGTATACTGAGGCCACAATCCTATTAGTAAGGGATCGCGCTGTGCATATCACCAGTAGACTCGAAACGAGGCTTTCTTTCCGAAGGCCAAAAGGTTTCCTGCTCTTGACTTTCCTTTGCGTCACAGTGCTTTTTGCTCTCTCGCCTTTCGTAAGTGGCGCCGCCGGCACTGTGGAAAATAATGTGCCTTGCCTGACGAATGTATTGCAGATTCGCTTATTGCCTCCGGCCGAAGCTCAAAAAGGTTTGCCGGTAAAGCTGCATGGCGTCGTCACTTATTATGATGTCCGGTCTAATGATTTGTTTTTCCAGGATGCGACGGCGGGCATCTACGTGGTGTTAAATTACAATGGGCGTGATAAACTGGCCGCCGGGGAGTCCGTTGAGATCACAGGCGCTACTGATGTCGGAGATTTCGCTCCGGTCGTCAAAGTCATGGCCATGCGAGTCACCGGCGAAGTCCCTCTTCCGGTTCCGCACCGGGTGACGATGAACGAGCTTTTTACCGGAAAAGAAGACAGCCAGTGGATTGAAGTCAGCGCCGTGGTACGTTCGGCGACGGATGTGTCGGATCGAAACTATCTGAATCTGTCAATGGGTGGACAACGAGTGCGGGTTTCCATCGAAAACATCGACCGAACCAACGCTGCCCGGATTGTCAGCAAGTACATTGGCACAATGGTGCGCGTGCGTGGTGTCTGTTACTCGCGTTATAACACGCTTGGCCAATTCTCTTTGCCTTGGGTGGCGGTGACTAGCCTGGACGACGTAACCATTGAAAGCCCGTCGCCCGGCCAACCTTCAATTGTGTCAATCGCCAACCTGGCGCGATTCAACTCCAGCGGCTTCTACGGCAATCGAATTGAGGTCACCGGCGTCGTTACCATGGTGAAAGATGGCGACGCGGTGTTCATTCAGGACAACGGCTCAGGCCTATGCGTGCTTCCGGCTCAGCCGACGACGCTTACCCCGGGAGACCGGGTCACGGTTTGCGGATATACGGCCGCCGGTGATTACATCCCGGTTTTGGAGGATGCGACCATCGAGATTCAAGGTCATGGAGAAGCGCCGACGCCTGTCTCTGTGGACTTGAAGTCACTGCTGGAGTCGCCAGAGAAGTACGACTATGTCCTTGTCCGGCTCGAAGCTGACCTGATTAATTCGATAACCGGCCCATCGCAGCAAACGCTCGTCCTTGAGGCGTCCAACACGATCGTGACGGCGGATATCGCCAATGAACAGGGCAATGAAACCCTCAAGGCGCTGAGCGATGGCAGCCAGCTGGGACTGACGGGAATTTTTATAGCCCAGGCGCCATTGAAATGGGTTCCCGGTTTTATTTTTTCGCGTGAGCGCCCCGGATCCAATCCATTTTATTTCCCGCCTGAATCGGTCCAGATCATGTTGCGGGCGCCGAAAGACATTGTGGTGGTGCATCAACCGCCTTGGTGGACGCTGGTGCGGCTATTGTGGGTGGTAGGCATTATGATGTTATTCCTATTGATCGGCCTGGCGTGGGTGGTGGCGCTTGACCGGCGGGTACGCCGGCAGACCCAAATCATCGCGGAAAAAGTCAGGCGCGAAGGCGTGATCGAAGAGCGGGACCGCATTGCCCGGGAATTTCATGACACTTTGGAACAGGAACTGGTCGCCATCACGATGCAGTTGGATGCGCTCAAGGCCCAGTCCGCCGGTGCTTCGCCGACCGAACGACGGCATTTGGACCTGGCCCGCAATATGTCGCGACGAAGCCTGTCCGAAGCAAGGCGCTCGGTGTGGGCGTTGCGCTCCCATTTGCTTGAAAATTGCAGCCTGGAGACTGCTCTAAAGGAGGTCACCGATCCGTTGTTTCAGGAAACTGGCATTGAAATTCTCGTTACTCAAGCCGGGACTCCGCGCAAACTGCCCGCGTTGACCGAGCACAACCTGCTCCGCATCGGGCAAGAGGGGTTAGCTAATGCCTTAAAACATTCGAATGCCAAAAAAATCACCGTTACCATTGCCTACGAACCGAACCTGGTGCGATTGAGCGTCAGTGACGACGGGGTGGGGTTTGATATAAAAACAGCCGACCTGGCCCGTCGCGGCCACTTTGGGCTGCTTGACATGCGCGAGCGTGCCGAAAAAATCGGCGGCGTGTTTTCCCTGGCCAGCCGGCGTGATGGCGGCACGGATCTATCAATCACCGTAGTGACCACGCCGGGTGACCTTTTGGAGCCAAAACATACAACCACTGGCATGCCGTCGGCCGCCGCCAACGGCGACCACGAGGGCAGCGTCTGAACCGATCGTATGAATAAAAAAATTCGCATCATGGTCGTTGATGATCATTTCGTAGTCCGTATCGGCTTGGCCGAATCGATAAATCTCGAGGCCGACATGTCAGTGGATCTGGAAGCCTCCACTGGCCAGCAGGCGATTACCCGCTTTCGCCATGAAAGGCCCGACATCGTATTGATGGACGTGAAATTGCCTGACATCAGCGGCATTGAAGCGACTGACGCGATTTGCAAGGAGTTTCCCGATGCTTTGATCATTATGCTCTCCACTCATAATAACGAGGAGGACATTTACCGTTCCATCCAGGCTGGCGCCAAGACTTACGTCCTCAAAGCAGCGCCGCGGGAAGAACTGGTTGAAACCATCCGTGCCATCCACAGTGGGGGGCGGCGTATCTCTCCTGTAATCGGTGCGCGGCTGGCCGAACGCGCCCGCCATACTGAATTGACCACACGCGAATTGGACGTGCTTAAACTGGTCGCCGGCGGTAAAAGTAATAAGGAAATCGGTAGCGCCTTGGATTTGGCCGAGATCACCGTAAAGATCCACGTTGGCAGGATTTTAGAAAAGTTGAATGCCAACGACCGCACGCAGGCCGCGATGACGGCGCTCAAGCGCGGTATCTTAAGCATGGAATGAAATAATCGATTCCTCAAATGCTCACTTTGCCCGAACTGGCAAAATTCTCCATCGGTTTAATCTGATTGCGTCACGGACCACATTCCCTCGGGTGCGGTGACGGTCCCGTTGCCAATGGTAGCTTCAATTTTCAGGGTTGAGACATGGCCATCGTGGAAGAGATAGTTAAACCGGGAATTTTGAAACTTATAAACCAGTGCGCCCTGGTTTTGGCCAACGCTAAAGCTGTCAGGATTCTGCGGTACGATCGGATAGCACAACTGGTAGGGATCACTATTGCCGCCGGAAGTCCCGCCGGGAGCTTCCGGCGAGATACAAGCACACGTCCATTGATTGCCGGCGGCCTGCTGGCCGTGAGCGTTCTCGCACAACTCGATGGTATTGGCGGGATGCCGCACAGCCGAGACCTTGTATCCCGGGGCGTTAAAATTCGGTTTGGTGGCGCTGGAATCCAACCAATAGATACCTATCCCTTCTTTGCCCGGCTGGGTCAGGTCAACCAGGCCATTTTGAGGATTTCGCTGCAAGTCACCGGTTGCTCCCCAGGTTGACCCGCAGGCAATCATAGCGTAGGACCTGAGTGCCAGAAGATCAGGGTCGCTGCCACCCAGATAGGCTACTTTGGGAAAGTTATCGGCGGGACAAACCAGGACCTTGGAAGTCTCTTCGGGAAGCAAAGCGCCGTATTGCATTTCGACGGTCGTGGCGCTGCCGCCGATGTACTGGTTTAGCCATGAGTCCCAACTAATCTGATAACTGCCGGTGGCCCAGCACGCCGGGGGATACATCTGGTTGTTATCATCGCAGAACTGGGGGAAAGCCAAGCCTAACTGGCGCAATCCGGAAGCGCACTGTGTCCGCAGAGCTTGGGCTTTGGAACTGCTCAGCACCGGCAGCAGTATCGCGGCCAGAATGGCTATAATGGCGATGACTACGAGCAATTCAATCAGGGTGAAGCCCCATCGGCATCGATCTGGAAGTTTAATCCGGCTGGAGATGAGTTTCATAATATGAAATTGGGTATCTGATTATTGGTCTACCAGGGTGATGCGCATATCTTTGCTTAAGACATATTTTTTCCCGGACGGTGGCGGGGGAATCTGTATGCCGGCATTGGCCGCAAAGTCATCCCAACTGGTGGGACGCCGGCGATTGCGGAACATCCAGAACTTGGCAGCGCGATTTAATTCAACCATATTCGGTTGACCATCCGCCTGGACGATTGGCGCACCGGAGGGAGGCGGCTGCGCTGATGGGGCTGGAATCGTCGTCTCAGCCGTCTGGTTTGTCTGGACATATGGCTGGGAGCTGAACGCGTCGCTCGACTTCCGTGAACAACCATTGGCGAACAATGCAATGGCAAGCATGCAGCAACCGCTGGCGAATAGTGTGCTGGAGAAAATGACGGTAGCCCAAACCGGCAGAGTTTTGAGAAACGATCGCAGGGAACTCTTCCTGCCCTGGCCGGAATCGCCATCCTCAATCCGCAACCGCCAATGCATGATTTGGTTTATCATTTGCGGCCTCACTTTGCAGTCGTTGCTGCCGCAGGCAGCACTGGCAAGTGTTCGCTGATTGATAATGTGAATCCCGGTTTGAGTTTGTTGATGACTGATAAATAGCGCGGATCTTGATAATGGCGGAAAACATATTGGTATGCATCAACTCCCGGGAGCGCGAGCAGCTTTGAGGCATCGCCATCTGCAGTCAATCCCAGTGCGGCATCGTACGATTTCTTGAGGGCGCTATTTTGGTAACCGTACAGGTCCATGCCGTGGTGCCACATTACTTCCGCAACCGTCGTTAGCACACAGGCAGCGGCCATCTGCTCCTCTATTTTCGTGTCTGCACCCCAGACCACTCCGTCACGAAGGCACGTGGGTTTGAAACAATCCAGGAACCCGCCCGTCACGTTGTCCCTGGTTCCGCCAGGGCCATAGAGTGCCAGGTCTTCCAGAGCCCGGTCATCAAGCGTTACCCCCGAAATGAAGACGCCGTAAAGACAAACCATCCCCCATCGCCCGTGGTTAGTATACATGAAGGTTGATTTCTTGAGATGCTCAGCCATTGGCTGAATCAAGTCGTGCTCGATGTGAGTGCGATCTTCAATGGTGAATGTGGAAAGGCCATAGATTAGGTCATAGCCGTGGCATGCTTTGGCTAGAAACAAGCCATCGTCGCCACCGTCAAAGCCGTAAGCCTGGAAATGGTCGTACCCATTGGGATCAGGAGTGGTGCTGCCTTTTCCACAGCCATAGGCATCAGCCAATGCCAGAAGGATTTGTTTGGCTAAAGCAGCGTATTTCTCGTCGCCGGTAAGTGCATAGAGCATCCCCAGATTGGAGACATCTTCTGCCCGATGCTGAAGCGCGCCGTTAAAGTCCCATTCCCAGTTCCAATTGCCGGAAGCATCCTGATATCCACGCTTGAAGTCAGGAAAGGTCCATGTGCCGTCCGCCTCCAGCTTGTGTGCGGGTACGTTGAGCGATTGCGCGAGACGCTGGTCGCCCCAGTCCTGCAATTCTTTAAAAGCGGCTTTCAAGGCCGGATCTGTAGTGAATGAAGCTTTGTAAGCGGCCACGTCCTCTCTGTCCCAGAGAGTAAGAGGATGGCCAGATGCCATCCGTGGCGAAGATACATTGATTTGCCCCAGTAAAGGAGCTGTCGTGGAGAACAATATAAAAACGATGAGCGCGCGAACGGCTGGAGCGATTGTGAACATGCCGCTACTTTACAGAGTCTGGAACCCAACCGTCACCAATACATTCGTTTAACTCTGTGATATACTTTCGTATACTATGAATTTTTATTTTTTGATGCTGTCGCATTGTCAATCTTCCAATGAATGTGGGATGGGGCAGGCTGGGTAATAAACTCTGGAATATTTGATTTAAATTCGGCCCTTTTTAGACCGCTTCCTGAGTGGCATCAGCTGGCAGCAATCGCCGCCGGCCAATGATCCTTATAGTGTGGGGCGCCGGGCCTGGTTTGGCACCAACTACGCCTCCAACCCCAATACCCTGGACGCGGCGGATTATGATCATGATGGCTTGCCTAATACGCTGGAATTTCTTCTGGGAAGCGACCCGACAACCCGCACGGCTTTGCTCTTGCCAACAAAGGTACAGGTCAAGGGAGAAGCATACTATCAATGGAAAATTCCAGTCAATCCGGTGGCAGCTCCGGCAATACCGCTGATCCAGAACTCAGACGATCTGCGGAAGTGAACGGTTCCGACCACCGCTGCGGATGGTAATGTTATTATTGAACAGGGAACAGATTACCGCATTGTCCAGTTGCGCGCTTCCCCATTTCCTGCTTCCTTCTTACGGGTTGGCGGCAGTTGGGCCAATGAATTCAGTCGAGCAATGGCCGGCTGTGACGGCAATATTGGTTTTTTCCTATGACTAAAATTAACGTTGTGAAATTCAGATTTTTATTCGCTCCCCTAATTTTATTTTTCATCCTCAATTTTAATCTGGTTGATTCTGTGGCGGCCTCGATAACCGATCACGGATCAACATTCATTCGCTTTGCCTGGGAAAGTGACAGTCCTGTCGTGGATAAAATCCAAACGCACCAACCGGATTCGACTGTGAAGACTCGCGTGTTTCCGTATGTCGTTCGGACGGCGGATGGAAAATGTGACATCACCATTGATACCTCCGCGGCTCCGGAGCTGACTGATTGGGCCAAAAACAAACTCGCACCCGTGCTCGCCGAATGGTACCCCAAAATCGTCGTTTTATTACCCAGTTCTGAATATACCCCTCCGACGAGATATTCTGTGACCATTTTGCCGATGGACGGAGTCGCTTACACCAGTGGCACCAGCGTTTTTGCCAGTTCCAAGTGGTGTGCCGGCCAAATGAATGGCGAAGCGGTAGGATCGCTGGTGCATGAAACTGTGCACGTCGTCCAGCAATATCATGTTGGCAACGTTCCCGGCTGGCTGGTCGAAGGCATGGCCGACTATGTCCGTTGGTTTAAATATGAGCCGCAAAGCCACGGCGCAGACATCGTTTGGATGCGCCGGTTAGGTAGAGATTTTTCTCCGCGCTATAATGATAGTTATCGCGTTTCAGCTAATTTCTTGAACTGGGTCACTGAAAAATATGACTCAAACATTGTCACTGAAGTGAATGCCGTTTTGCGCCAGGGAAACTACACGGACGATTTTTGGAAACAGCATACAGGTAACACGCTTCAGGAACTTGGTAAACTTTGGAGCGATGGCATCTCGGCACAGCTTCATAATTAATTGATGCAATTGCATGCTTGCATCATTGGTTAACACAGATTTCGCTTCATCATGCCCTAAGAATAAAGTACCCTCCCGTTGAAGTTCCTGGTCTTTTGACTGTTTTAAAATGTGAAAAAATTTTCCGTCTAAAGAATGGCTCTATAATGAAATTAATTTTAGTTAGGCTCTCTGTTTTTCTTGCCGTTTTTGTTTTATCCGGTCGTGTTTTTGGAGAACGGGTTTTACTCTCCTCGCTGGACCTTAAAAACACGCAACAGGAATGGGGTGATCCCCACGTAAATCAGTCGATTGACGGGCATACTCTGGCCATCGGTGGCAAAAAATTCGACAACGGTTTAGGGACGCACGCTTATAGCAAGCTGGGCATCAAGCTGAATGGCAACGCCCGGGCCTTTTCGTCGTGGGTAGGCGTGGATGACGAAGAATTAGGCCGGCCCAGTTCGATTATCTTTCAGGTGGCGGGTGATGGAAAAACCCTTTGGGACAGTGGGGTGATGAAAAGTGGCGACCCGGCCAGGCAAGTCAACGTGGATGTTCAGCATATCCAGAAGCTCATTTTGATCGTTAGAAGCGCAACTGACGGAATCAGTTTTGACCACGCTGATTGGGCCGACGCCAGCTTCGATATGATTCAAGGAACGCCGGAGACCATCGGACCGCCCTCACCCGAACCTGCGGTCATCCTCACACCGCAGCCGGGGCCGGAACCGGCGATTCATGGCCCGAAAATCTACGGCTGCCGTCCCGGCCATCCCTTCTTGTATATCATTCCCGCTACCGGTGATCGCCCGATGAAGTTTTCCGCCAAAGGGCTGCCCTCCGGTCTGACGCTGGATAAAAACACCGGCGTCATCACCGGACAGGTGGAAAAAGCGGGAGAATATTCTGTGACTTTCCGCGCGAAAAATTCAAAAGGAACCACGGAGAAACAATTCAAAATCGTTTGTGGCAGTCAAATTGCCCTGACTCCGCCAATGGGCTGGAACAGTTGGAACTGTTTTGCTAGCGCAGTTTCCGAAGACAAAATCAAGTCGGCGGCCGATGCATTGGTGGCCAGCGGTCTGATCAACCATGGCTGGAGTTACGTCAATGTGGACGATTTCTGGCAGGTGCATCGCGATTCCCCTGACCCAACGCTCCAGGGGCCTCACCGCGATGCTCAAGGTATGATTCTAGGGAATCCGCGTTTTCCCGATATGAAAGGCATGGCCGATTATATCCATGCCAAAGGTTTGAAGGCTGGGCTGTATTCTTCGCCCGGTCCCTGGACCTGCGGCGGATGTGTGGCTAGCTATCAGCATGAGCAGCAGGACGCCCAGCGTTATGCGGATTGGGGTTTTGATTATCTCAAATATGACTGGTGTTCGTATGGTGATGTGGTCCATGGCGAGGGCGTGCCTTATTACCAAAAGCCTTATCAGGTCATGCGGGCTGCGCTCGATAATGTTCCGCGCGATATTGTCTTTAGCTTTTGCCAATACGGGATGGGCAACGTTTGGGAATGGGGCGCGCAGACCGGCGGCAACAGCTGGCGCACGACCGGCGATATCACGGATACCTGGCAAAGCATGTGCCGCAATGGGTTCAACCAATCCGGACTCGCATCATTCGCCGGGCCAGGACATTGGAACGATCCGGATATGCTGATTGTGGGGCAGGTTGGTTGGGGACCCAGTTTGCATCCCACCCGTTTGAGCCCCAACGAACAATATACGCACATCAGCTTGTGGTGCCTGCTCTCCTCGCCGTTGCTGATCGGTTGCGACATGACGAAGCTGGATGCCTTTACCTTGAGCCTGCTTTCCAATGATGAAGTCCTCGCGGTAGACCAGGATTCTCTGGGCCGGCAGGCATCGCGCGTGATGCAGGACCATTCTACTTCCGTGGAAGTGTGGAGCAAGGATCTTGACGACGGTTCCAAAGCAGTCGGCTTGTTCAACCGGGGTGAAGACGACCAGCCGGTGACGGCCAAATGGTCGGACCTGGGGATTTCGGGCCGGCAAACCGTGCGCGACTTGTGGCGGCAAAAGGATTTGGGACAATTTGATAACCAATTCACTACTACGGCTCCCTGGCACGGTGTCGTGCTGGTAAAAATCAGCCCTGTGAAATAAGCACCAAATTGAATGGGCCTTCAGCTTTCATCAGTGAGGGCCCAGTTCCACTCCTTTGCCATTTAAGGGAGTAACGAGGAATAAGCAAAAATAGGACATTCCACGTCCTTGAAATCTCCCGAATCATGAATTGCGTTGTGCCGTCTGTCATTGCAACTTACCACAGGTGAGAAACATTCTCCCCTGTGCCCCTCGTCGAAATCGCTAGGAAAGGACTTTTGAAAGAATAAGAACCAGTCCGAGTATGGAGGGGGATTGAAAACAAGATAGTCCGACAAATCATGAGTTCATTACCTTTGAGGCTTGCCTTGACGGCAGGTGTCTTTTTTTTCTTTATCGTCACGGTTACAGCGGGGCAGGGCGGGACGCAGATACTTCCCCAGTCCTCTCTGGCAACTCATTATTTCGGCCATGACGCTCCATGGTTTGAGAAAAATATTCCCTTTTTCGACTCGTCCGATCCGCAAATCAACCAAATCTATTATTATCGCTGGCAGCTTTACAAAGCTCACCTCAAGGATTTGGGACAGCGGGGGTATATCGTGACCGAATTTTTGGATGATGTCGGCTGGGCCTGGAACCCTTATCAAAGCCTCAACGACGCCACTGCGTTTCATATCAATGAAGGCCGCTGGATTCGCAATCAACGCTACATGGATGATTATATCAATTTCATGTACGCCGGCGGTAATGACCGGCATTTCAGCGAATCCATTGCCGCTGCTACTTATGGAGATTATCTCGTCACGGGAAATCCCGCTGTCGTCGAGACAAATCTCGCTTCCATGATTCGCGTCTATCATCAGTGGAACGACCATTATGACTCCTCCAAAAGACTCTATTATATCGAGCCGATCGCCGATGCTACCGAATATTCCATCGCTTCCATAGATGCCAGCGGAGGGAAAGATGGCTTCCTGCATGGCGACGCGTTTCGCCCTACGATCAATAGCTTTATGTTCGCTAACGCGATGGCGATCAGCCATATCGCAACACTGGCGGGGAATACCAAGGCGGCGGCAACTTTTGCCACGGATGCCGAATCCATCCGGGATACAGTGGAGACCAATCTATGGAACGACAGCCTGCAACATTTCACAGACCGATACAAAACCGACAACCGGTATGTTCATTATTGGGACTTTATCCGGGGTCGCGAGTTGGCCGGTTATGTGCCCTGGGCTTTTGAATTAACCGGGCCGGATCCAAAGTATAACGCCGCATGGACTCATTTGCTCTCAACGAATGAATTTGCCGGACCGTATGGATTGCGGACGGTGGGGCCGGGCTACCAATATTATATGCGGCAATACCGTTACGCTTTTGTGGATGGCATCAAAAAGCCCGAATGCGAATGGAACGGCCCGAGCTGGCCGTTTGATACCACGCTGGTGCTGGAAGCCATGGCCAACCTGCTCAATGATTACACCCAGGACGTTGTTCATGCGGATGATTATGTGCGGTTGCTCAAGCAATATACCCAACAGCACTATCTGGGTGGCCGGCCGGATTTGCAGGAAGATTACAATCCCGATACCGGGGCGGTGATCGTCGGCCTGCCCCGCAGTAATCACTATAATCATTCCGATTATAACGACCTGATTATTACCGGCCTCGTCGGCCTGCGTCCCCGCGCCGACAACACGCTTGAAATCAATCCGTTGATACCGTCCGACCCGGCTTCAACCAATGCCCTTGGCTATTTTTGTTTGGAAAACGTTCCCTATCATGGCCACCTCGTCACCATCCTTTACGATCGAGACGGCAGCCATTACCAAAAGGGCACCGGACTGTCTGCCTATGTGGATGGACAGTTGGCCTTGGCGCCATCAACTTTGGGCAAAAAGACATTCACGATTCCGGGACCTTTGATTGACGCGGCGGTTTGCACGGTCGATCTGGCAGTCAATTTTGCCACAAAGGATTTTCCAATTCCGTCTGCCTCCATCAATAATTCAGCCGACGATCTTTACCAGGCGATTGACGGACGCATCTGGTTTTATCCTGACGTAAGAAACTATTGGTCCAATACCGGCTCGCAGGCTCCGGAAGACTGGTATTGCCTCGACTTCGGTTCTCCACGGCAGTTCAGCTCTGCGCAGCTTTATTTTTACGCCGACGGCACCGCCTTCAAAGCGCCTCGCAAATACATCATTCAATACTGTGACGACGGCGGCACTTGGAAAGATATCCCCGACCAGCAAAAATCTCCCATCAAGCCCATAGCCGATGGCGAGAATGCTGCGACGTTTCATGCGGTCGTCACTTCGAAAATCCGGGTCCGCTTCTCCAATCCTAAAAAAGCGAGCGTCGCCTTGGTTGAGATAAAAGCATATCAATAGCCCGTCATAATTCCCGACAAAGGCCACGGATTGGTAGTCTATAGTGACTGTAGGAAGGCAACGAGGGCTGCCCGATCCGTCGCCGACATATTGATGAAGGCTTGTTGGGAGGCTGTCGCTTCGCCGCCATGCCAAAGGATGGCTTCCTCCAACGTGCGCGCACGACCGTCGTGGAGATAAGCTTCTCCGCCGCTTTCACCAGGCGTAAGCCCAATGCTCCAGAGCGGCGCCGTACGCCATTCAGAGCCGGTAGCGTTGCCTTCGCCCATATTATCCGCCAGCCCCGGCCCCATGTCGTGCAGGAGCATGTCGGTGTAAGGATGAATTGTCTGGTTCCGGAGTTCGGCAAACGGATGGTGGGAACTGGTCACGATCGTCGGCGTATGGCATTGCACGCAATTGGCACTGGCGAATAATTGTTCTCCTAAGAGGCACTGCGGGTCAGTCAGGCTGCGTCGGGCATTCACCCCGAGGCAGGAAATATAGCGCACCCAATTCGTAAGATCGCTGTCGGCCAGTTCGA
>DASXFM010000074.1:0-14445 GCA_036489615.1 Verrucomicrobiia bacterium | reverse complement strand
GTGGGCCGGAATCCGAACCTGAAGGATGAACAGGCTTTCGAACGGAAACTCTTTGTCATTCGTAAAATCGCCGAACAGAAAATCCGCTACGGCGGAAAGATCGCCGGCGGAAAATTCTTTTATGTCTCCAGCCTGTCGGCGCACACATGCATCTATAAAGGCATGCTCATGTCCGGCCAGGTGGAGGAATATTATCCGGACTTGAGCGATCCGACGATGAAGACGGCGCTGGCGCTGGTCCATTCGCGGTTTTCCACGAACACGTTCCCGAGCTGGGACCGGGCGCACCCGAATCGTTACATCGCGCACAACGGCGAAATCAATACGTTGCGCGGCAACGTCAATTGGATGCATGCGGGACAGTCGAATTTTCAATCGCCGTTGCTGGGCGACGACATCAAAAAAATCATCCCGGTCATCAATACCGACGGCAGCGACTCGGCGCAGTTCGACAACTGCGTGGAATTGCTGGCGATGGCGGGCCGCGAGTTGCCCCATGCGATGATGATGATGATTCCGGAGCCGTGGGAAAATCATGAGAGCATGGACCCGGAACGCCGCGCGTTCTATGAATTTCATTCGTGCCTAATGGAGCCGTGGGACGGCCCGGCGTCCATGGCGTTCACGGACGGTCGGGTGATCGGGGCGTGCCTGGATCGGAACGGCCTGCGTCCTTCGCGTTATTACGTGACGAAAGACGACCTCGTGATCATGGCCTCGGAGGCCGGCGTGTTGCCAGTGCCCCCGGACCGGATCCTGCAGAAAGGGCGACTTCAGCCCGGCAGAATGTTTTTGGTCGACATCGGGGAAGGTCGAATCATCGCCGATGAAGAACTGAAGAAAAAATACGCCGGCGCGCATCCGTATAAAAAATGGCTGGACGAACATCACGTCCTGCTCGAAAACCTGCCGGAACCGACCCACGCGACTGCGCCGGATCATCGGAAAGTTTTGCAACGGCAACAGGCCTTCGGTTACACGTTCGAGGACCTGCGTTTTATTATCGGTCCGATGGGAAACGACGGCGTCCAGCCGCTCGGTTCGATGGGCACGGACACGCCCCTGGCGGTCCTCTCGAACAAGCCGCAGTTGCTCTACAATTATTTCAAGCAACTATTCGCGCAGGTGACCAATCCGCCGATTGATCCGATTCGCGAAGAGATTATTACTTCGACGGCGACCATGGCCGGCGGACGCGGCGGACTGTTGAATCCAACGCCGGAAAGTTGCCGGTTGATCAAGCTGAAGCATCCCATCCTCACCAACGAGGAACTGGAAAAGTTGCGCGGCGTGGATGGACGAACCTTCAAATGCGTTACGCTGCCGATTTTGTTCAAGGCGGCGGAGGCGGCGAAGGGCCTGGAAAGCGCGCTCGAGAATTTATTTTCGGAGGCCGACACGGCGATCGCCGAGGGCGCAAATATTTTGATTGTGTCGGACCGGCACATCTCGCCGGAGATGGCGCCGATTCCGGCGCTCCTGGCGGTGGCGGGACTGCACCATCATCTCATTCGCTCGGGCACGCGCGGCAAAATCGGATTGGTCCTCGAGTCTGGCGAGCCACGGGAAGTGCACCATTTTGCGCTGCTGATCGGCTATGGCTGCAGCGCCATCAATCCGTACCTGGCATTTGCCACGCTGGATGATTTAATCCTTCAGGGTCTGCTGACAAAGACGGACCACAAAACTGCGGTAAAAAAATACATTAAAGCGGTGGTAAAGGGCGTCGTGAAAACGATGGCCAAGATGGGCATTTCGACCGTTCAAAGCTATCGTGGCGCGCAGATTTTTGAAGCCGTTGGGCTCAATAGCAGCGTCATCGATAAATATTTTACGTGGACGTCATCGCGGATTCAGGGAGCAGGGTTGGACGTGATTGCCGCCGAAGCGCTGGCGCGGCATCGCCATGCATTTCCCGATCGGCAGGTCAACGGAACGCTGGAAGCCGGCGGCCAATATCAATGGCGTGACGGCGGAGAATATCATTTGTTCAATCCGCAGACCGTTCACAAACTGCAAAACGCCTGCCGGACGGGCAGCTACAAGATTTTTCAGGAATACGCGGAAACGGTCAACAACCAGGCGAAGAACCTCTGCACGTTGCGGGGTTTGCTGGAATTTAAATTTGCCGAAAAGCCGCTGCCCATTGAAGAAATCGAGTCAGTCGAATCGATTGTGAAACGGTTTAAGACTGGCGCGATGAGTTACGGCTCGATTTCGAAGGAGGCGCACGAAGCGCTGGCCATCGCGATGAACCGCATCGGCGGCAGATCGAATACGGGCGAAGGCGGCGAAGACCCGGAACGCTACGTCTGGACGAACGACAAAGGCGACTCAAAGAATTCGGCGATCAAACAGGTGGCCAGCGGACGTTTCGGCGTCACCAGCCATTACCTCGTCAACGCGAACGAGCTGCAGATTAAGATGGCGCAGGGCGCCAAGCCGGGCGAGGGCGGGGAACTGCCGGGCAAAAAAGTGTATCCGCCCATCGCCAAGGTGCGCGGAACCACAGCGGGCGTGGGCCTGATTTCACCGCCGCCGCACCATGATATTTATTCCATCGAGGATTTGGCGGAGCTGATCCACGATTTGAAGAATTCGAATCGGAACGCCCGGGTGAGCGTAAAGCTCGTGGCGGAAGTAGGCGTGGGAACCATCGCCGCGGGCGTGGCCAAGGCGCATGCGGACGTGGTGCTGATTTCCGGTCATGACGGCGGGACCGGCGCTTCGCCGCTCTCGTCCATTAAGCATGCCGGTGGTCCGTGGGAACTCGGGCTGGCTGAGACTCACCAAACATTGGTGTTAAATAATTTGCGGAGCCGTATCTACGTGGAGACCGACGGCCAATTGAAGACTGGCCGGGACGTCGCCGTGGCGGCCTTGCTGGGCGCTGAGGAATTCGGATTCGCCAGCGCGCCATTGGTCGTGCTGGGCTGTATCATGATGCGCGTTTGCCACTTGAATACATGCCCGGTGGGCGTGGCAACACAAGACCCGCGCCTGCGGGAACGGTTTGCCGGCAACCCGGATCACGTCGTCAATTTCATGCGTTTCATCGCGCAGGAATTGCGCGAGATCATGGCTAAGCTCGGGTTTCGCACGCTCATTGAAATGGTGGGCCGGACCGACAAATTGAGTCCGTGGAAGGCGATCGACCATTGGAAGGCGCGAGGCCTGGACCTCACGCCCATCCTGCATCAGCCAAATATGCCTCCGGATGTCGGTCGTTATCGCCAACAAGACCAGGACCATGGCCTTGAAAAATCATTGGACGTGACGAAGCTGTTGGAGATTTGCCGGCCGGCGATCGAGCGCGGCGAAAAGGTGCGCGCCGAGCTTCCGATTATCAACGTCAACCGGGTGGTGGGAACCATCACCGGTTCGGAAATTACGAAGAAGCACGGGCCCAAAGGGCTTCCCGAGGACACGGTGCACGTCAAGTTCACCGGCAGCGCCGGACAAAGCTTCGGCGCGTTTGTGCCCCGGGGCATGACGCTGGAACTGGAAGGCGATGCCAATGACTATTTCGGCAAGGGCCTGAGCGGCGGTAAACTGATCGTTTACCCTCCGGCTGGTTCGACGTTTGTGCCCGAGGAAAATATCATCATTGGCAACGTCGCCCTTTATGGGGCGACCAGTGGCGAGATTTTTGTGCGCGGCATGGCCGGCGAACGTTTCGGCGTTCGAAATTCCGGAGTCAGTGCCGTCGTCGAAGCAGTCGGCGATCACGGATGCGAATACATGACCGGCGGTCGGGTCGTGGTGCTGGGCAAGACCGGGCGCAACTTTGCCGCGGGTATGAGCGGCGGAATCGCCTATGTGCTTGACGAGGCCGGGGACTTTGCATCGCGATGCAATATGGAATTGGTGGGCCTGGAAAAATTGACCGACGCCAATGAGATCGAAGCTGTTTGGAAATTGATCCAGCGGCACCAGACTTACACGCGAAGCGAGCGGGCCGCGAAGATTTTGGCTGACTGGAAAACGTATGTGCCAAAGTTCGTCAAAGTCCTTCCGACGGATTATGCGCGCGTTTTGGAAGAGCTGAAGAAGGCTGAATCAAAAGGCCTGACTGGCGACGAAGCGATCATGGCCGCGTTCGAGGAAAACGTTCGCGACGTTGCGCGCGTGGGGGGCGGGTGAGTTTCTATCCAGGGATTTTTTGGGAAAGTTGATCCGCAGATTACACAGATGACCGCAGATTTTCAGAACACAGGCGAAGATCCGCAGACTTATGAAATCATAGGCGCGGCGATGGGGGTCCATCGGCATGACGTCTCAGGCGAAGAGACCAGCCGTCCCTTCGGGACTCGGGACAAATTCCATCGAAACCCGGCGTTGAAACGCCGGGCTATTTCCAATCGTCCCCATCGGGACGAAGCTGCCGATAATAAAATAATGAATATTAACCTGACAGGAGTATCACTTGGGTAAACCAACAGGATTTTTAGAAATTGACCGCGAATTGCCGAAAGACCGTCCGCCGCTGGAGCGCGTCCACGATTGGAAGGAATTTCATTTGCACCTGCCCGAGGCCGACCTGAAAAAGCAGGGGGCTCGTTGCATGGATTGTGGCATTCCGTTTTGTCACCAGGGCCAATTGGTTAGCGGTATGGCCAGCGGTTGTCCGATTCATAACCTGATTCCGGAGTGGAACGATCTCGTTTATCGCGGGCTTTGGAAAGAGGCATTGGAGCGTCTGCACAAGACGAATAATTTCCCGGAATTTACCGGACGCGTGTGTCCGGCGCCGTGCGAAGGCTCATGCGTGCTGGGCATTAATGCCCCGCCCGTTACGATCAAAAGCATCGAGCAAGCCATCGCTGACAAGGGATGGGAAATGGGTTGGATTACGCCTGAACCACCGAAAAAGCGCACGGGGAAGAAGGTGGCTGTGGTGGGATCGGGGCCGGCGGGTTTGAGCGCGGCGGCCCAACTGAATAAGGCAGGGCATCTCGTGACCGTTTTCGAACGTGCCGATCGCCCGGGCGGATTGCTGATGTACGGCATTCCCAATCCAAAACTGGATAAGAAGGAAGTCGTGCTGCGCCGCATCAAACAGCTTGAAGCGGAAGGAATTCAATTTGTCTGCAATACGAACGTTGGCGGGAATTATGCGGCGGACAAATTGTTGAAAGACTACGACGCGGTGATTTTAGCCACCGGCGCGACTAAACCGCGCGATGCGACCATTCCTGGCCGCGAACTCAAAGGAGTCCATTTTGCGATGGATTTTCTTACCGCGAACACGAAGAGCATTTTGGATGGTCATAAGAATGGCAGCTTTATTGATGCCGCCGGCAAGGACGTCGTCGTTATTGGCGGCGGCGACACCGGAACCGATTGCGTTGCCACTTCCATGCGGCATAAATGCAATTCGCTCGCCCAGGTGGAGATGCTGCCGGTACCGCCGCCGGAACGGGCCAAAGACAATCCCTGGCCTGAATGGCCAAAAGTTTATCGCATGGACTACGGCCAGGAAGAGGCCGCGGCGAAATTCGGCGCTGATCCGCGGGTGTACCTGACCACGGCTGCGAAGTTCGAAGGTGACGGCCATGTCAAAGCCGTCCACACCGTGCAAGTGAAATGGGAGCGGAATGAAAAAGGCCAGTATATTCCAGCACACGTGCCTGGCACGGAAAAGGTCGTGCCGGCGCAGTTAGTCTTGCTGGCCATGGGATTCCTTGGGCCTGAACAGCCGTTGCTGGAGGCGCTGGGCGTTGAGCGTGACGCCCGTTCGAACGTCAAAGCCGAATTCGAAAAATATACGACGAACCATCCTAAAGTGTTCGCCTGCGGCGATTGCCGTCGCGGACAAAGCCTGGTGGTATGGGCATTCAACGAAGGCCGCGGCGCGGCACGCGAGTGCGATCGCTACCTGATGGGGCAAACGGATTTGCCGTGAGGCAAGGTGGGAGACATCGAACGCTGAACTTCTGACGCTCTTGCGCGGCTGTGTGAATTCGTTCGAACGATTCTCCCTCTCCCGTGAACCATCCCGTCGCCTGGTTGGCAAGGCTGTACGATTGTTCCGCGAAATAGTCAGGGCGGACTGACGTCCGCTGCTACGCAAGCGGGGTCAGCGTGGGGATGGGCCCTCGCCACCCCGGAGGTTGGTTCAGGGATATAATACGGAAGTATGTGATGCGAGCCAGTGGGGTCCTGATTCTTCGGGGATTGGTGGCATTAATCCGTCGAATTATACAATTAACTTGGCTTGGCGAGAGTTAGTCAATACGGTGGGGCGAAATCATGGTTACTCAGGAGCAAATTGCCGATAAGCTCGGGATTTCACGGCAACTCGTCACACTCGCCCTGGCGGGGTATCCGCAAGTGTCTGAAAAATCACGGAAGCGGATTTTTGCCGCCGCAAGTGAACTGGGATATACGCCCAACCCACACGCCCGTGCGCTGAAGCAGCGACGCACGGGAATTATCGCCTTATGGGTTCCGGACCAGATTTCATCACACTATAGCCACGTGGCACGCGAGCTAAACCGTTTGCTCAAACGTGAGCATTTTGAATTGATTGTGAGTGAAATCGGGTCAGGCGGCGCGCGGCGAATCGCATCGAACCTTCCGATGGACGGAATTTTCATCGTAGACGCCCCCGGCGCGGCGCGCTTTCACTTGCAGTCGCCCATCGGCCGAAACGTTCCCGCTATTTATATCGGCGCCGAACGTTGCGAAAAAATGGACTTCGTCCAGGTGGATTTGCTTTCGGGCGCTTTGGAGGCCATGCAACATCTGATCGACTCCGGCTTTCAACGCATCGCTCACGCGACGTTTATTAAAGAGAACCAACAGACGGAAAGCCGGCGCCGGGGTTACCTTCAAGCCATCCGCCGGGCGAAATTGAAACCTGAATTCTTATATTATCCGCTGACCGAACAGCAACGTCCGCTCGTTCGTTCGCTGGTTCAGGAATATATCCGTGAACAGGGACATCCCGACGCCATCTTTTGCCATTCCGACGACGTTGCCATCGGGATCTATCGAGGTCTTTGCGATTTAAAGCTGAGTGTTCCCGCGGACGTGGCGCTGATCGGATGCGATGGTATCCAGGACTGTGAATATTTGGAAACGTCTTTGACAACGCTGCACCAACCGGTCGAAGAGATGTGCGCTGTCGCATGGGACTTTTTGCGGCGACGCCTCGATTCTCCCACAACAAAGCGGCAGGGAACGGTGTTGAAACCGAAATTGGTCGTGCGTGACTCCTCGGGCAGGCCCGAAACATCGGAACGCTGAACATCGAATAAAAATTCGGCTGCCTTGCGGGACGCCGCAACATCAGGAAGTGATCACCTTCGTGTGTTCGTCCGGATGGCTGACGCGCACGAGGGTATCGTGGAGGTGTTGGATGCTGGGCGGTTTTTCGATGACGACATCCACTTCGGAGATTTTTTCCTTTTCCTCCCGAATTTCGCCGCCCCATCCGGTCAACATGATGACCGGGGTATTGGGTGATTCGCCTTTGATTGCCCGCGCCACCTGACGTCCGTCGAATCCGGGCATGCCCAGGTCGGTGATGACCGCCTGAAACGGGTGATTGTCCGATTTGGCCGCGCGAAAGAGTTCCAGGCCATCTTGTCCGTTGGGGGCCGTGGTGACACGGTGCCCGAAGGGCGAGAGACAATCGGTCAACAGTTGGAGAACGTGCTTTTCGTCGTCGATGCACAGAATTCGAAGGGCGTGGTTCGAATTCTCTTCGTGTGTCGCGTCATTGACCACTTTTTGAGCCTCTTTGCGGAAAGGAAATGTGAGTCGAATGCCTGTGCCTTTGCCGGGAGCGCTTTCAATATCGATGGTCCCGTCGTGGCGCTGCATCATACCATAGACCATCGCCAACCCCAGGCCGCTGCCGCCGCGCTGAATTTTGGTTGAGAAAAACGGTTCCAGGCACCGGCGCCGCGTTTTTTCGTCCATGCCCACGCCGTCGTCGCGAACCTCGATTTGGAGAGCCCGCTCTCCTTCGCTGTTTTCTTTGGTTGGCGGCCGATTGACCGAGCGAGTGATTAGCTGAATGGTGCCGCCGTAAGGCATGGCGTCGAGCGAATTAAAAATCAGGTTGATCAACGCTTCGCGAAGTTCACTCGGGTCTCCGAGAATCTTCGGCATGTTTTCTTCAAATTCCGGTTTAACGTTGATCGAAACGCCTTCGCGCTGGCAAACGTCGCGCCAGCGAGGACGGGTTAAGCCAATGACTTCATTGACGATTTCGTTGATATTAACATTTGCCAGCGGCTCGGAGTCTTCGCGCCGCCGGTAAAATTCGCGCATCCGCGCCACGATATGCGCGATGTCCACACCGGATTTGTTGATGGCCTGGAGATATTCGCGAGTGGTTTCCACTGAAATATTCCGCTTACCCAGGAGCAATTCCGAATAGGCGGTGATGGGCGAAAGTGCGTTGTTAATATCGTGGGCGATACCGCTGGCCATTTGGCCGAGGGCGCGGAGGCGTTCCTGTTGAACCACTACCTGCTGGGTGCGGCGTAATTCATCATAGGCCGTCTGCAAACCCGCGGCGAGCCGCACTTGATCGTAAAGGTTGCGGCATTGTTCCTCGGCCGACAAAATTTTGCTCTGCAACGCGTCTTTCTCGGAACGGACGGTGGCGATTTCCTCGAGCACACGTTCCGCGTTGTACCGCGCCTCCTCCAGCACAAGGACAACCATGCTGACGGCGATGAAGAGTTGCAGCACGGCGGCGATAAAGAACGCCGCTCCGGTCAGGTCCTGATACAATTCCGCAAACGGATAACTGCCGAGATAAAGACCCCAGAGCATAAATCCCAGGGACAACATACCGGCGCCGACAAACGGCATTCTTTTGCGCAACCGAAAAAAGCAAACGCCGCCGAACATGCTGCTCAATCCAATAAGCATGAAAACCGGCAATTCGGCTCCCAGTTGGTTCTCAGACACAGCCTGACCGCTCACAACGGTCCAAACGAGCAAAAAGGACATGAACAGGACCAGCAAGGTTTGGCGGACGACAATTCCCAGGAACCGAAGACTGCCCCACAAGAGGAACACGGCAGAAATAGCCACGCAACACTGTTTGATAATGAAAATGATCTGCTCAATTTTGGACATGTGCATCACGGCAGTCGCGACGGCGTGGGCAGTGGCCGGGGTGGCGGAGTCAGTGGCCCTGACTGTTTGGAGATTCAAGGTCAGCCACAATGCGTAAAACAGCCAGGCGGCGGTCCAGATCGTAAAGTATTCGCGTTTGGTATAGCGGTTAAGATAAATGAAGAGGCCGACCAGCATCCAAACACTCAATAACGAAACCATCATCGCCGCAGGCACATACGCGTGCGGAAAGACAAGATCAAGGGCGCCTGGATTCATATTAGGTCAAATGGATTTATCAATAAATCCGCCCAAAAGTGCGCAAATTACATGCCAATGTCATCGAAAGGGACATTCTCTTTTGCAGCGTCCCTGACGGAATGAAAAATTGAACGAATTGGGCTGGCGACAGTCTCCTATTGCAGTAGAATATAGCTTGTTTTAATTCCCTGGTGAGGAAGTTTTTACTCATGATTTTACGTTCCATTATTTTTACGCTGGCGTTGGCCGTTTTACCCGCGTTGGCAGATGAAACTCAATTCGCGGCTTCCGAATGGAGCCCGGTTGATCTCAAAGGGGTCATTGCCGCGGCCGGCGGAATCACGCCTGAGAAATATCCCAATTGCGACTCCGCGATTGTGGATCAAAACAGCGTCCGGGACTATCATGCCGATGGCACGGGCGCCTGCCAGGACGAGACATTTACGAAAGTTCTCACGGAAAAAGGCCGCCGGGACAACCGCGAACTGTCCTTCTTTTTCATGCTCCCTTACTGGACGGTAGAAGTGGCAAAAGTCGAAGTCATCAAGCCGGATGGAACGATCGTGCCGGTGGATATTGCCGCGAACTCCAAGGAATCCATTGATGACAGCCAAATGGCTGAGAATATTTACGACCCGAATGACCGTATTTTGAGCGTCAACATCCCCCAACTCGACATCGGCGACACCGTCCATGTGATTTCGCGGCAAATCATCCATCGCTCGATCATGCCCAATGAATATGACGAGGAGAACGTGTTTGAAGGCAGCAGTTTTATTCGACACTGGGCCTATATCGTTCACGCGCCGGCTAATCTGCCGCTAGTGAGCACGGCGTTGCGCGACGAGATTCCCGGTACCATCAGAGCTTCAACTGTGACCAACGGAAACGAAGTCGTCTATGATTGGGACGTTACCAACGTGGATCGGATGTTCGATGAGCCGGACATGCCGCCCTATGACATGGTTTTGCAACGGCTCTTCGTCAGCACTGTTCCCGAGTGGCAGGATGTCTCGAAATGGTATTGGAACCTCAGCAAACCGCACCTGGACATGATTACGCCGGAGATGAAGCAGAAGGTTCAGGAACTTACCGCCAACGCGCCCACCGATTTGGACAAGGTGAAAGCGATATTTTACTTTGTTTCCAAGAATATCCGTTACATGGGGTTGACCCCGGAGAAAAACCGTCCTGGCTTCGAGCCTCATGATGTCTGCCTGACCTTTGATAAGAAATACGGTGTCTGCCGCGATAAGGCCGGCCTGTTGGTCGCCATGCTCAGGCTGGCCGGCTTTCAGGCGTACCCGGTTCTGATCAACATCGGCGCCATTCGGGATACGCACGTGCCGCAACCGGATTTTGATCATGCCATCGCTTGTGTCGAACTGAAAAAAGGCGAGTACACGCTGATGGACCCAACGGATGAAAATACGCGGGATTTGCTGCCGTCCTACGATTGTCACCGCAGCTATCTGGTCTGCCGGCCAGAGGGTGAGACCCTGCTCCTGAGCCCGGTTCCGTCGCCCGACAAACACATGCTCTACGTGACGACCACGGGAACTCTCGATGCCGATGGCGTTCTCACGGCCACTTCGGAAATGTCTTTTGAAGGTGTCAATGACGACGCGTATCGCAACCATTTCTCGCACCTGAAACCGGACGAGCGAAAGGACTTTTTTGAAGGGCGGCTCAAAGAATCGCTCCCTGGAGTCCGGCTGACTTCATTTCGGCTGACACCAGAAAATATTTTGGACACATCAGTTCCGCTCCATGCCGAATTGAAATTTAGCGCCGTGGGATTGACGGCCAACGGCGGCGGCAAATCGGTGGTAAGCCTGCCGTTGATTGCCAGGGGCCTGGGCGTGGCCAATCGCATTCTGGTTGGAGACGTGGGCCTGCAAAAAAGAAAATATCCGCTGATCATCGAGACGACCTGCGGCGTTCGCGAAGACTTATCGCTCAAGTTGACGGGCGGATTCGCCTCGCCGCTGGCGTTGCCAAACCTTTCGTCGGTCAACGATGGCTCGATGGGTTACAGCGAAACCGTTTCTTTCGCTGACAACACGCTGGAATGCTCGCGCGAATTGAAACTCAAGACTGTGGAGTTTTCGCCGGAGCAATATGCAAAATTGAAACAGACGCTCAAGGACATGGCCTCCGACAGCCGGAAAAATATCATCATGGCGCTGGAGAAGAACAATATTCCGGACGCCCTGGCTTCGGGAGACAGCCCGGAACCCCCGCTGGATTCGAGCGCCCGGATATTGAGCAGCGAAAAATCTCTCGCGGTGACCGACGCGCACACGGCCGTTTATCGCGTCAAATACTCCAAACGCATCCTGACCTATGAAGGCAAGATCCGGGAAGCCGAGGTGAAAATTAATTACAATCCAGCCTGCCAGGACGCGCGAATCATCCGGGCCACGGTCACTTCGAAAGACGGAGCCCGCCAGGAGATTTCGCCGGGTGAAATCAACGTCATGGACCAGGGCTGGAATGGCAGCGCGCGGCGTTATACCGGTGGCAAAGTGCTCGTGGCCAGCCTGCCTGGCGTGGAGATCGGCTCAACGATCGAGGTCGAGTTTGAAATTACCAATCGAGGCGTGCCGTTCATTAGTGGCTTCGAACCGTTTCAATTTCCTGATGATCTGGACGCAAAATCTTTTGTCGTGACAGCGCCTGAAGATTTGAAAATTCAAAAGCTCGTCAGCGGTCCTCGTGGTGTTGTCCAGGAACAGGACGGCGCCGATGGGGCAGCGCGGACCTTTGAATGGCAGGCGCACGGAGTGAAACCGATGCCGTCGGAACCTGACCTGCCGCCGGAATGGAATTTTCAGTCAGGTGTTTCTTATTTCGTGGGCAACGCCGCCGATTATTGGAATACGCTCAGCGATACGATGCTGGAACATGCCCGGCACGCGGACAGCGCCGCGGCCATGGCGAAAAAATTGACCGCTTCTGCGCAAACAAAATTAGACGCGTTAAAAGCTATTCGAAATTTCATCGCGGAAAATATCCGGTCTGCCGGCCCGTCCTTTACGGACCTGCCTTTGCGCGAACTGTCGGATGCGGATACGACGCTCAACGACGGATACGGCCATGCCGCTGATTGCGCCATCCTGTACTATGCGATGCTCAATGCCGCGGGCTTTCAGCCGGAATTCATCATGGCTTCCGGTTTGCCTCCCGTGGCGGGTCTGTCCAAAGTGGCGCGCTCTTTCCCGCTGCCGAATGAATTCCAATCGCCGCTCGTGAAAGTCACCGTGGATGGACAGGATTATTATTTCAATGATTCAAACCAATATGCGCAGCTGGGCACGACGGCCAGCGATGGCAAGCTTGCGCTTACACTCCCGGGCCAAAAATTGGTTGCGATACACGTCCCGAAGGAATACGCGAACCGAATCCAAACGGACTACGCCGTTTCAATTGCTAAAGACGGCAAGGCGCAAATTGAAATTTCGCGCTGGTTCTACGGCCAAAATTACAATGATAACAACGAATACTTCTCGGAGTTGCCCCCCGAGGAGCGTGAACACTATTTCCAGGAAGCGGTTTCGCGCGTCGCGCAAGGCGCACGGCCCGTCAGCGACTTGACCACCAAATTTGACAGCTATCCGGGCCTTGAAAAGTTTACCGTCCAAATGGACAACTTCGCGGTGGCGGACGGAAAATATTTTTACTTTAACCTGCCTTTTACCGCTTCGCTCTTTGATGCGCTCGCGGATCACCGGGAACTGCCACTATACGTTCCAGAAGCGGATGAGAATGATTTCCGCGCTGAAATCGAGCTGCCCGGCGGTTACCATGAAACGGGGATAGCGCCCAGGAATGAAAGAGTCGTTGCGCCGGGGGGTTCTGAGGCTCGTGTCACGGAGACTAACGAGGACGGTAAGTCTGTGGTCACGGAACAGTTTCAAATCGTCCCGGGGATCATCAAGCCGAAGGAATATACCGACCTGTTGAATATCCAGTCTGCCTTGGGACAGAAATCGGCGACGACCTTCCTGTTCGAGCAGGAGTAATTACCACGGGTTTGGAGATGAAAGTCCAGAGCCTCTACGTTCACGTTCCGTTTTGCGCGCGCAAGTGTTCGTATTGCGCCTTTTATTCCGAGGCATCTTCGGGAGAATTGATGGACCGCTACGTCACGGCGCTCGTACGCGAGATGGAATTGGTGTCGGCCGATCTCGGCCCGCGAACGATCTTCTTTGGCGGAGGAACACCTTCGATTCTGAATCTGCGCCAATGGCAAACGATTCTGGGGGCCATGGAGAAGTTTCATCTGACGGGCGCAGAAGAATGGACGGTCGAGTGCAACCCCGCCACAGTTTCCCTGGACAAAGCTAAATTGCTTCGCGACTTCGGCGTGAACCGTATTTCAATGGGCGTGCAATCGCTTGACGAAGAACTGTTGGACCGGTTGGGCCGAGTCCATTCGCGGGAACAGGTTTTCAAGTCGTTCGATATCCTGCGCGCCGCGGGTTTTGAAAATCTGAATGTAGACCTGATGTTCGCCATTCCCGGCCAAACGATGGAAGTTTGGAGCGAAACATTGCGCGAGGCGCTGGCGCTGCAGAGCGAACATTTGTCCACCTACGAAGTGATCTACGAGGACGACACCCCTTTGTTTCACCAGCTTCAGGCCGGCGAAATCTGTGTGAATGAAGACCTCGCCTGTGACATGTATGAGGAACTCGTGGCGCAGGTGACGAAGGCCGGTTTACAGCAATATGAAATCGCAAATTTTGCGAGGGCAGGGGAAAGGCCGGCGGAAAATCTAATCCCACAATTTGCCTGCCGTCATAATGTCAATTATTGGCGTGGTGGCTCGTTTTATGGATTGGGCCCCGGAGCTACCGGCTATGTCCGCGGTGGGCGCGCAAAAAATTGGGCCAACACGCAGCTTTATTGCGAGCAATTGGAGAAGGGGATGCGAGCGATTGAATCGGTCGAGGAATTGCCGCCTTTGAGGCGGGCAGGTGAGACGGCTGCGTTTGGGTTGCGGATGAATGCCGGCTGGCCGTTTGAAGAATTTCGCCGTGTGACTGAATTCGATTTGCGGAAAGAATGGAACTCTGAAATGGAAGAATTGGTCCAAAA
>DASXFM010000045.1:0-13968 GCA_036489615.1 Verrucomicrobiia bacterium | reverse complement strand
ACTGGGCCTGGCGCGCGCAACCGCTTCCGATGCCTTCATCTCGGGGAATATATTGTCGATCCAGAAGAATCTCGTCACGCTCATGGGTGAACTGGACGTCTTGCCGGAGGATTTGCCCCGCTACACCAAAGACGGCTTCGGCCTGGTGACGCCGGCCATGACCGCTGAACTGGAAAAATTAGTGGCGTAGATCGAGGCGCAGAACATCAGTTTCAAAGGCTGGGCCACGCCCGGAGCGAACCAAAACGCCGCCGCTCTCGACGTGGCCCGTACAATTTGCCGCCGCGCCGAGCGGCGCGTCTGCGATTTAAATGAAGCAGGTCAAATAAACAATCCGGAGATCATTATTTATTTGAACCGACTGGCGGATTTGCTGTGGCTTTTTGCGAGGTGGGCGGAACGTTGATACGTTAAAATGTTGAAGCGTTGAAGCGGCGTCGTGCGTAAATAATCGTCCGACGGCCGTTGCGACGGCGGATCACATTGGAGCACAGACGACGGTATCGCGAATTAATTTGAGCGCGCTGACGCGACGCTGCTACGCGAATAGAGGGCGTGGCAGCCCGATGTCAATCGGCTCTGACTTTCCGATTTGGATGGTCAACCGTAGATGAATTCGTTTGAGCGGACTGACGTCGCGCTGCTACGCGAAGTTTAGTATAACACGAGAGGAAATCCAAACGCGACTTGACACCTGTCCCCTGCCATTCAATCCTCGTGCGATGTTCCAAATCATCTTTACACCAGTGAGCGCGGCGGAACTGGCCCGGATGCCCAAGGAGTTGCAGTTGCAAATCCTCGGGGACTTTCGCGGGTTGCCGCAACAGGTCATGGGGACCGAACTGGACCAATTCGGCAAGCTGGAATATGGCCGGCGCATCCTGCATCGTTTTCGCCTGGGTGATTATCGCGTGTATTTCGAACGGCATGAACTGGGCGTGCTGGTGCACCGCATCCTCAGCCGCCATTCGCTCAAGGATTTTCTGTTCCGCTCCGGCCTGCCCGGTGGCGAGGATGCTGCGCTCCAGGAAAATCCCAAATTTTGGGAAATGATTGAGGCGGCGAAGAATTCCGCGAAAACGTGATTTAATGCCAAAGGCTGTAAGCGTAGATGCCTGGCTTAACTTCATAAAAACCGCCGCCGGCACGCGGACTGGAATTCCATTTCGATATAAATTCCGGGCGACCAACGAGGAAGCCCCTGTGATCCCAGGAAAAACTGACGCAATGGCTCATGCCAAGAGGCACGGGCTCGCCGCCTGTTAGAGCCGGTATAATGGCGACGTTCGTTCGTATCGGGTCCGTAATCCATCCATTTTCGGTAATTGTCACAATTCCAATCGTCGGCTGCGCGCGCCATAAATTTCTAATTTGCGGAGGGATGTCCTTTTCTTTGAGTTTGGCTTTGCCGCCAATGAAATCTTCCGCGTCAGCGTTGGTCGTTACTTCGAGTGTTCCATTTTCGAATTCATCCAATACGACGCCTGCCCAACGTTGCACCTGATCCGGATTCTTTATTAGATTAAAATTCTCCACAAGGCCCAGCGTGTATCCATCCGCTCCTGACGGAAAAACGAAAATGAAGCCATAGATCACGAAAGCCGCTCCGATTCCGATTAAAACCCGGTTAAATGCTGACACATTGAACAGAAGCGCCGCCGCAACACCCGCGACAGGCGGCCCAAGCAGGCACAGGCCTATCCATGGATAAGCAAAATCCTCGTCGCTGTTCCAAAACCCACATGCAAATGGGACCGCAATGTTATTTGAAATGACTGCAGCAACGATGAAAAAAAGGATAATTTTCCTTTTCGTGAGCACTCCGAGACAGTAGGCAGGCGACGGCGGTTTGTCCACTGTTACCCCAGTTTACCGTACCGCCGCACTTGCGGCCAGATCCAGCCCACAGCCAGGACGACCACAACCGTTCCGATGCCGCCGACCACGACCGAAACAATCGAACCGGTGGCATTGGTATTTCCTATCTCTTTTCCAAAGAGCCAGGCCGTGAAACCGGACTCGAATCCGCCGAGTTCGTTTGACGTGCCGATGAAGAGACTATTGATGGCGGAGATGCGCCCGCGTTTCTCATCAGGCGCCAGCAATTGCACGATTGAATGGCGCACGACAACGCTCACGTTGTCCACCGCGCCGCAAATGACCATCATCAGAAACGCCACCCAAAACCAGACCCTGTTGGGGATCGCCGGGCCAAAGCAATTCTGATTTGCCACGCCAAAAACGACGGTGACGACTCCAAAAGCAGCCACGGACAGCAGCATGGCGCGCCCGGCCTTCTGCATGGGCGGACGATGCGAAAGAATCAACGCGCAGGCAACCGCCCCCACAGGCATGGCCGCGGTCAGGATTCCGAGACCACTGGGACCGGTTTTAAGAATATCCTTCGCGTAAACGGGAAAGAGCGAAGTTGCCCCGCCCAACAACACGGCGAATAAATCAAGCGTGATGACGCCGAGAATGATTTTGTTTTCAAAAATGAAACGGATCCCGGCGCTGAGGACTGCCAGCGAAAATGGCTGGCGCGCGGCCGGTCGATGTTCACGCCGGATGCACGTCAGCAGGATGAAGTAGACCAGGGACGTAGCCACGGTAACGCTATAAACAGGCCACGCGTGACGGGTGAGCCACACAACGAATCCACCCGCGGTGAAACCCAGCATTTGCGCGAGTTGAAAGGTGCCGCTGTTGAACGTAACCGCGCGCGGAAATTGTTCACGCGAGACAATGTGCGGCAAAAAGGAAGCGTTGGCGGGCCAAAGAATTGTTTTCGCCGAACCAAGGATGATGAGGGAAGCGTAAATACAAGCGACCGACGCCCCGAACGCGGAAATCAAGGTCAGGCTCAGGGCAGACACGCAGATAAGCAGGTCCATCAGCAGGATGACCCGTTTGCGATTAAAATTATCCGCGATGTAACCGGCCGGGAGGGTCCAGAAAATGATCGCCACCATTTGGGAAAGCCCCACCAATCCCAGCGCCAGGGTGGAATGCGTGCGCTCGTAAATCTCCCAATCCACAGCGACAGCGGCCATTTGCTGCCCAAAAACTGCGATGAACCGTCCGACGAGAAAAAGCGTAAAGTCGCGGTTTCGAAAGAGAGCGTAGGGGCTGTCGCCCGCCGCAGTCTTTGCCGGCACTTCGAGATCGTCCGGCGAATCCGTTTCGTTCATGTCAGCTCAGGTTCGAATTTTAGCCGACAACTTTCAAGATTATAGGAAGTTGAAAGGATAAAATGGGGACGCCGTGGACTAATAGGCTCAGGCGCTCATGGTTGAACCATTTTGCTGCCACTCTCCGCTTCAACGCTTTAACGCTTCAACGCTTCAGCCTTTAGTCAAGGCCATTACTTCGTCTGCACGGGTGCGCTAAAATTTCGTTCGGTCTGAACTTTCCGGGCTTCGAAAATCACCCAAATGATGGCCGCCGCCAAAAACAAAAGCACACCGGCCAGCACGTAACGCGGCCATTTGTATCGCGGTTTTTCCTCCGTCATTTTTGAATCGCATTATTAGTTGAGCCTCGTCGGGCCTGCTGTCCGAGAATCAACGGGACCAGGGAAGTGCCGTTAATTTTTTTCGGCGGCTGGACCAGCGCAAACGCGGCCACGGTTGGGAGAACGTCTCTCGCGGAACATGGCGCGCCGCTGACCTCGCCCGCGGGAACAGCGCCCGGCCAATATACGATCAGCGGAACGCGCAGGTCATCCGACCCGGAATTTTCCTGGAAGAAGTTTGGGTCAATACCCCCGCCCTTTTTTGGAACGGTATCGCTGGTGAAGAAAATCACCGTGTTGCTGCTCACGCCGGCGTCTTTCAAGTCAATCAGCAATTTGCCAATGTCGTTGTCCAGACGCGCGATGCCGGCCGCGCGATTTTTTTCCGCCTGCGGCCATGATTCCTCGGAAAACGGAGCATCAGTGGGCACCGCGTGATCGCCATTGCCGGGAATGGTCTCATCCAGGGTGATAAAGAACGGCCGATGATGATTGAACTGATCCGGTTTATGGTTTTGGGCGTAGTTGAAAGTCCATTGGAAAAACGCGTCCGGGACGTATTCCTGTTTTCGCCCGCCGGTGTTGTCATAAATCATCTCCCGGCCGTTAAATACTTTGCTTTGATTTTCCGCGAGGCTAAAGGTCACATCGTATTTCCAAAGATAGTCGGGAAAGCTGTTTTGCGCGTCCCACGCATCGAAGTATCCGGCAAATTCATTGAAGCCCTGCCGCCATGGCGCGCCGGCGGAATTTTCGTCACCCAGGTTCCATTCTCCCGCCAGGAAGGTATTGTACCCGGAATTTTTCAGGATTTCCGCGATAGTAAGGTCGTGAGGCGTCAGGGAAATTTCCGCATCCGGCAAAGGCGAAACATTTTTCCCGGTCATTAGCGCCGCGCGAGCAGGCTCGCCGGCCACACTGCCGGCAAAGTAATTGGTGAAACGGACACCTCCAGCCGCAAGCTCGTCCAGATGAGGCGTTTGAAACTGTGTCTGGCCGTAACAGCTCAAATCGTCCGCAGCCAGACCGTCCGCGACGATAAGAACAATATTTACGCGGCGGGGCAAGGGATGCGACTGCGCGGCCGCGGAAAATTGGAATACCGCCAGTAGAGACACGGCGCTTAATACAATACGAAACGGCTTCATACAAAATTGGATTTAATTGCCGGTGTTACCGTTCAAAATGCGTCAATGAGACAGCCAGGGCGCGATTTTTTCGCCGGCCCACGCCTCGGCGACTGGCTGGCGTTCACGAACGACGGCCACGTCCTTGCCGTTCACCAGCACTTCCGCCGCAAGCGGGCGCGTGTTGTAATTGGAGGCCATCGCGAAACTATAAGCGCCGGCGGACAATAGCGCCAGGTGGTCACCCTCGGCCACTTTGGGCAGGACACGGTCCCTGGCAAAAAAATCGCCCGACTCGCAAATGCCGCCCACCAAATCGGCCTTTATCAAGGACCCGTTCTTGCGCGCAAGCGGAACGATTTCGTGGTAGGCATCATAGAACGCCGGCCGGATCAAATCGTTCATGGCCGCGTCCACAATGACGAAGTTTTTTGCGCCCGTGCGTTTCAAGTACTCAACACGGGTGACCAGGATGCCCGCATTGCCGCAAATAAAGCGACCCGGCTCAATCAATATCTTAATCCCAAGCGGCTCCAACAACGGGACCAAATGCGCGGCATATTTTTGGGGCGTTAAAATCTTACTGGCGGCTGACGATTTCCACCAGGTTTCCGAGCCGCTCTCCAATGCCGACTTGTAAACGATTCCAATGCCACCGCCAATGCTCAGAAATTCCAATCCATACTTGTCGGCGAGCTGGCGGACGAGCGGCATGATTTTTTTGACCGCCTTTTCGATCGGACCGACTTCCGTCATTTGTGAGCCAATGTGCATTTGGAGACCGCGCAGGCGCACGTTCTTGAGACGGCTGGCCCGGGCATACAAGGCGGCGATCTGTTCGAAGGCGACGCCGAATTTGTCCTGATAAGTGCCGGTCGTGATCTTGGCGTGCGTGTGGGCCGAGATATTGGGATTGATACGCACGGCTACCGGCGCGGTCTTTTTCAGGCGGGCGGCGATTTTATTGACCCGCTGCAATTCCGCATCGCTTTCAAGGTTAAATGAATAAACGTTCTGCCGCAGAGCAAACTCGATTTCCGCTTCCGTTTTGGCGACACCCGCAAAAACGCACATTTGCGGATCACCGCCGGCGGCGATGACGCGTTGCAATTCGCCGGCGCTGACGACGTCAAAAGCGCTGCCCAGATTGGCAAGCGTTCGCAGAACGGAGAGATTCGAATTTGCCTTCATGGCAAAACAAATCCGGTGATCCAGCGGCGAAAGCGCCCGATCGAGACTCTTAAAATGCTCCGTCAGCGTGCGTTGAGAATAGATATAAAGAGGCGTTCCAAACTTTTTGGCGAGAGCCGAGACGGCCACCCCTTCGCAAAACAATTGATTACCAGAATAACGAAAATCGTGCATCGATAGAGTGTAGGGAAACGGAAACGAAATTCCATCAAAAACGTCAGGTGCTGAAGCAGTCCGCACGCTTCAACGCTTTTAACCGTTCAACACTTCAACGTACTTTTTACGGCTCCGCCAGAATTTTCGCCCGTTGCTCCTGGTATTGAGTGGGCGTTATCTGGTTGGACATGTATTGGGAAAGCAAACTTCGAAGCTCGGCTTGTTTGTCCTGAGAAAGCGGAAGCGGCGGTGCGGCGATGGGAGCAAAAGCGGGCGCGGCATTAGTCATTCCCTGCTCATTTTGAATGCTCGATGCGCTCATGCCCGGCCCCGAACCGTTGGCGACAGCAGGCGGAAGTTGCTGCGCGTCCGGATTTGGCTGTCCTGCTGTTGGCCATTGGTTTCCGGGACCAGATGCCGGCACGGCTACCGGATGCGCGGGCGCAGCAGCCGCGGGCTGCGTCGACGGAGCCTCCGTCTGGGGCATCCCCATGGGAGCCATCGGCGGATTCACGGGATATTGCTCCGTTTCATTGGTGTTCAGGACCGATGCCGGAACAGTCATGGTCATGGCGCCCGCGTTGGTTTGGGACTGCATCGGAGCAGTCGCGGGTTCGCTTTTCTGCGACATTCCGGACGGAGCCGTTTCCGATTCCGTCGCGGAGTTCATCGGAACATTGGTGGAAAATTGAGGTGTCGGCGCGCTTACGGGCGGCGGCGTTGATGGCGCCGGCGCGGCTGGCGGAGTCGTCGTCATGGAATTTGTCGCGCCGGGCGACTGCCCATTATCCATTTGCGTCATTTGTTGCTCCAGCGCGGCACGCGCCGCAGCTTGCGCCGGAGTATCGTCCGCGTGCGCCAGAAGAGCGCTGCCAGCGAGATTGGTTGCAACAAAAACCGCTAAAAATCTGAAGCTCTGCATAAAAGTATTTCCACAATTCTTTACGCCAAATTCTCCTGCAACGCAACAGGTTTCGCCGGAAATAAGTTTCTCCACGCAGGCGAAACGGGACAAGCCAATACCGACCGGACCATCAGCCGGCGAACCTCCGCCCGGGAAATCTTCACGCCTTGCTGCAACTCAATCACATTCGTCGAACGCAGTTTTTCAATTGTTTTGATACCAATCAGAATCGGCCAGGCGCAGGCCAATCGGACGCGGAACTGCCTGTACGGCAGCATGTTGGTGTACTCCCAACCGGCGCGCAGATGCGATTCAGCCTTATCGAGGTATTCGTCAAACAAAGGACGAAAACGGGATTCATTGGCCCGGGAAAGAAGCGTGGCCGGCAAAAGTTTGAATTTCTCCAGCTTATCAGTCGGCAGGTAACACCGCCCTCGTTTGAGGTCACCCGGCAGGTCGCGCAGGATGTTGATGAGTTGAAGGCCCTTTCCAAAACGGACGCCGTTGACCCGAAGCTCCTCCTCGTCCAGACGAGTATCCGGAAACAAGTGAGCCCGGCAAACTTTTGTCCAAAATTCGCCGACGCATCCAGCTACACGGTAAGTGTAGTCGTCGAGGTCCGCGGCGGATTCGAGCGCGATGATGCGCAATGAACCGTCGGCAGAAATCTTCGGGGCGAACCGGGTCAAATCCAACGCCTGACCGCCGGTGATAATCGCCAGCACGTCCCGAATGCGTTTTTGATCTTCCGGCGAAAATGTCTGCAGGTCCTTGAGGGTGGCTCCAATCTTTTCCAGCAAAAGTTTTTCGGCGGGCGTGCCCTGTTTTCCGGCAAGGTCGCTCAGGTTTAACGACGCCGGGTTTTTGCCCTGGATGCCTTCGCGCAGTTTTTGGAGCGCGTCCAGGCGCTGGTCGACCGGGACGATTTCAGTATCGGCAATCGTATCGGCGGCCCGGGCGAGGAGGTACGCAAACCCGATTTGCCGGCGAATGGCCGCAGGCAGCACGCGCAACGTCAGGTAGAATGACCGTGACGTAGCGCGAAGCAATTCATTGTGCGGCAGAGAACTCATGATCGAATAGCCTGCTTAATACTAGCACAAGATATCGAAATGGACACGCCAATAGTTAGTGCCATGAGTGTACGGACGCATCCAAACATTGTTCTCAAATCGGTGGTGGTAGGGACGGCGCGCTGCGCCGTCACCGCCCGCGTAGAGCGGGCGGAATCCCGCAATGCGGGACGGTCCAACGTCCGACCACATTCGTTGCGCCGCTAAACGCGGCGCGGACAGCACAGCGCGCCGTCCCTACCAGGAAGAGTGCCACGATACGCCCATCAGCGCCGTGAATGCCAATGCAGCCTTGACTTGTTTCGCCGAAAATTCACATTTTGCGAAATGAAAGGCAGAAGATTTGTCATCCTGGTTGCCATTGTGGTCATTGCGATCGTCCTCGCCGTGGTTCTCAACCGGCCCGTCCATGAAGTTGTTTTGACCGGAGTGGTGACAACGGATGAGGTTATCGTCAGTCCGGAGATTGAAGGACGCATCGAGAAACTATTCGTCAGCCAGGGCGACATTGTGACGAACGGACAATTAATCGCCCGGATTGAGCCCGAGCTGTGGAACGCGGACGCGGCATTTTACACCAGTAGCGAACAGGCTTCCAGCTTTGACCTCGCCCAGGCCGAAGCGGACCTCGAAAACGCGCGGCTGAATTTCGAGCGCATCCAGGGCCTGTACTCAAACAACGTGGAATCCGTGCAGAATTACGACGCGGCGCGCACGACTTACGATTCCGCGCACGCCCGGGTGGACGCCGCCAAAAAACAAATCCAGGCCGCCGCCGCCCAAAGCCGGAAGGCCAGGGTCTATTTGAACTACACAAGAATATATGCGCCAACCAACGGAATCGTGGACGTGCGGGCGGCGCTGGAAGGAGAAGTCGTCAACGCCGGCCAGGCCATCGTAACCCTCATTAACCCCGACGACCTTTGGGTAAGCGCAAACGTGGAGGAAACCTACATCGATCGTATCCGCCTGGGCGACCAACTTCAGGTGCGGTTGCCGTCAGGAGCCACACGAACAGGAACCGTCTATTATCGGGCCGTGGACGCTGATTACGCGACGCAACGGGACGTGAGCCGAACCAAGCGCGACATCAAAACATTTGAAATTCGCCTTCACTGCGACAATTCCGATCGCGCGCTGGCCGTGGGAATGACGGCGTATGTTACGGTCGAGTTGAAATGAGTTGTAAACGAGCGAATAAATGAGTGCGACGAGCACAGCAGGCGGCGCGTGGTGCGTATTACGTGGTGCGTCAAGTATGACACGGCGATGTTCGACAATTCTTGACGCAATACGGAATACGCAATACGTAAATGCAAAGATCAGGACGATTCGTAATTATCATTGAAGCGGTATGTTCGACGTCGAAGTTCAAAACTTAACCAAACGTTTCGGCGATTTTGTCGCCGTGGACGGCTTGAGTTTTTCCGTGGGACACGGCGAAATATTTGGCCTGCTCGGCCCCAACGGCGCCGGGAAATCCACTTTGATCCGCATGTTGACGACCCTGGTACCCCCCTCCTCCGGCACGGCGCGGGTCAATAACTTCGACATCGTGCGCCAGCCCAACGACGTGCGCCAATCCATCGGCGTGATTCCCCAGGCCATGACGAGTGACCTGGAATTGAGCGCGGTGGAAAACCTGACCATCTTTTCAAAGCTCTACGGCATTTCACGAGAACAGCGCAAAAAAAACATTCCGCAATTGCTGGAAGAGGTCGACTTGACGCAATGGGCGGACAAGCCCATCAAAATGTTTTCCGGCGGCATGCGCCGCCGGCTTGAAATCGCCCGCGGCCTGGTGCACCAGCCGAGAATTTTTTTCCTCGATGAACCGACCACTGGCCTGGACCCGGTTTCGCGCGTGGGCGTTTGGGAAATGCTGGCCCGGCTGAAACGCGAACGCGATTTGACGATCATCGTCACCACCCATTATATGGATGAGGCGGACAAACTGTGCGACCGCATCGCCATTATCGATCACGGCAAACTGGCCGCGCTGGATTCACCGTTGAAACTGAAAGCCTCAATTCCCGGAAAAAACATTTTGGACGTGAGCTTTTCCAACGCGCCAAAGGATTGGATTCAAACCCTGCGCGCGCTGCCCGAAGTCGCCGAAGTGAAAGGCGACGAAAACGTGTTCCGGATATCCACCAACAACGGCCCGCGGACGACAGTGGAACTGCTTGAAACCGCGCGCAACGCAAACATAACGGTCGCCTCGTTCTCGGTCCAAAGCACAACGCTCGATGATGTTTTCGTCTATTACACCGGCCATCAATTGCGCGACACACTGCAGGCGCCATCGGCGGCCGATAGTCCGTATGTAATGAAACGAGGAGGAATGTAAATCATGCACCGGGTCTGGGCCATCATTGAACGCGATCTGCGCCGATTCCGGCGCAGCCCGGCGCTCATGGTCATCTCCATGCTCTTGCCGCTCGTCCAACTCGTAGTGCTGGGTTATGCGTTTGGCGGAAAAATAAAACATCTGCAACTGGGCGTGGTCGACCAGGACGGCCATGTGCCGGCAACCAAACTGCATGAAATGTTTGAAGCCGTCGCCGCCAATGCGAAAACATTCACACCCGTCTATTACAGCGACGAGGCCGCCGCCGTTCACGATTTGAGGACCGGAAAAATCAGCGGCGTCCTGGAAATCCCGCCGGAATTTTCCCGCAAACTCCTCACCGGAGCGAACCCGCGTGTTGCGCTCATCGAAGACAATACTGATCAGTTCGCGGCGTCGGCCCTGGAAGGCGTTTTGACCGCAATCTTGCCGGCGTATAACGCGGAACCGGTATCGGCACGGATGAGCGCCACGGCCAGGCTGGACATCGTGGAGGTTTACCCATACGTGCCTTACATCCAATTTTTGCTGCCGGGCGTGATCGTGCTGGCTGTGTTCATTTCCGCGATGATTGGCGGCGGCATCATTTTTATCGATGACAAAGCTCGCGGTCTGCATGAGGGGTATCTCGTCACACCGATTCGGAAATTTGAACTGATTCTCGGCTTTACGCTCGCCGGCGCGATTAAGGCCATCATCGCCGGCGTGGTCCTGATTACCGTCGGTTCGATCATCGCAGGCATTCCTGATCCCCTTAATCTGTTGCGCTTTTTAAAGATGCTGATCCTGGTCATCGCGACAGCCCTGGCGCTCATCAGCATGATGTTTCTGATCATGGTGCGCGTGAATGATCCATTGGTGCCGCGCGCGATTTTCGGCATGCTCAATACCGTCCTCTATTTTCCGAGCGGCGCTGTCTATCCTACCCAATCGTTTCCCGCGTGGATGAAGATCATTACCGTGATCGACCCATTCACTTACGCGGTCCATGGATTCAAGCAACTCGTGCTGAAAAACACCGGTTTGATGGCCATCAGCGGCGACCTGCTGTTTCTGTTTTGTTTTACGGCGCTAACGATGGGAATTGCCACGCTATTGTTCAGGAGAACGTTGTAGAGATTTCGCGTTTAGCCGGGCCAATCTTCAGCGCTCTTTTTTCATCAGATGGAAAAACAGAAGAATGGCCCATCCGATATTTCCAACGATAAAGCCGGCTATCAGGATAGCCAACCCGGATGACGGCAAATGGGCCGGATGGTTGCGGTTGGCTTCTATTACCAAATAATGGGTTCCCGCAAGAAAGCACAGGAGCAGGCAGGCAAACCAAATGATATCACCGCAAAGATATGATCGATTCTGAATTTGCGGGCGCGAAAAACCGGAGCCCGCAAGATCGAAGCGCGATTGCAGAACGCCAACAACCAACCCCAGGATCATGATCACCATTGCGATCGTCACGCCAAGAATGGAGATGAAATGCAAATAAACTTCACGAGGCATCCATCCATTGGCTCGTCCGGCAGCGCCAAAATGTGTGGCCACACGCGAAGGGAGTGATTGAGCCACCCAACCGATAAAGATTACGTACGCGACGCAAAGAAGCACCAAAGCTATCGCCGGCACCAGGGTTCGTTTTCTGAGGAAATCCTTCGAAGGCGCCGGATTGGGCGTTCGATCAATCGCATCGGAAGAGGTTGGCAAGCCGTCTTCCGGCCGCCGAAGATTGCTCCATCGAAGAATTCGAACCACTGGCACCAACACTGCAAGCAAAGTAATCACGCTGCTGACCGGCAGATAAACCGAAATGCAGCCATCGGGAAGGAAAAGCCCCACGATGCCGGCAGTAATGATAAACCAGGACCAGGCTGCCAATTGGCGTCCGCCATAGGCGTTGATATCATACCAGCGCTGTTCAGATTCAAAAGCGGCTGGAATACGAATCCCGTAGAACGAATTCATCGAAACCTTGCGGTACGCCAGCGGCAGGCTGATACAAAACATCACAAGACCGACGGACAGAATGGCAATCGCTCCAATTAACATAAAGAAAACGTCCGTTATCCGTAGTTATTATTTGATGAAATATCCGGCGGACTTCCACTGCCCGTCCTTTTCCAGCATGAACGTCACCGTTTCAATCGCCGATTTCTTATTGGCAAAAGACGCGTCGAATCGCATGACCACATATTGTCCGTCCGCCACGCCGGGCAACTGCGTGGCAAATTGCGCGGACTCCAAACTGCGCGATTGCAGATCGCCCAGGGGTTTGCGAAATGTGGTCATGGACGACTCCCACGTCGGCTCCGGAACCTTGCTCTGGAAAAGGGCCGATGACTCCAGCCAGCTCTGACCGTATTGGCCGTTGTCAATCTCCGCCAGCCATTTTGGGGCCGCGGCGACCGCCGCTTGTTCTGCCTGGTTGGCTTTTCTGGCACAACCGGAAGCGATACCAGTTATGAGCGCGCCGGTGACGAGCAACGCGGCAAGATGCGAGGGAAGCGAGTTGAGTTTCATGGTGTTCTTTCGTTATGGGCTTGTTTGTGGCTAAATAAATTTGAAAAGTTGATCCAGCGCCAGCTTGGAAAGGATCTCCGCCAGAATCAGCGCCGGAATGAAAGTCCCAACGGCCCTGCCAGTGGATAATTTGCAGGAAACGCTATAGGACTTATACATCAACCAGATTGTCCAGCAAATCAATGGAAACATGGCCGCAGCCACCGCGAAAAAGATCATCGCATCCGGCGAATTGAATTGCGGCGAGACGCCGCGTTCAAATTGGCGAACGAGAATATCGCTAAACTTCGCCACCGCGGGGGGCAGATAAATCAAACTGACAATCACCATCGGCCACCTCGCCAGGGCCTGCGTGGCAATTAAATCAAACCCGCGGAACGGAGTCTTTGCGGCTATTTTTCCAAAAACCAGGAGGACCACTGCCAGGCACCACCAATCCACAAAACCCTCGGAAAGAAAAAGCCACAAGGGTACGGAAAGTCCGGAATGCGTATCGAGCACACCATCGAAATGAGTGCGACTCACGGAACCGACCAGTCCGGCGATGAGAATGGCTGCCATCCCGATCAACAACGACTGAAAGCTGGTAACCTGAAGGAAAGGATTGAACAGAAGCGTGACTGCCTTTCGCGCATCGCCCGGAGACCTTGGCATCGCGTCAGATTCGGAAGCCGTTATGTTTTCAACTTGCGTTTTGACTTCGTTGACTTGTTGGTACCGGCGTTCGGGTTCCTTTTCCATCGCACGCAACACGACTTCATCCAATCGCACATCAATTTGGACTTTCCTGGACGGAGGCTCGATTTTCCCGGCCGGTAATTCGCCGGTAAGCATCTGGTAAAACACGACACCGAGCGCGTAGATGTCCGCGCGGTGGTCCACCTCCGCGGGATGACGGACTTGCTCGGGCGCCATATAGCTGGGCGTGCCCATGACTTTGCCTGCCTCGGTCAGTGCGCCCGAATCGCCGACGGCGGAGCCGCTCAACGGCGGTTCATTCTCTGCGCCCACCAGCTTTGCCAGTCCGAAATCCGCCACTTTCACCCGGCCCCGGCGATCGAGCAAAACATTTTCAGGCTTGATGTCGCGGTGGACAATGCCCTGGTCATGGGCGAATTGGAGGGCGTCGCAAATTTGCG
>DASXFM010000033.1:0-7155 GCA_036489615.1 Verrucomicrobiia bacterium | reverse complement strand
TGTTGGTTGTCCACGGTCCCAACAAATTTGATGCCTGCAACAGCGTTCCCGCCGGCCAGATCAACACAATATTCGATCCGGAACGCGTGGCGTTTAAAAACAATGGGCCTGCGTAGATGCCCGAATAGAGTTCCTGCGCCTGGGTAGCGGTAATCGCCTGCGGATAGATGGCCGCGTTTGCGATTTTGCCATTGAGCAACCGCGCCGTTCCATAATCGGGCGAACCGCCAATCCACGCGTCAAGGCTGTCGCCGGGAGGAGTGGTTGTTACGGAGTTGTTGGCGACCAAAGTGCCGTCCACGTAGAGCGAGCCGTTATTGGGCTGGCTGACAACCCCCGTATATGTGTAGGCAACCATGTGCCAATTCCCGTTGTTAATGCCAACAGGGCTGGTCGCATCGGTGGGCACGTTACCGTCATTGGCTCCGGGTTCGCCACTGGGATTGATACTGATGCGCCAGGAATTGTCGCCGTGGCCAAATAATCCGGCGAAATTGGGCGTCGACACCTGGTTCACCCAGGCGACGATGGTGATTGGACCAGTGATGTTGAAAGGTCCTGCGGGTATATCTACATATCCCGATGAACCGTCAAACAGGACGGAACGGCTCGCGGAGCCGAAGATTGAATTCGTCGGCCCGGACTGCGCCAGAGTGCAACCTCCATCGTATGTCCCGTTATAACCACCAACGATGTCGTACGCCGTCGTTCCGCTCGCCTCGTTCAAAGGCCAATAGGCCATTGGATTGAGCGAAAGCAGCGATTGCTGATATGGGTTGGGAGAAATAACCGTCAGATTCAATGCCGAACTGGTGGCTGTCCCGTACAGGTTGCTGACCACACACGTATAGCTGCCTGCCTGGGCTGCCTGCAAGTTGGCGAGCATGAGCGTTGGCCCACTCGAGGTACTAATCGGGCTCACGCCATTATTGAAATACCATCGATAGACAAAAGGCGGGCTGCCAATGTTGGCTACACTGGCAGTCAATGTCGCCCCGGCCAGCAGTGTCTCCGAGGCCGGAGGCTGCTGTGTGATGGCCGGCGAGGTGGCCGTTACGGTGATGGTAGAACTGGTTCCCGTTATTCCGTTAAGCGTGGCGCTGATTGTGGCGCTGCCCGTGTTAACAGCCGTCACCAGACCGGCGTTATTCACCGTGAGAACATTCTGATTGCTGCTGGTCCAATTGGTTGCGTAGCCGGTCACCGTCACGCCTGAAGCGTTCAGAAATGCTCCCGTCACCGCCGCCTGTTGCGTAAGCCCGGCGGTCATCGCAGAATTGGTGACGGTGATCGTGAGCGATTCGGGGATTAAATTGGTTTCCACATAACCCGGCCCGGCAGCCGCACTGACCAGCAGATACAAAGGCGAAACCACGCCGTTCCAGATCCGAAATTCATAGACCGTGCCGGAAAACTGATCGTCACCGTACACATCATTTCCCAGCATATCTTCGGTGGTGCCGCCGCTGCCTCCAATCAAGCCGGGAGTATAACTCGTGCCGGGGAGTGTTTGCGAAGCCACGAGATTTCCGTTCAGGTAGAGATTGCCCGTCAAATTTGCATAATTGTACGTCACACAAACGTATTGCTCCGAATTGTTCGGGAAAAGAATAGATGATTGCAAATCTGCCTCGCCGCCGTTCGGCGTGAATGCCACTTCCATGTTGTTATTGTTGTTTACCGGATACGGTATGAGCGCGAAATTTTGACTGCCGCTGCTGCCAAAATCCCAGATCTCGGCCCAGTTATTGCCCTGGTTTTGCGTGACCCAACATTCCACGGTCAAATTGGTCGTCGTCGTCAACAAGCCGGCGGGCAGGGATACATACCCGGAATACCCAAATTTGTTGTGCGTGTTGCCTGGCAGATGAAGGCCATTGCTGATCGTAGCGGCGGTCCCGCCATTGGGCGCCGCAATCGAACCATTGGCTCCGCCCACCGAATCCGTGGCGTCACTGACAAAACTATAACGATGCTGCAATGTTGACGGTGGCGGCAGCACAACCGTCAATGACACTGTATTGGTGACGCTGCCCGCCGCGTTCGTGACCAGGATGCTATAACTCCCCGCCGTGCCTGCGGTGACGTTTGTTACGATAAATGTATTATTCGTCGCACCAGGGATCGGTGATCCATCGAATTCCCATTGATAATTCAAATCACCGCCCGTGGCCTGCGCGCTAAACGATGCCGCACCGCCCAGAAACACGGTCTGCGATACCGGCGGCAACAGAATGGCAGGCGTCGTCTGTGGATAGGCCAGATTGCTCGACGTCAAACTCACATCAGAAATTCCCACATCAATAAACTGGCCGCCCGTGCTTTGATAACACGATACCGCCATTACATTTGTGCCGTTGGGAATGATGGCTGCCTGGCCTGCGGCGTTCATCGCCACCGGAACGTAAGCCGTCGAATAACCGGAAGCCGAGCCGGCCAGAACGCCGTTGATATAAATCGCCACGTCTTCGTCATGGTAGGTGATAAATGTCAAATTGGTGAGTTGCTGCGCCGTCAGCGTGCCTGGATTAAATGTTCGCCTCAGATAAATGTAGCCGGGCGTCGTCCAGGCCGTATTTGGCGTAACGTTGGGGTCAGCCGTGCCGAAACCAGCCAAACCGGTGCTCCACGATGAAGCATTGAAATTCGTCGCGTACCAGTTCGACGGGACGGAATTTGTCGTCCATTGCCACGTCTGCGGAACCGATTGGGATGTTGGGATAATCGTCGCTGACGCCTCCAGGCCGGTAACCGCCTTCGTGTTGGAACCGTATATTTTGTCCATGTTCGGCTTGAGCAACCGGTCATAGCTCATCAGTCCATTGCATTCATTTTCCACGTCGGTGATCTGGGTATAGACCGCCGCGTTCAATTGCCCGCTCGCGACAGACTTGTAATTCACCGCCTCGTTTATGTAGCCGTCGTAGAGCGAAGCAAAATTGTCCAGCGAACTGGCGAGCAGATAACTGGTCCCGGCCAGGGCCGGGTTCCATAAATGCCCGGTGATGTGCCAGGCAATGCCGCCGAACTCGCCATCTACCGGCACTTGCGTGGTGCTGCCGGGAGCGCCCGGGTCCGGATAACTATGAATATCATCTACGTCTCCGACGCCGTAGTAATCGCCGCCGCTGCCCTGGTTCACCAGATGATTTGGATCGATTGTTTTAACCAGGTTTACCAGGTACGGCGTGTTCGTTTGCCCTGTGCTCGTTTGCCCCTGTCCCTCGTTGAAAATGTCCCACATGATGATGCACGGATTGTTCCAGTGGTTCGTGACCATCGCCGTCAATTCGCCAATAAATTCCTGGGCATTCACCGGCTGCGGGCTGCCCGTGTAAGAGTTGCAAGTGGGCATGTCCTGCCAGATCAGCAACCCCAGCGTGTCCGCCCAATAATACCATCGTTGCCGTTCCACCTTGATATGCTTGCGCACCATGTTGAAACCCACCGCCTTTTCCATCTGCAAATCATATTTCAGCGCCGCATCCGTCGCCGCCGTATAAATGCCGTCCGGCCAAAACCCCTGGTCCAACGGGCCCATCTCAAAGTAAGGATGGTTGTTCAAATAAATTTGCGGGACCCCGCTGGTCGTAACGACAGAAATCTTTCGCATCCCGAAATAGCTCGTTACCGTGTCATTGGTGACACTGTTGTGCACCGTCCAAATCTTCAACCCGTAAAGGAACGGGTTTTCAGGCGACCACAAATTCGGATTGTGCACTGGAACGTCTATTTCCGTCTGGGGATTGGAGGCCGTTGAACTGACCGGCACGCCGTTGCTCGTAACCTGTACGTTCACGGTCACGCCGCTCGTTGCGTAGCAATTGACTGTCAACCGCAATTGCGAATTGTCCACGTCAGGAACGATTTGCAAATTCTGTATCCCCGACGCGTCCACCGGTTCCAGCCATGCCGGTTGCCAGATGCCGCTCGACGACGTGTACATAATGCCGCCCGGATACAGCGTCTGTTTTCCGCGTGGTTGACCGCCATTATCTTCCGGACTATAAACCCCAATAATCAATTCATTGGTCCCGCCGTTCAGGTACGGGGTGATATCAAAACTGAACGGATCATAACCGCCCTGGTGTACCCCGACGAGTTGCCCATTAACATAAACCGTTGCCTGCCAGTCCACCGCGTCCAGGTGCAAAATAATTCTCTGGCCACTCCAATTTGCGGGCACGGTAAAGGTTCGGCGATACCACGAGAATTCCGAATACTGCATTACCCCCGAAATCGCCGATTCCATCGGATACGGCACCAGGATTTGACTGGTCAGAGTCTGACCGGCCGGCACCGCGGAGTTGGTTACCGTCGGCTCAAACTGCCAAATCCCATTCAGGTTCAGCCAGTTGCTGCGAACCATTTGCGGACGCGGATATTCCGGCAACGGTGCGTTAGTATCTATTAAATAAGCCCAGGGGGTCATCAACGGGCCCTGCTTCATCTGCCACGCATTCGCGTTGATGCTGGTGATCAAGGCGAAAATGCAAAGGGCAGAAAACGTCCAAAAAGTTGCTTTGTTCGCCTTCGACATGGTAACACTGTTAGCATCCCAGCTATTCCAAAGGTGTCAATGTGGCATGAAGTGGCCACACTGACTTTGTCCGTGTTGAAACGTTGAAACGTTGAAACGGCCTCTCGGCTCCGGTCCGATTTCGCACATTGAACCTTGAACCGCCATGATCATTCGCCGCAGCAAAAATCAGAAGACAATTCTCCCTCTCCCAGCCCGTCCTCCGTAGACTCCAACCTTTTTGAAGGTTCATTGCACCAAGGAACCGTCAATTCGGCGTTCGAAGTTCGATGTTCAGCGTTCGATGTTTCTAAATATTCGTTTCTATATCTTAGGGGTTCCTTGGTAGCACCGCGCATTGCGGTGCCTTCGAGATCGCGCAAGTTATTCCGCCCGGCCAGGAACCGCGAAAGAGTGATACTGCGGAGGGTGGACAGGAGAGGGCCGGGGTGAGGGAGAATCGTTCGAACGAAAATGCGGCTCGTGCGGAAAAGTGAGTCGACGCCAGGCTGGCCACCACGGCCCGGATTCTCATCTATCCATGGGCGTGGCGTTATCGCTTCAACGTTTCAACCTTTCAACGATTCAACGTTTTATGTACATCTGTGGCCCAATGGTCCGTTCCGTCCTCCTATTTACATTCATTGCCTGTATCGCCCAGGCATTGTTTGCCGGTGAATCCGGCGACCAGACGTTTACAAATCCCATCGTCCGCCGGGGCGCTGATCCCTGGGTGATCCGATGGAACTCAAAATATTATCTTTGCCAGGCTATGCCCCCCGGCGGCCGTGGCCCGGGCACGGGCGCGGGCGTTTGGGTCAGCGCGGCAACGAACCTGGAAGCCATCGGCAGGGGCACGCACAAACGCGTTTGGACTCCCGAATTGGGAACGCGTCATTCATACGAGGTCTGGGCGCCGGAACTCCATTTCCTGCGGGGCAAATGGTACATCTATGTGGCAGCGGACAACGGCAATAATGCCACCCATCGCATGTATGTTTTGGAAGGAACATCGCTGGACCCGCAACAGCCGTTCGTGCTCAAAGGAAAAATTGCGGCGCCGGAGGACCGCTGGGCGATTGATGGCACGGTCCTCGAAATGCCCGGCAGCAAACTTTATTTCGTCTGGTCAGGCTGGGACGGCAGGAAAAACGTCGCGCAAAATCTTTACGTCGCTCCCATGAGCGACCCGTGGACCATCAGCGGAAATCGTGTCTGCATCTCACGGCCCGAATATCCGTGGGAAAAAAACGGCCTGCCGATCAATGAAGGACCCGAAACTCTTTGGCACGGCAAACACCTGTTCATAATCTATTCAGCCTCCGGCTTTTGGACGGAGGACTACTGCCTCGGTGAACTGGCGTGGAACGGCGGCGACGTCCTGGACCCCAAATCCTGGGTGAAAAATCCGAAGCCGGTCTTTTCGCGCACACCCGCCGTGTCTGGCCCGGGACATTGTTCCTTTGTCCCATCGCCGGACGGCACGGAAGATTGGATTGTCTACCACGCACACATCAGCCGTGACTCGGACATCCGCGACATTCGCATCCAACGTTTCCAATGGAACCCGGACGGCTCACCCGATTTTGGCTCCCCGATTTCCCCCGGCGTTCCTCTCCGCCGTCCTTCCGGCGAAGTTCCCTGAAAAAATTTAGATCCGTAGATTTCGCCAATTTTCGCCGAACGGCCCGTTTGCGATTTTAATCTGCGAAATCCGCGGATGCCCCATCTGTGGCTTAATTTCCGAACCTGCAATTTCAATTTGTCTCCTACTGCCCCCGCTTTTACACTCCGTTCATGGACACACTGCACGCGCCGTGGCGGATTCAATATATCCTCTCACCCAGGCCGGAACTTAAAGCGGGACTCTTCGCGCGCATTGCCCAATCGTCGGATGACGAGACGAACTATGTCATCGTCCGGGACCGCACCTGTTTTGCGCTTCTCAACGCCTATCCCTACGTGGGCGGTCATTTAATGGTGGTGCCCTACAAGGAAGTGGCCGACCTGAACGGCCTTACAGACGAAGAACTGGCGGACTTGTGGAAATTGGCGCGTCGCTGCATCGCTGCGCTCACGGCGGTGATGAAACCGGACGGTTTCAATGTGGGAATCAATCTGGGCAAAGTCGCCGGCGCGGGTATCGAAGAACATCTGCACATCCACATCGTCCCGCGTTGGAAGGGCGACACCAATTTCATGCCCGTCATTGCGGACACCACAGTCCTGCCTGAAGCCCTCAAAGAAGTCGCCGCCCGGCTCCGAACTGAATTATCGACGAAGATAGCCGATCGAAGCTAAAAGTTGCGGCCAAAGGCTTTGCCGGGAGTCCATCTTCCATCTGCGATCCCCCATCTCCCAACCCGTTTCGGCATCAATCCTGCTTATTCCGAGCGACTTATTGATTTACTCTCGTCAAAATGGCGAGAATTGTCTAACATTGGCAGCATGAATCTGCGCCTTATTTTTTGCGCGTTTTTCGCTGCCGCGGGAATTTTGGCTGTCGAAAATGCAAATGCCGATAATGTCATTGCCACCAAACCGGTCTTTGTGCCGGACCTTTCGCACGAAAAGGATCATCTCGATTTAAGGACCATGGCCTGGGACGCAACCATGAAGGCGACGAATGTGCCGGC
>DASXFM010000023.1:0-20677 GCA_036489615.1 Verrucomicrobiia bacterium | reverse complement strand
GTGGACGATGCGATTAAATATTTTCAAAAAGCATCCGATCTTCAAAAAAACTACCAGACCTATTACAATCTCGCCTGCGCCTTTCGCATGAAAAAGATGGCGCCGGAAGCGGAAACCAACTTGCAAAACGTGATCGAACTCCAGCCTCAATTTATGCCGGCGCAAATAGACCTGTCATGGACGCTGGCGACGTGGCCGGACGCCTCGGCGCGCGACGGCGCCAGGGCGCTCACCATCGCTGAGAATCTCGATCGTCAGCGCCCGAACGATCCGAAAATTCTGCGCACTCTGGCGGCGGCCTGCGCCGAAACGGGTCACTTTTCCGAGGCTGTCGCAACCGCGAAACGAGCCCTGGACCTGGCGCAAACCCAATCCCGGACGACGTTGATCAACCAACTGCAGGCCGAGATCAGCCTCTATCAAAGCAATAAACCCTGTCGCTCTTTCAACAATTGATTGGCCCGGAGCCCAAATACAATGACAGTCGCTAAGACAAAAATATGAACAAATACGGCACACAAATCCTCCTGATTATCTTGCTCACCGCCATCCTTGCCGTCGAACTCGCCCTGTATCGGGTCAAGAAGACGCGGCGCGGTTCCGAGCAGGCATCTTTAACTCCCGCTGAATTGCGCTGCGATCATCTGAAAAATCCCGATGGCGTTGATTTTCAGAAACCGGCCTTCAGTTGGATGCTGCCGCCCGCGCAAGGCCGGCAACAAGCCGCCTACGAAATTCTTGTGGCTTCTTCTCAGGACGCCCTGGCCCAAAACAGCGGTGACATGTGGGACAGCGGAAAAGTGAACTCCAGCCGCTCCATCCAGGTTGATTACGCCGGCAAATCGCTGGACTCGGGTCGCGCGTATTTTTGGAAAGTCCGCGTTTGGAACGCTCGCGGAACAATGTCCGCCTGGAGCGGTCCGGCGTTTTGGACCAGCGGTTTGCTGAACTCATCCGACTGGAAGGCTAAATGGATCGGACTCGACGAGGCAGCCGCCCCGGATTCCAGATCTTTGCCTGCCAGGTGGTTGCGCAAGGAGTTTACGGCGTCGAAGCAGATTGAGCGCGCGACCATTTATTATTCCGGCCTCGGATGGTCCGAATTATACCTGAACGGCCAGAAAGTCGGCGATCACGTCCTGTCCCCTCCGTTGAGCCAATATCCCAGGCGCGAATATTATGAAACAGACGAAGTGACAACCTTGTTAAATAACGGCAGCAATGCCGTTGGTGTCGTGTTGGGCAACGGCCGGTTCTTTGCGCCCCGGACCAACGCCGCCAACGCAGGTTATCCAAAATTATTTCTCCAGCTTCATATCGATTTTGCCGACGGCACAGCGACCAATATCGTCAGCGACGGTTCCTGGAAGCTGACCACGAATGGACCCATTACCGCCAACAACGAATACGACGGCGAAGAATATGATGCCCGGAAGGAATTTCCCGGCTGGTCCCGGCCCGGATTTGACGATTCAGCATGGCAAGCCGCTGAACTCGTGTCGGCGCCTGACGGTGTTCTTTCGGCGATTCGGCAGGACCCCATCCGTGTGACCCAGGAAATTAAGCCGGTATCGATGAAAGAGCTCAGTCCCGGCGTTTACATTTTTGACCTGGGTCAGAACATCGCCGGCTGGTGCAAACTGAACGTGGAAGGACCAGCGGGCACTCAAGTGAAGCTCCGTCACGCCGAAACTCTCACGCCGGACGGCGGGCTGTACATCGCGAACCTGCGCAGCGCCAAAGTCACGGACCTCTACACCCTCAAAGGCGGCGGCGCCGAAACCTGGCAACCGCGTTTCACCTTGCATGGTTTTCGCTACGTGGAAATGACCGGGTATCCTGGGAAACCAACGTTGGATTCGTTGACCGGTTGTGTCGTGGGCGATGATCTGCCAGTCACGGGCGAGTTCGAATGTTCGAATCTATTGATTAATAAAATCTATCAAAACATCGTGTGGGGCGTGCGCGACAATTACCGCAGCATTCCCACCGACTGCTGCCAACGCGATGAGCGCCAGGGCTGGCTGGGTGATCGCGCCGAGGAATCGCGCGGCGAAACGTACTTCTTTGACAATGACGCTCTTTATTCCAAATGGATGCAGGACATCGCCGATTGCCAGAATCCCGCCGGCAGTATTTCCAGCGTTTGCCCGGCGTACTGGAAGATTTATGTGGACGACGTTACCTGGGCGAGCGCCAGCATCGTCATTCCCGGCATGTTGCGCGACCAGTTTGGCGATAAACGGGTGGTCGCCGAACATTATGATTCCGCGAAAAAGTGGATGGACCACATGGAAGGCTTTATCACCAACGGCATCATCAGCCAGGACCGGTACGGCGACTGGTGCATGCCTCCTGAGGATCCGAAGCTGATCCATTCCAAAGACCCAACGCGAATCACCCATGCGCCTTTGCTGGCTACGCCGTTCTTTTACAATGATCTGCTCCTGATGCAAAGTTATGCGCTGGAACTGGGAAAGACAGACGACGCGGCTCATTACGGAAAGCTCGCCGAAACGATGAAGGACGCATTCAATAAACAATTTCTCAACCGCGACACCGGCCAATATGACAACGGCACTCCCACATCATCCGTTTTGCCGCTCGCCTTCAATATGGTCCCGCCGGAAATGCGCTATCGTGTGTTCCAATTCCTGGTCAATAAACTCACGGATACGTGGCACGATCACATCGGCACCGGGTTGGTCGGCGGCAAATACCTGATGCGCGTGCTCTCGGAAAACGGCCGCCCGGATCTGGCCTACAACATCGTCACGCAAACCAACTATCCGGGCTGGGGCTACATGGTCGAACACAACGCAACGACCGTATGGGAATTGTGGAATGGAGATACCGCTGATCCCGCGATGAATTCGGGGAATCACGTGATGCTCATCGGCGACCTGGCGATATGGATGTATGAAAATCTGGCCGGCATCAAACCCGACCCCCGGCAGCCCGGATTCAAGCATATCATTATGCGTCCGCTGCCTATCAGTAACTTAAAGTACGTCAAAGCCTCGCACCTTTCGCCTTACGGACGGATTCGGAGCGAGTGGCATCATGAAGAAAATGAATTTGACTGGCACATCGAAATCCCGGCCAATACGACGGCCAGCATTTATTTGCCCACATCACACGCCGAAAGCGTCACCGCCGACAACCAAACCCTCGACAAAGCGCCAGGGGTCAAATTGATCAACACCACCGAAGGGGGACCGGTCGCCGCGGAGTTGGAACCCGGTTCCTACAATTTTGTCTGCGAGGATTTCAATTCGGATTTGCTCTACCAGCCCCAAAACCAGTAGCGGAGTCTTCCGAAACATCCAACGCTGAACACCGAACATTCAACTTCGAATACTTTCCTCGCGCCGGCTTTCATTCGGCGTTCGGCGTTGAGAGTTCGATGTTTCTTTACTCTTCTCCAAGCTCGACGTTCCAATAGGCAAGGTCAATGAAGTGTTTCCAGCTGTCATGCCGATGCAGGCTGAAGCTGATTTGCACAAAGGGACGCCACTTGGGCCGTTTGGGTTTGCGGATCAGATGGAGACCGGCTTCCTGGGGCGTGTGATTGGCCTTCTTCGTGTTACACTCGATGCAGGAACACACGATGTTCTCCCACGTCGTCGGCCCGCCCCGGTCGCGCGGAATAACATGGTCCAGATTCAAATCTTTGCGGTCGAAAACGATGCCGCAGTATTGGCAGGTGTTTTTATCACGCTCAAAAATGTTGTGCCGCGTGAACTTGACTTCCTTCTTTGGCAAACGATCGTAGATCAAGAGAAGAATAATTCGCGGAACGCGGATTCGAAACGAAATGGCGTTGACGGCTTCGTCATGCGGCGCGGTTCCGGAAAAATCGCGCCACTCGGTGAAATTAAACGTGCGAAATGAACCGTCGTCCGCGTTGACGACGACCTGTGCCTGGCCCTGAAAAAGCAGAGTCAGAGCGCGCCGGGCGGTGCAGACATTTACGGCCTGCCACAGCCGGTTCAATACAAGAACATGCTGATTTAACAAGACGCTCATGGCGTAACGCACTAAAAGTAGCAAATTTTATCAGTCACTGTCAACCCGCTGGAATCCGGGATTCTTTTACAATTCGGAAATATTGGGCTTCGTTTACAACGCCCGATAACACCTTCCATGGTTTCACAATCGATCCCAAAAATAAAATTTTGACGGACCGCGCGCCACTGCTACTGTGGTAGTGTAAACAAAAGGAGAAAGCAATGGACACTATGAATGCAGCATCAAAAAACGTCCTTGGTTCCGACGTCGAAATCAAAGGCAACATCAAATTCACCGGCGAACTCACGCTCGACGGCAAACTGGACGGAGAGGTCCACACCGAAGGTGTCCTCAATCTGGGTGACAGCGCCGTTGTGAACGGTAATATCAACGCCCAAACGGTTGTGGTGCGCGGCAAGGTCAATGGCAACATCACCGCAAAGGACAAAATCGAGATCAAGTCCCGGGCCGAATTGTTTGGCGATATTCGCGCCGCCAAGCTCGCTATCGAGGAAGGCGTCACATTTGTCGGCAAGACCGAGGTCAATCCAAACAAGGTTGCGCCCACGCCGCCGGTTCCCCGGATTGGTGAACCCCCCAAAGCGCCGGAGCCGGCCAAAGCCGCCCGCTAAAACGGGCGCGCCGTAGAAATTGAATGCCTTCGAGGAAACAGGACACTGTCCTGCTGGTTTGCCCGCATTGCGGGCACCAGCAACCTGAGCCGCGCGGGGCGTTTTCCACGATTTGCAAAAGCTGTGGGAAACATCTCCGCGTCCAGGAGGTCCTCCATCCAGCCCCTAAAACGGCCGAAGCAGGGCCCAAAAAGAAGCTCATCACCTGCTTTGAATGCGGAACGCCACTGGAAGTGCCCGCTTCCGCCGAGTCCACGATCTGCAAACGATGCAGCGCTTACGTGGACTTGCACAATTACAATGTCACCAGCGCCCTCGCCAAAAACTTCAAAACCAAGGGCGAATTTACCGTCGAACTCAAAGGCCTGGTCTTCAATACTGAAAGCATCGTTGGCGATGCCGTTATTCGGGGCAAATTTCACGGCAAACTTACCGTCGAGCGGACTTTGACCATCTATTCGACGGCTGAAGTCAAAGGGACCATTTCAGCCGGACACCTGGTTGTACCGGTGAAGAATCATTTCCGCTGGGACGCCCAAATCCAGGTCGACTCGGCTGAAATTTCCGGCGAACTGGTCGCGGACTTGCGGGCGGAGGAAACTGTGGTCGTCAAAGCTTCGGCCCGATTGTTCGGCAACGTGGACGCGCGTGGCCTGATCGTCGAAGAGGGCGCGGTCGTGGTTGGCCATATGCAAATTGGCCCCCGTACCGGCAACGAACAGCAGAAACTGTTGTGACCTCTACGCCTCCAGGCGGGCGATGGCTTCGCGCAGGGCCTTTTCAATCAAAATACGGCGGGCCGGAGACTCGATTTTGCCGCCGTCGGATTCCCGCACGTAGAAGCTGTCAATGGCTGCCCCGCGCTCGGTCAGAATTCGCGCTGCGGCGATATCCACCCCGAGTTTGGCAAGCGTCTGCGAAATGCCATAAAGCAGGCCCAAATGATCTTCGGCCTCAATTTCGACAAGCGTGCGCGTTTCAGAGACCTGGTTGTCAAAACGGATTTGCGTCGGCATGCGCTCGCCCGCGTACGGCTGATAGGCCGGCTGGGTCATGGCCCGGGCAATGAGAGCCGGCAAGTCCGAGTCTTCACCGGACAATATTTTTTCAAGGAGCGCCGAAAACTTCTGGAATTGTTCAGGTGCGCCCGGGTTGCCGGTGCGCGCATCCTGGACGAGAAACGCGTCCAGCGCGATGCCGTCCACACGGGTCAAAATTTGGGCGGTCAGGATGTTCATTCCCGAAGCGCTCAATGACCCGGCAATCTTGCTGAACAGCCCGGCGCGGTCCCACGTGCAGACCCGGATCACGCTATAGCCCCGGTCAGGCTCGTGGTGGCAGGCCGTGATCGGCGACAGCGGACGGCTGCCGTCGATCAGCTGTTCCATAAACCGGTGCGCCAGCGTAATGTCATCCAGGATTTCTCTCGCCGAACGGATTTGAAAATAGCGCAGCGGCAGGTTCGCAAAGTGGGCGATGATCTCGTCGTTGGCAATTTCGTCCGGCGCGAGGTCGCGGACTTCCTCCAGGAGGGTTTCGACGCGCTCCTCTTCAGCGCGAATGAATTCGCTTCCGGCCGTCAACAGCGTGGCGGCGCGCGAGTGCATCTGCCAGAGCAGCGAATCTTTGAAACCGTTCCACAACTTATCGCTCGTGCCTTCGGAATCAGCGAACGTCAGCAGGGTCAGCGCATTGAGCGATTCGACGGTTTCGATCGTGCGCGCGAAATCACGAATGACTGATTCATCGTCCAGGTCGCGGCGTTGCGATACGGTGGCCATGACGAGGTGATTTTCGATGAGGAGGCGAAGCGCGTGCGTGTCGGCCTCGTCGAGTTTGAGACGTTTGGCGGCGCGCAAGGCCATTTCGCCGCTGACGATAGCGTGCCCCTCCTTCTTTTCGTGGGCGGACTTGCCGACGTCGTGAAGGAGGAGCGCCAGGTAAAGCAGGCCCGGACGCGCCAGTCGCTGAAACAACGGCGCGTAATTGTTGTAAGGTGGCTGCCGGGCTTCCCACGTTTTGTCCAATTGCTCAAGACAAACGAGGGTATGCTCGTCCGCGGCGTAAAGATGGTAAAATTCGTGCTGAACCAGGCATGTGAGCTTGCCGAATTCCGGAATGTATTTGCCCAGCAGGTTTGCCTCGTGCATCGAGCGCAGGACGGACGCCACTTCGCCGCGCCGTTCCAGGATGGTCAAAAATGTTTCACGTATGCGCTCATCATTCAAGAATTTCCGGTCAACCAGCGAAAGAGACTGCCGGATGAGTTGGATCAGGTCCGGGTGCAACTGTAATCGCCGTTGCTGGGCATGCAGAAAGACGCGCATCAGCCGCCGGGGATCGTCGCGAAAAATGCGGTTTGAGGTGGCGCGAACTTCACCATTGGCAAAGATAAAGCCGTCCACCGGCGCGGGCGGCGAACGTTTCGGCAGCCAGGCGCGCAATGACAGGCGGCTGGTTTTTTCAGGCACGAGCGCCATTCGCTGTTCCAGCGTGCGCGTCATAAGAAAAATGTTCCGCATGTGCGTGTATAACTCACGCATGAATTTCTCTATCCGCACGCTCGGCGATCGGTCGTGCCAACCCAGCGCCAGGGCCACCGCGGGTTGAAGATTCTTTCCCAGGATGTCCATCGGCCGGTTGATTTGATAGTGCAGTTCTGTCCGCGTGCGCAGCAGAAAATCATAGGCGGCGGCGAGCTGCCGGCTCTCGGTCTCGCTGACGTACTGTTCCTTTAATTCTTCCGGCGAACGGGCGCGGTATTTGAAAAAGGCCATCCACAGCAGGTTCTGGTAATCCCGCAGCCCGCCACAGCCGTTTTTGATGTTCGGTTCCTGCATGGTGGCGGAATTGCCGAATTTTTCGCGGCGGGCTCTCTGGTCTTCCAGGCGGGTGGCGATATATCGTTCCTCAAATCCCTCCACGCATTTGGCGACGAGCGATTTTTGGAATTTTCCGAATAATTTTTCATCGCCAACGATGAGCCGGGACTCGATGAGCGAAGTCTTGGACTGCATATCGGCGTTCGCAACCTTGATGCAATCGTCAATGCTGCGGACTGAATGGCCGACTTTGAGGCCGATGTCCCAAAGCGGATAAAGCACGCCGTCAATGAGCCGGGATAAAAAGGGCAGGGGCTTGCCCGCGGCGACCTGGCCGTCGTGCAGGAACATGAAATCGATATCGCTGAACGGGTTGAGTTCAGCGCGGCCATAACCGCCGATCGCGACCAGGGCCAGCGGCGGAAATTCCTTTTGCGCCTGTTCTGACAGGCTGTTCCGGGCCATTTGCCAAAGGTGCTCCAGCAGTTCATCCAGGACCGCCGCGCGCCCGCGGCAAATCTTCAGCCCGCCCGCGCCGCCGCGGTGCAAAATCTTCAGCCGATGCGTCTGCACGCGCAGGAAGGTCTTGTAGCAGGCAAGGTTCTCAGTCACGGCGCTGTTCGGGGGCAACTGAAGGCGCACCGATGCGTCGGCTTGAATCTTTCTGATTAAATCCTGCACTTCAGGAGTCTATGTTTTATCGAGAATTTTTCAAGTTTTCTGCAACTAAATCCCCGTCAAACCGATATAGATTAGTGGTTTGTTGCAGCGACATACGCTAAATTTTTTCAAATGGCCGTTCAATCCGATCCGGACGCCGCATTGATGCTTTGCGTCAAGCGCGGAGATCGCGCCGCTTTCGCCGAACTGGTTGACAAGTATAAACAGCCGGTGATGAACTTCATTTACCGCCGCCTTCGCGATGAGACGGAAGCGGAGGATTTGGCCCAAAACGTCTTTTTACAAGTCTATAAATCCCGCGCGCGTTACAAACAGACCGCCAAATTTTCCACCTGGCTTTTCACGATTACCCACAACCTCTGCCTGAATGAATTGCGACGCCGCTCGCGTCATCCCGCCGAATCGCTCGAGGAAACCCACTCCGAAAACGAGGACCAGCCTCCGCGGCAATTCGAGGATAAATCCCAAATTGCCGCGCCCGACAACGTGTTGCACGGCGAACTGGCCCAAAAGATTGACGAGGCCCTCAATGAATTGCCCGAAAACCAGCGAAGCGCCATCCTTCTGTGCCGGCAGGAGGACCTCAGCTATGAACAAATCGCGAAGATTTTACGCTGCTCCCTTTCCGCCACAAAATCACTCATCCACCGCGGGCGCGAAACGCTCAAGGAAAAGCTAAAACCCTATCTGAAAAGCGGCAATTGGTAAGGACGCAGGAAACATCGAATATCGATTTTATTCAACGTTCGGCGTTCGATGTTTCCCGCTTTATTGTTTGAAACAAACGGCTGTTATGGTACTCTTAACATTCACGTTCGAACAACCTGAACAATAGAAGTGCGTAAGCAATGAGCAAAAAACAACCTACTTCCGTAGTCACCGGCGCAGCTGGATTTTTAGGCTCGCACTTGACAGATCTGCTTCTGGCGCAAGGGCATAAAGTCATCGGTATTGATAACTTCATCACCGGCAGCGTCGAGAACATCGCGCACCTGGGCGGAAATCCCGCGTTCAAATTCATCCAGCAGGATGTGACCGAATTCATCTTCCTGAACGAGCCCGTCAATTACGTCTGGCATTTTGCGTCGCCGGCCAGCCCGTTTGATTATTTGAATTTCCCAATTCAAACCCTCAAAGTCGGCTCACTCGGAACACATAAAGCCCTCGGCCTCGCGAAATACAAAAAAGCGCGTTTCCTCATCGCCTCCACTTCTGAAATTTACGGCGATCCAATCGTCCATCCGCAGCCTGAGGAATATTGGGGCAACGTCAATACCATCGGTCCGCGCGGTTGTTACGACGAGGCGAAACGCTTCGCCGAGGCCATGACGATGGGCTATCACCGGGAGCACAAGGTGGAAACCCGCATCGTCCGCATTTTCAACACCTACGGCCCCCGCATGCGATTGAACGACGGACGCGTTGTGCCGGCATTCGTCAGCCAGGCCCTTAAGAACAAGCCCGTAACCGTCTTTGGTGAAGGCAAGCAGACCCGCAGCTTTTGTTACGTATCGGATTTGATCGAAGGCATCTATCGTCTCATGATGAGCGATTACGATTTGCCCATGAACATCGGCAATCCCGTGGAACTGACGATGTTGCAATTCGCCCGGGAAATCATCCGCGCCACCCATTCCAAAAGCAAAATCGTCTTCAAACGATTGCCCCAGGACGACCCCAAACAGCGCCGGCCCGACATCACCAAGGCCAAAAAAATCCTCGGCTGGACGCCCAAAGTCCAATTAAGCGAAGGCTTGACCCAAACCATCTCCTATTTCGCCAAAAAGGTTTGATCTGAAGACGGTAGAGACGGCGCGCTGCGGTGTCAGCGCCGCGTCTTGCGGCGCAACCGACATGGTTGGACATTCGACCCGTTTACGCCCCTTTTCCTCTCACGTTCTCACGTTCTTGTGCACGTTGCGCGCTTCCACTTTCGAGCAAATCCCCTAAACTCCCCCCATGCTCTTCAGCGCGCGCCAGTTTCAATTCGTCTTCCCGCGCCCGGCCCTGGTCATGGGCATCGTCAACGTCACGCCCGATTCATTTTCGGACGGCGGAAAATTCTTAGATACCAGCGCCGCCGTTGAACGGGCTATGGAACTGGCCGCCCAGGGCGCTGAAATCCTCGACATCGGCGGCGAATCCACCCGGCCCGGCGCCGCGCCCGTAAGCGAGAAGGAGGAATTACGCCGCGTCATCCCGGTCATCAAAGAACTTTTGGCTGCGCTCAAGACCCACCCGGCTGTCTCGGCCGCCATTTCGATTGATACCATGAAGCCAGCTGTCGCACGCGCCGCACTGGAGGCCGGGGCCAGCATCGTCAATGACGTGGCAGCGGCCCAAAGCGAACGGGAGACAATGTGGAAAGCCGTTGCCGAATTCCAGGCCGGTTACGTGGTCATGCACGCGCCGCCTGGGCTCCACGAGAAGCATGACGGGCCAAAAGACATGGTCAGCGCGGTGGACTCCTTTTTTTCCGAGCGATTGAACGCGCTAACGGCGTTCGGGGTCACACCTGAGCAGGTAGTTTTCGATCCAGGCATTGGATTTGGGAAGAATTTGGAACAAAACCTGCATATAATTGCTCAATTCGGAAGCTTTTCGAGACTGGGCCGGCCGTTGCTCCTGGGCGTATCGCGAAAATCATTCATCGAAAAATTATTTGGCTCGGGAGTGAATGAACGCTTGCCAGCGTCGCTCGCCTGCGCGATTTTGGGCGTTGAGTGGGGTGCGCGGATTATCCGCGCCCACGACGTGGCCGAAACCGTCCAGGCTATTCGTATGGCCGAAGCGCTTTTGGAACGAAAAAATGGGTAGCTCCGCCGGGCGGACGGAGAAACCCGACGGTTTTGACCGCCGGAGCAGTGATTGTGAACTTATACTGGACCTACATCCAAAATGGCTGGCGTCCCGCGCTGGAGATTTTCATCCTCGCGATCGGCATCTATTACCTCACCCGTTTCCTGCGCGGTACACGCGGCTGGCCGGTCGTGATTGGCTTTGTCGTGGTCATGCTCGTCCTCTTCGGGGTGACCCGGTTGTTGAACCTGCTGGTGCTCCAACAATTGCTGGCGGCAGCCTACGCGTTTTTTGCGGTTGCCGTAGTCATTATTTTTCAACCGGAATTGCGCCGCTTGCTCGCTGAGCTCGGGAATTTGCCGCTCTTTGCCACCACCCACGAACAACGCGAAAACATCGAGGTCATCATCCAGACTGTCGAACGCCTTGCGGACGTTAAAATCGGCGCGCTCATTGCCATCGAACAAACCATTCATCTTCATGACGCCGTGGAGTCCGGCGTATTGGTGGATTGCGAAGCCACGCCCGAGATGTTGGAAACCATCTTCTTTCCCAATAACGCCATCCACGACGGCGGCGTGATCATCAAAGGCGACCGCATCAGCTACGCTGCCTGTATTTTTCCACTGACGCAGCGTCCTGGCTTGAACAAGTCGCTCGGCACGCGGCATCGGGCCGCGATCGGCTTAAGCGAGGAAACGGATGCCGTGATCGTGGTTGTATCTGAGGAGAACGGAATGATTTCCCACGCGTACAAAGGCCAGCTCGTGCGCGGGGTCACCGCCGAGGAATTGCGCTCATTTTTGACGTCTGTCCTTCTGCCGACGGATAAAAAAAACCACGGCGCCATTGAATGGGTCCGCCGTCAGTTCGGCGAACGGCCCAAAACCACCCCGGCCGTTGTCACCAGGCACCCGGGCCGGCCCAGTTACGAAAAATCAAAAGGAACAACTGGCTAAAGCGCCTGGTGCGTCGTTGCTTCCTTAAATCACAATGCCCGACTGGCTCACAAAAGATTTTCACTGGAAAGCGTTTTCCGTCCTGATGGCCGTTGGCATTTGGCTGACAGTTCGCCGGGCGTCCGAAACACCGGCCGGACAGCCCGCCAACCCCATCAAAAATACCTACGTCAATGTACCGGTCCTGCCGGTATCGGGTGACTCCAATGTTCGCCAGGCCCAGGTGGTTCCTCAATCGGTCACGGTTACCATCAGCGGCGCGGGCGAGATCATGAACCGTCTGCAACGAAGCCAGCTCCACGCTTTTATCAATCTCTCAGGGTTTTCTTCCACGGAGAATCTCTCGCGGGATGTGGAAGTGGCCCTGCCACCGGGCACAACGGTCATCGACGTGGATCCGCCGCAAGTGACCGTGACGATTCCCAAATCACAATGAACCATAGAATTTTCGGGACCGACGGCGTTCGCGGCACTGCAAACGTCGAACCCGTCACCGCTGAAACCGCGCTCAAACTCGGCCGCGCCGCCGCCCACGTTTTCAAAAACCTGAACACCCAGGCCCGTGACCGGGGCAAACACAAGATTGTCATCGGCAAGGATACCCGCCTTTCGGGCTACATGCTCGAAAACGCCATTTCTTCCGGCATTCTTTCCATGGGCGTCGACGTCCTGTTCATCGGCCCGCTGCCCACGCCCGGCGTCGCCTACATCACCCGCAGCCTTCGCGCCGATGCCGGAATCGTCATTACCGCCTCCCACAACCCCTATACGGACAACGGCATCAAATTTTTCCGCGCGGACGGCTACAAATTGGACGATCAAATCGAACGCCAAATCGAAAAGCTGGTCTTTAGCGGTGATATTGAAAAGGTCCGGCCCGCTGCGGAGGAAATCGGCAAGGCCGTCCGTATCGACGACGCCCTCGGACGCTACATCGAATTTGCCAAGGCCGGATTCCCCAAAAATCTCACCCTGGAAAACATGCGCATCGTCGTGGACTGCGGCAACGGCGCGGCTTACAAAGCCTCGCCCTGCGTCCTGCGGGAACTGGGCGCGGACGTCATCGTCATTGGCAATCAGCCGGACGGAAAAAATATCAACGAAAACTGCGGGTCCATGCACCCGGAAGATCTGTGCGCCAAGGTCATCGCTCACAAAGCCCAGATCGGCATCGCGCACGATGGCGATGCCGATCGCGTTTTACTCTGCGACGAAAACGGCGTGCTGGCCGATGGCGACGATATTATGGCCATCGCCGCCCTGGACATGCTCGCCCAAGGAACCCTGTCGGCCAAAACCCTCGTTGCGACGGTCATGAGCAATGCCGGCTTGGAGGCAGCCATCAACAAAGCCGGAGGCAGCGTTATTCGCACCGCCGTCGGCGACAAAAACGTCATTGATGAGTTGCTCAAAAACAGCTTCAGCTTTGGCGGCGAACAAAGCGGGCACCTCATCTTCCGGGATTTCAGCACCACCGGCGACGGCCTCGTAGCCGCGCTGCAAATCCTCCGGATCATGCGCGAATCGAACCGGCCGCTGTCTCAACTCGTGAAGTGCTGGACCCGCTTCCCGCAATTGGTGACCAACGTCAAAGTGCGTGAAAAAGTTCCCTTTGAAAAATTGGACGGCATCCTGGCGATGGTTTCCGCCGCGGAATTGGAATTGAAATCCGCCGGCGGCCGGGTCCTGCTGCGCTATTCCGGCACCGAACCCAAAGCCCGCCTGCTCCTGGAAGGCCGTGACGAAAAAGATTTGAAAACCTGGTCGCAAAAAATCTGCGGCGCCATCCAACAACAAATTGGAGCATAAACGCGCACGGGCGCGGCTGTGTGCAGCGCACCAGCCGCAGCACTCCCGAAGGTTGTGATGTCATAAGACGTCATGAATCTCGCTTTCAACATGCCCCCGCTCTTGACCCGATTTTCGAAAATCCACGACGCAAATTGTAAAGGCGCATCTTTTGCACTGTTCTTACTTTGGCAATGGTAGGGACGGCGCGCTACGCCGTCACCGCCCGTATACCGGGCGGAACCTACGCGGTATAACGTCCGACTGCACTCGTTGCGCCGCTAAACGCGGCGCGGACAGCGCAGCGCGCCGTCCCTACCAAGAAGAGTGCTAAGATGCACCCTATTGCAAACACTCATTCACTTCATTCTTGACTTTTCTTTAATCTCTTTCATATATTTTGGTTCGGTTGCCGAAGGTCCCGTTATTCTCATGAAACCCATAGCCAGAATTGCGTCGGCCGTTGCCGCTTTATTCGTCGCAACTACCCTTCACGCCCAACTCCCATTCAGCGCCTCCGATTTGGCCGCGATTGAATCCACCACGCCCCTTTCGGCGGATGAATTGCCTGTCATTGGAACTTTTTACAGCCTTGCAAACCCGAGTTGGCCGGGATTGCCTGCAAATATTCTAGGCTACCCGGCATGGGATTTAGGCAGTTTGGGAACAGTGGAAATCTATTTGCTCGACGACACGAACGGGAGCGATTCCGGCGGCGGATTTTACGCGATGGACGATTCCGATCCTATTCCACCCGGCGGTGGCGATGGTGGAACCGTCAACGAAGTGACTAACACCTACAGCTTCCCCACCAACGGCTTGTGGCTCCAAATCACAAATATTTCCAACGGGACCGTCTATGCAAATCTCAATGGCGCGACTGATTTCGTTTACGAAATCTACAGCGCAACCAATCTGGCTGTCGCCGAAATGGCGATATCCAACTGGGACATTGCGACCGAAGTGTTTCCAGGCTACAACACAAACACCATGGCATTCAGCATCGAGTCGGATGCACAGCCAAATTTGTTCCTCTGGGCTCGGGATTGGACACATATTACATCATTCGGCAACACAACCCCCGAATGGTGGTTTTGGGAATATTTTGGTGCGGTCGACCTGTTTGATACAGATTTGGATAGCATCGGGCAGCATCTGCTGCTCGACTATCAGCAAGGGATTGATCCAAATATCATCTTTTTTTCATTCCAATTCCCGAATGAGATTTATGGCGACGTCGCTAGCGGCAATTTGGTCAATTTGAGTGGCACGCCTTTCTACGAAGCAATTTTGATCAACGACACAAACACTGGCGACGCCGTATGGCAACCGTACACCGGAACAAACATTTCAGTTTCCTTGAATTCCGGCAATGGCACTTATATCGTCTCTATTGGTTTGCGCGGACGGCCTGCAAACGCAACCACAACTTGGGTAACAATGCCGGTCTCAGCAATCACATCCACGCTGGCACTGACCATCACCGGTCCGGCGAGCGGGACTGTTTCCCAGCCTATGGTTCAATTACAGGGCCTCGCAAATGAAACGTTAAGCAACTTGACATTTGATGTAAGCAATTCGCTCGGTGTCGTGACGGGTCTACAAGGATATTGGAACGCGTCGTTTTTTGACACCAACGTGCTCAATTTACCACGAATACCTTTCAATGTTATGACGTGCAGCTGGCAGACGGTCCAAACGCCGTCACTCTCCATGCCACAGGGCTAAACGGGAATACCGCCACCACGCAAGCAAGTTTTACCCTCGATTATTCCAACAAAACGAACCCGCCGGCCTTGAACATCCTGTGGCCCCAAAATGGCTCCGCTGTCAGCGGCACCAATCTCACGCTACAGGCGCAAGTGGACGACGACACGGCAACCGTCACAGTCCAAATTGCGGATCCCGACGGCGATACAAGCACGCTTCAGGGCTTGGTTGAACGAAGCGGATTGGTTTTGGTGAATAATTTGCCGTTATCGCCGGGCACGAATACTTTGACCCTGACGGCGGTTAATGCCGCTGGAAACTCGATGATGACAAATCTGACCTTGGTACAAAGTAGTGCAATCGTAACCGTAGACCCATTTACTCAACCCGACCAGGCAAACGTCACTGTGACCGGCACAATCAGCGATCCAACCGCTTCTCTGACAGTCAATGGGACAAACGCTGTTACCGACGGCGAAGGCGATTGGGAAGCTGATAACGTGCCTGTAAGCCCAACGGGGACTGCTATGTTCGATATTGAAATATACGGCGCGGATTCGGCCTGGGAAGGTTCGCTGCAAATCGCCCAACCGCAGCCGCCCGTGATCGCGATGACGGCCTACGAAATGAAGTCTTACGGAAGCGCAACCTACTATAACTGGTGCCGGAGTGGCACGCCCTCGGGCAGCAGCAGTGAGGCCATTGATTGGACATTACAGTCAGGCGGCACGGACAACAACTACGCGTCGGGAATTAACGGCGACTGTGAACCCCAAGACCAAAACACCTCAGACACCATTCCCAGTGGGTACAACGGATATTCCCCCGATTGGGAAATAAGCAGCACCACCGGACCGAGCGACATTCTTCCATACTGGGCAAGCGTCAACAGCCACTGGTACTACAACAATAACTACATGATCGGGATCCAAAGCCGAACTGCCAATACTCAACCTTCCATCATGCCCTCCGACCAGGCTCCTGTGGGACCAAAGACCTTATATCTCGTCAGCGTACAGGTCTTTGACGAAGATAGCGGAAATCAACTGCCAGGCAGCTCTCTGCAATTTCAAAATCAATTGCCAGGAACAACCGCGGTAGATATGACCAACGGTGCCGGCGCAATCTGGAGCCAATTTCTCGCAACCGGTCCCGCAGGCACGAATTTTTCAGTAACACCCATCGCTGCTGGCCGCAATATCAGTTTCAATACGTGGTACGTGACGAACATCACTCTGCAAATCGTTGACAACAACACGAGCAACGTCCTATCAGGATCGGCAGACTCGGTGATTGTGGGACAACAAATGAATTTGAGTTGCCAATTGAACGTCACAAATGCGTTGCTGATGAATTCCATGTTGTCCAATTTCCAATGGACAGTGCCGGGTGACGCCATCTCGAATTATGTGGTCGCCGCTGACACGAGCAGCGCCTATGTTGCGACGAACTTTCCAACAACAAATTCCATTGCGCAGTTCTATTGGGTCGATGGCGCGTACGGTCGCGTCGTGCAATGCTCGGCGCTATTAAATGGCGCAACCATTACCGGACAAGCGGTGTTTAACATAGTAATGCCGACCGCACGAATACTCACGCCGACAAGCGCTGTAGCGCTGGGCATCCCACAGGGAGGCGGCTTTTTCGGAATTTGTTTTGGAACGAATGGCGGGGCTCCTGGAATATTGTTCGTGCCTATCATTTCGATGCCACAGGGAAATTATAATTACGGCAACACAGCCTATACGCCCCAATGGGTTCAAGTCATTGACGCCTCTTCAATAGGATCGCGAACTTTTCAACAGGGAACGAACATCGTGATTGTAAGCCAACTCAATACTAACGTCGTCTTGGATACAAAGTATCCCTATGGATTCTCGTCCGGCCTTCCCTATCCTGACACCGCCGATTCGCCCGCGATCGCGACCGACGGCGCAAATGAAATAGCCGCGTCCGCGACTCAATATTCGCAGATGTGGCTAATGTTTCAGCCAACTAACGGAGGCTGGGTACCCCTACGCACGGTGTCATGGTATTTTAGCGGCTCGGCAACCAATTCCGGCACGAACTGGACGTTGTTTCCTCCAGCCTGGTCGACAAACCCACCCGATAGCAATGCGGCCGGCGCTTTTCCCATTTGGGATGGCAATATTACGAACGTGCCAACAACGGTAAATTAGGGAATAATTATGAAGAAGAATTTCGTTACTCTATTTTTGTCAATTTTATCGGTCGCGCTTTGTCATGGCCAATCAACCAACGTATCCGAAGCACTCCACCGGGATTGGGGAACTGCCGTATCTGGCGTTCGGCTTTCAGTTGGCTTGACAAACACGGTTATCGCCGCCAGCTCCTCTTTTTCCGTCTTCGTAATAATGGAAAACACATCAACAAATGTCATCTTTTACGGAGAATCAAGCCCGGAACAGGATTTGTCGATATTTCTAATAGGTAAATCCGGGCAGACCTACAGGCTTACTCGGAAACCATTCGCTTTTACGAGATTGGTTCTCATGAAGATTGACCCAAGAGAGACCGTCAATTGGACTATCACCGTCAGCTGCAATCAGTACTTTGAACCGCCCGGCTTTCTGCCCACTAAAAAGGCCATTCCCGTGGGGGATTATTTTCTTAAGGCGACTCGCTGGTTTAGCATCGGAAGTAAAGCCCAACAGATCGAATCGAATTTGTTAAGCGTTCGAATCGAACAATTCTAATTCGGCTGCGTTTTAGATAGACATGTCATTGATTTCTGGCCTCGGTCCGACTAACTCTTTTCTCACCCCACCAGCTCCGGCACGAACTGGACGTTGTTTCCTCCAACCCGGTCGACAAACCCACCCGATAGCAATGCGGCTGGCGCTTTTCCCATTTGGAATGGAAATATTACGAACGTACCAACTACGGTAAATTAGGGAAGAATTATGAAGAAGAATCTCGTCACTCTATTTTTGCCAATTTTATCAGTCGCGCTTTGTCATGGCCAATCAACCAACATATCCGAAGCACTTCATCGCAATTGGGGAACAGCCGTTGCTAGCGTCCAACTTTCCGTTAGCCTGAAAAACACAGTCATCGCCGCGGCCTCCTCCTTTTCTGTCTTCACCGCAATGGAAAACACATCATCGAATTTCGTCTTTGTTGGAGAGTCAAGTCCGGACCAGGAATTTTCAGTGTTTTTGGTGGCCAACTCCGGCCGGACCTACAAGCTCACCCGGACGCCTCTTGGTTTTACAAGGAGTGGGGTTATGAAGATAAATCCAGGAACTACTGCTAATTGGATCATCGCCGTCAACTGCGCCCACTATTTTGACCCGCCCGGTTTTATACCCACGAAAACGGCAGTTCCAGCGGGAGATTACCTTCTTAAGGCGACTCGCAAGTTTAGCGTCGGAAATAAAGCCCAAGAGATCGAATCGAATTTGTTGAGCGTTCGAATAGAATAATTCTAATTCGGCCGCGTTTTAAAGAAGCAGGCCCGGAGATTTCTGACTTCTTTCCGAGAAATCTTTTATCCTCACCCCACCGCCTCCGGCACGATATACACATCCATCTTCTTAAGCGTTTCAACGACCATTTCGACCGTCCGTTCCATCGCGCCGAGGTTTTCCGAGATTACCAGCAGCGCGTTGCGGCCAAGCTCAGCGCGCTGGTATTGGTCCTCAAACAATTCTCCCAGCACCTTTTCCAGACCGGCGGCGTCGCGTACCTGCACCGCACCGCTCTTTTCCACAAATTTCCGGGCGATTTCCGCAAAGTTCTGCATGTTCGGCCCGAACACAATGGCCTTGCCGAACGCGCCCGGTTCAATGAGATTTTGCCCGCCTTCCGCAGTCAAGCTTTTGCCCATGAATACCACCGTGGCGTGCTCGTAGAAATGACGCAGTTCGCCGGTCGTATCCACCAATAAACAGTCAATCTCCCCGGGCCCATGCTGCGTCTCCGGCCGGATCGCGCTCCGGAAAAAAATCTTTGCCCCGCTCTCGCGCAATTTGCGGGCGACGTCGTTGCTTCGTTCGAAATGGCGCGGGACCAAAATCAAAAAGAGCTTCGGAAATTGCGCGCGCAATCGCTGGACGATCTGGGCCAAAATCATTTCCTCACCGTCGTGCGTGCTGCCGCCGATCAAAATCGGGGTGTCTCCGTTAACACCCACTTGTTTGAGCAATCCGGTCACGTCCATCGCGCCGGATTCCGTGGCCGCGGCGGCGTCATATTTTAAATTGCCAGTCACACGGATGCGATTGGGCGCGGCGCCCACGGCCCGGAACCGTTCGGCCGCGGTTTCGTTTTGCGCGGCAATTCCTTCAAACGCCGAAAATAATGAACGAAACAAAAATCCGAACCGTTTGTATCCTCGGAATGAACGGTCGGATAGCCTCGCGTTCACCAGAAACAGCGGAATTCCGCGTTGTTGCGCCTTCCAAATAAAATTCGGCCAAATTTCCGTTTCAAACAAAACGATGGCATCCGGATGAACCGTGGACAACGCCCGCGCAACGATGCCGGCCCGGTCGATGGGATAATAGATTTTGCTAATATGCGGCTTAAGCCGGCTGCGCAGTACCCGCATGCCCGTGGTCGTGGTCGTGGACACGACAAATTTCAAATTCGGCGCGCGCTTTTCCAGCGCATGGATGAAATGAACCAGGAGATTGACTTCGCCCACGCTCACGGCATGGACCCAAAGAATATGTCGATTTGTCAGGGCCTGCTTGAGGTTGGCGTCATAGCTGCCAAAACGCTCCCAAAAACCCGCGCCCCACTTCCCCCGCCTGGCCATCCGATAAAAATAATACGGCGACGCCAGGGCAAAGAAAATCGAGAACAAAATATTGTATATTACGCGCACTCTTTAGGTGTTTTAAAAATGCCTTAGTCGATGTTCAACCAGCAAAAGTGTTTCACAACCGTTCCTAATTATCAATCACGGAAGAATACAACGGGGTGGGGACGGCCCGTCCCCGGTAGGGCAGAACCGCCCGCCAGTGGTGCTACCACTTCTGCCCTGATCAAAAATTCGCGTATTAAACCCTCAACCACCGTAATTATAAGCCGTATCAAACCATCGGACGACCATTCCCCCTCTCCCAGCCCGTCCTCCGTTGCACCGCGCATTGCATTGCCTTCGAGATCGCGCAAGAGTGATACTGCGGAGGGTGGACGGGCCCGCCCTCCGTAGCTTCCGAGCGAAGGATGGGAGAGGGCTGGGGTGAGGGAGAATCATTCGAACTGGAATGCCTTGACGAACGCCCCTCAGACTGCGAATAAGCAG
>DASXFM010000489.1:0-4610 GCA_036489615.1 Verrucomicrobiia bacterium | reverse complement strand
GGATTGTTGGACATGAACAAGAACTTTGCCCGGGCATCCGGGCGTTTCCAGCTTGAATGTTATAAAGAGGAAATTGAGGCCAACTTGCGCACGCCCGGCCTTGCCGGGTTCCAATTACTCGACCTGCACGATTATACAGGGCAGGGGACGGCTCTGGTGGGTTTGCTCGATCCATTTTGGGCCAGCAAAGGCTACACCACGCCGGAAGAATTCACGAAATTCTGCAACACTGTCGTTCCTTTGGCCCGGCTGAAGAAGCGCATTTTTACGCCCCGGGACCCGTTTGAGGCGGTGATTGAAATTGCGAATTACGGAGAATACGCGCTGACCAACGCCGCGATTAATTGGGAAATTCGAAAGGCGAATGGTAATACGGTCGAGCGGGGCGCATTTCCAACCACCACAATTCCAATTGGGAAAGGCACGGCCATCGGAGAAGTCTTCGCCGACCTCTCAAAACTCACCGCGCCGGGAGCCTACAAATTAGTCGTCCATATTGGCCGGCAGCCCGTTCCGTCAAATCCGGAACAGACACCAATAGAATTTGAGAACGACTGGAACTTTTGGCTTTATCCCTCCCATATTTCCGATGAAGTTCCCGCAAGCGTGCTCGTGACCCATTCATGGTCGGACGCGGAAAAGAGGTTGGCGGGGGGCGGGAAAGTGTTGTTTTTGCCGCTCAATGAAGATCTGGATTGGGAGAGTCCGCCTCTCGCGCGCACACCGATCTTCTGGAACGCGTTAATGGGGCCGACCTGGAGCCGGATGCTCGGTCTTTGGTGCGAAACCAACCAGCCTGCGCTGGCGGAATTTCCAACGGAACCCAATTGCGATTGGCAATGGACGGACTTGTTGCGTACTACGCGCGCCATCAATCTGGATAAGTTGCCCCGTCAATTGCAGCCTATCGTTTGGGCGATTGATGATTGGAACCGAAATTACAAGCTTGGCGTCGTCTTTGAAGCCCGGCTTGGCACGGGCAAATTGATGGTTTGCTCTGCCGACCTGGACAGCGATTCAAGTCCCATTGCCCGCCAATTGCGCCATTCGCTGCTTAGCTATATGGCGGGTGAGAAATTTCAACCATCGACAGAAATCTCGGCCGGGGATTTTGAAAGCCTGCATTTTGACACGCGCATTATGCGCAAACTCGGCGCTTCCGCCCTGGCGGACGGCTCTCGAGCGGACGACATTATCGACGGCGATCCGAACACCTTTTGGTCCAGCGCGGACGCAATTCGCGGCAGGGCGAGCCTCCCGGTCCGCCAGCACGCGCGGCAAAACGTCCCCGCCGGCTTTCCTCACGAAATCGAAATCAGTTTCCCTGGCCCGGTGTTGATGAATGGTCTTGTCCTGATGCCACGACAAAACCAGCGCGAGCACCAGGGCGACATTCGTGAATTCAAAGTTCAAATCAGCCACGATGGCGGCGCCAGTTGGGCGGATGTTGCCACCGGACAATTAGCCTCTACTTTCGATGAACAAAAGATTTTGTTCGGAAAAACCGTCGATGCCAACAAGCTCAAGCTAATCGCCCTCTCAGGCTTCGGCTCCGACCAATCCACTTCCATCGCGGAATTGGCCATCATTTATGCCGGACCAATTCTCGTGGGTAGCGATTCGGGTGATTTTAAATACAAAAATGTTCACACGGCTTCACCCGATATTGATGCGCAGTGAAATGGTCTATGGGTGCAGGGTGAAGGGACGCCAGCCGCAACATTCCCGAACGTTGCGGCCGCTGCGGCTGGTCTCCGATACAGCCGCGTTCCGAAAGCAGTTCACGGAACGGAAACCCGCCGAGCCACTATGAGGCGGACAGATCCGTTTGAATTCGATTGAGAAACATCCTCCATTCGAACATGTTATCAGCAAGTGTAAGCGGAACAATAAATGCTTTCTTTGATGCAGTTGAGTTACTCAATTCAGCATTCATTATACGGACGAATCCAGCTTTGGCTGGTAATTCTATGCTTCGCTTTCCTGGACCGTGAGGTTTCAGGAGAAATCATCTTTCAGGATTCCTTTGCCAACGTGCATGGGGGGAACGTTGCCGGCACGACCGTAACCAATAGCATTCCATTCATCGACGTCGAAGGCGACGGTTGGCAGATCGCTTCAGCCAATACAGCGCTGTATTTGGACGGCCAGGGTCATTTTTTTGATGCGGTGACGAATGGCGGAACTGCGACGGTGGCATTGACTCCCATCGGACCGGATGGCCGCCAAACGGTCACGGCCACCGTCCAGCTTCCCGTCGGAAACGCAAATTGGATTGGGATGGGATTGGAAAGTGGAAGCCAATTGCTTACCCAATCCGGCAGCCTGAGCGGGCCGTGGGTGCGCATCAATAACAACGGATCGGCCATTTTCTACGGCGGCGCTAATACGAATAATCCTGATTTTTTCAGCAACGCATTCACCAACAACGGAAACCCGGTAACGGTTTCACTTGTTTATGATGCCTTCCAGGGTTCAGCCTCGCTTTCGGTTATCTCCGGAAATGATACCAACGTGTTATTGGATAGCGCGCCGGTGACCAATTCCATCGGAACGATTTATGCCAGTTGTCTGGCCTTTCAATTTTCCGCCGTGACAGCGGTATTATCCAATCGCTGGGTCGGACCGGTGTGGATGGATTGGATTCCGCGTCCGCCGCCATTATTGACATTGCCTGTGCCGGCCAATTCCATTGTCACCTTTCCAGTCGGTGCGCCGACGGGCACCGACGATACCGCGCTGATCCAAAGCGCCTTGACCCTCGCCGCGAAGTCCGGCCAACCGGCCCAGGTGCAATTTAACGCGTCCGCCACCTATCTCATCACGAACAGTTCACTGGTTACGGACATTCCGCTGACCCTCAGCAATGCAACCAACGTCGTGGTCAACGGCGACGGTTGCAAAGTAATCATCGAAAATCCCCGCATCGGTTTTCTGCACGTCCAATCGTGTTCGAATATTATCATCGAAGGCATCACGGTGGACTACAATCCGTTGCCCTTCACGCAAGGGCCGGTGATCCGCAATCTCTATACCGACCCGATTGGCACGGCGACAAATTGCATCGAATTCCGTCCGGAAACCGGTTACCCGACCCCAACCAATGCCAACTACGTGGATGCGAACGCGGTGAACACTGCCGAGCGATGGGGAACCATCATGAATACGAACTACCCCGGCCGCGGGGCGGATGATCGTTATACCATTAATGATTATAAAAATGTGACGGCAACAACGACTCCGGGAGTCTACCAGGTGCAAATTCCGACTCTCGCGCATCTGGAGAATATTCAGGCGGGAGATTATTGGTGCATGGTTTCGCGTTGGAACAGTTCGAGTGTTTATAGCGCCGGCAATTCATACCAGGTCACCTTTTTGGACCTGACCAACTACGCGGGCGCCGCGGCGAATTTTGAGGCGCAGTTGACACCGCTGGTCAGCGAAATTGCGTGCCAGGTTGGAATGGGCCCGCCGCCGCCAGGCGCCACCGTCCCGCGCATGAGATCCAGCAACGCCGATGGCGGCTATTTCGGATACAGCCGAATCGGGCCATGGGTGGAAGATTGTGTTTTTACGGGCCTGGGAGACGACGTTGCCAATGCGTACATCAACCCGTTTGTCATTACCAGCGATCCGACCCAGCCCACCAATAGATTTTCTCTGGGGCTCTACAACACGAGCGGCAGCGGCGGCCCGCCTTCCGCATTGACCAGCGCGTATTTGCAGACGGGCGATCAACTCGTATTTTTCAACGCCCTTACCGGTGTCATTTTTGATCAGGCCTTCATTACCAACGTGAATCTGCCCTATGCCAGCGTCGATCATCCAGTGGCGGGTATTGTCAATGGCACGTACGAAACCAATACTCTGGTTTATGACATCAGTCTGAATACCTCCGCAGTTTATTTGAACAATCAGTTCAGCAATTCGCGCATTCACGGCATCTATTGCCGGGCCGACAACATGTTGATCGCGCACAACTCGGTGAGCGGCATGGGGCTGAGCGCCATTTCCGCTTTTCCGGCGCTGGACCTGGGTTCTCCCAACTCTTTTGTCCCAACCAACGTCATCATCATGGACAACGTGTTGTCTGATTGCAGCTACACCTTCGAAGCGATCAGCAATCTCTACGCGAGACCGAATATTGAACCAGCCTGTTCCCTCGTGGAATTGCATCAAACAGCTTACAACACCGACTATGTCACCAACACGTTTGGTATTTCCGGGATCCGGATCTTGAACAATGCCTTCCTGAATTGGCGGATTGTGCCCCTCACACTGCACAACGTCAGCGATTGCCGTGTCATTGGAAATTATTTCGGCCCGCCAATCACGAGTGACAATTTGGTCCCTCTGGAGGACGATTGGATCGCCGACCTGTGGGTATGCGATTATGGCTCCATGACCTTTAGCGGCAATGTCAACGCCACAGCCATTGCCAACGCATATACTATTGCCGCCGACGATTATTTCACCAATGTGCCAGGGGCCTTTGAAAATCTCACATCGCCGTCACTCTCCATAAATGTTCAGCCGCCAAATGCTGTGATCAATTGGCTGAGCCCGGCTCCCGGCTTCATTCTGCAACAAGCCAATGCGGTTTCCGCTGG
>DASXFM010000460.1:0-8846 GCA_036489615.1 Verrucomicrobiia bacterium | reverse complement strand
AGCCGCGGAACGCGAATCTGCTCGTAAACTTCTTTCTTAATGACGGTATCCGCCTGGTGATCGTCGCGGCTGACTATTTCTGCGGCCAAAAAGAGTTTGCCCGTTGCGGTCGTGATGAGCGCCAGGTCGGGGCGAATGGCCGTCTTGCGGGCCACCTGCACCTGGGTTCGCGGGGCGAGCAGTTGGGTGGACGCCAGATTCGACACGCTGGCGTTCATGATTGCGTGCAAACGGTCGCAGATAGCTTCGTGTCGGGGATCCGGCGCGGAGCGGGGAAGGGTTCCGCCACTCAAAATTTCTTCGTAAGGACGGCTCATAGTACAAGCTTCACGCTTTCAATCTTCAGTTTCAAGTCTGATCGAGCATACTACGTACCACGTTCACTTCAAACGGATTCAACGTTTCAACGCTTCAATTTGCCCCCAACCCGAAAGATGCTAAGATAAAATGTATGAAAATGAGTGCTCGAATGTCCTGAGCTAAATAATGATAAAATGGAGGTCCGTTAATTCAAAAAGAAAGCTTGCAAAAACTGGCGGGGCTGATATGTTTCGCGCTCTTTTGTAATATTTATGTCAGTTAAAATTCGCATGAAACGGGTCGGCACCAAGAATATGCCGGCATTTCGCATCGTGGTGGCGGACAGCCGCAGCCCGCGTGATGGCAAGTTTATCGAGGAAATTGGCACGTATAATCCCCTCAAGAAGGGGGAAAATTACTCGATCAAGCTGGACCGGGCCCAGTATTGGATCAGCAAAGGCGCCCAACCCAGCGACACCGTGGCCAGTTTCATCAAAAAGGCTGTAAAAGCCCCCGTCGCAGCGCCTGCGGCTTAATCATTTTGAACCATGCAAGAGTTCCTGGAATATGTCATCAAAGGACTCGTGCAAAAGCCCGAAGCCGTCAGTATTACGCCAGTTGAGCGGGCAGGCATGACCGTTTACGAATTGCGCCTGGATCCGGGCGACGTTGGGAAAATTATCGGACGCCAGGGCGTCACGATTAATGCGATCCGGTCATTGCTTTTGGCGGGTAGCGCCAAGAAGGGCCTGCGTTGTTCGTTGGAAATTATTGAGGACGGCAAGTCGTAGCCGCCCTCGCCGCCGCAAGCTTCAAGTACGAAGCCGGAACGAGGACGGATGCACTATGAAAATTGACGTGCTGACTTTGTTTCCGGCCATGTTTGCCGGGCCGTTGGATGAGAGCATTATCAAACGCGCGAGGAAGAACGGGCTGCTGGATTTGAAGGTGCACGATTTGCGCGACTGGACGCACGACCGGCACAGGACCGTGGATGACCGGCCTTTTGGCGGCGGCCCCGGGATGCTGATGAAGCCGGAGCCGATTTTTGAAGCGGTGGAAAGTTTGCGCAGCGAAGGGACGAAAGTAATATTGCTTTCGCCCGGTGGACGGAAATTTGACCAGCAAATCGCGCGCGATCTGGCGGGGCAAAAGGATCTGCTCCTGGTGACCGGCCACTATGAAGGCTTTGACGAACGATTGCGCGGGTCGCTGGCAGATGACGAATTGTCCATTGGGGACTATGTTTTAACAAATGGCGCGCTGCCCGCGATGGTCGTCATTGATGCCGTCACGCGGTTGTTGCCCGGTGTTTTGGGCGATGACGAAAGCTCGCATGACGAGTCTTTTAGCCATGGGCTGCTGGAGTATCCGCAGTATACCAGGCCCGCGGAATTTCGGGGAATGAAAGTGCCGGACGTTTTGATCTCCGGCAATCACGCCGAAATCGAAAAATGGCGGCGCGAGCAGGCGAAACTGCGGACGAAACAACAACGTCCGGATTTATTAAAGCCGGACAATACGAATTTATGAACCAGACATTATTGAATAAGATTGAGTCCGAACAATTTCGGAAGGACAACGCGCAGTTTGGCGTCGGCGACTCGGTGAAAGTGCACACGAAAGTCGTCGAAGGCGACAAGGAACGAATCCAGATTTTTTCCGGTGTGGTGATTGGCAAGCGCGGCGCCGGCTTGAACGAGACTTTCACTGTGCGCCGTATCAGTTACGGCGAAGGCGTTGAGCGTATTTTCCCGCTCCATTCGCCGCGGGTGGACAAAATTGAAGTGGAACGCTACGGTGCTGTACGCCGGGCCAAGCTGACTTACCTGCGCAAACGCCTGGGCCGGGGCGCCACGCTCGTGCGTGAGAGGGAAGAAAAAGCCGCTCCTCAACCCGCGGCAAAATAATCGTTCGCGCTGCCCGGGAACCAATGGCGAACGGGACGCGGGCTGTGTCGTAGCGATCTTCTGACCGCCTGAGGACGGGTTGCATAGCTCGCGCGACCCTGAATCTGCCCCTCCTTCTATCCGCAGTCCAGTTACCGTCGCTGGCGCATATAGGATCTCAACTTAAAGTAAAGCGAGGCGCCCACTTGGGCGCCATTGAGCGCCGCTGCCATCCAGGAACCTTTTGCGTGATTATCCGTTTTTGGAACTTCGGGCTGTCGCCGTCTCAGAAATGACGCCGCCGCGGCAATCGCCGCTACAGATGAGGCGATGGAACCGGCGGTGCGGAGGCGTCTTTTGACGTGGTTGGCTTCGGCTTTGAGCGTGTCCAATTCCTTGAGCAACTCAATGCGATTGACCTCACTCTCGGCCAGAAGCTCTTGCTTTCGACTCTCCAGCGCTCTCAAATAAGTTTTTTTTCCAAACATTCGCGGTCCCTTTCAAACTGTTCGCGCGTGCCCGTAAATGTCTCCCACTGACGGAGCATGCGCGACAGCATAACGTAGAAAAAGACGGCGCCGATACAATAAAATGCCGCCAGCACGCCAAGCGTTAAAAGCAAGTGGCTGGCGAAGGCGCACGCGATGAGTGCCGTCACTGTGAGGATGGCCAGCGCCGCAAAAATCGCCATCGCGCCGCCTGCGAAGATCACCATTTGCGCCCGGACGCGCTCCTCGTGCATCTCCACCATCAGCAGTTCGGCGCGATTGTGGCCGACTGCCATCAGTCGCCACAGGATCTTTTTTATCGCGCCCGCCAAATGCGCATCCGTTTCAGGCGGCAGGTCCATGACGATAACTCAGGAACGGCGCGCCATGAAAATTCCCAGCAGCGCTCCAATGCCAAAGGCAACCCCAATTGACTGATAGGGATGGTCGCGAATCACTTCGTCTGCGACTCTGGCCTTCGCGGCGGCCTGGTCCTGGATGTCGCCCCAGGCTTCCTTGCCGCGTTCGAGGGCGGTCTGAAGTCGTTTGCGGGCTTCGATGATTTTAGTTTCAGCCATGCCGGCGGTGGCGGCGAGCAATTCGCGCGCATCGTCCGCCAGGTTCGCTGAGCTTTCTTCCATGTCTGCGATCTTTTTCATAACAGTATTATCCTTCTTGTTTACATTTTTCGTGTTACTGCGTCCCATTTGTTTTAAACATTTCCCGCCTGAATCATCCGCTCCACCAGCAGAATGACGGCGAGTGCCAGGAGAATGTGAATGACTCCCTCCATGCGTCCTCTGAAATGAATAAAACATGCTAATGCTAATTACGCTGGAACCAGTGGAAAAGCCGCCGGACATTGTGTCCGTCGCGCCGGGATTTGTGTCCAGCCCATGTTCCTAAAGCTGGCTTCGTGCCGCCCTCAATTTTGTAGGATTTCCTAGTAATGGACCACTGTCACGGCCGTCACAATGCAACTTGCAAACCGGCGAAATGGCATCAGTTGCAGTTTGCAAAAAGAAAACTTATCGACTGCCCAAAACCCGGCTCTCCAAATAAGTCCAGGCCGAAAAACTCAACCGGCATACGGGTTGCTAATAAGCCTCCCATAAAAAGGATGGCTAAGAAACAAACCAAACGGACAAGGTTCTTGTCAAACCGGGCCACCGATCAAAAATTTATGAACCAAAAACTCAATTGGATGCGACGCGGCCGGATGAACACGGCGGGCGCGGATATGCCCGTTCGATTCAATTCTGAGGCCGCTTTCGAAGTCAAAATCAAAAAATCGGTGGGCAACAAAACGCTGAATTTGGATCGGCCGCTGATTTCCGGAATTTTTGATTTGCGCGCGTGTGTCAACGGAATCGAGGCGCAGGTGTCATTGTCACTGTTTAAAAGAAGGCCGGCGATGACCTTGCATGAAACCATGCTGGATGAACGGCGCCTTGAAGCCGTTCTGAAGGCAGCCCGAAAGAAGCGTTGCTAAAGCCAGGGGCAGCGCACCGCGCCGGCGCCTTCCGGTGGGCCGGGCGGTACCCGATTTGTAATGTCGGGACGCGGTGGTCGCACGAAGGGACGCACGCCGGATCATGCGAAATGCAAAATGAGAAAAGTACGGCTGCGGTGGTAAAGACCTGAAATAGAGCAAATGAGCCAATGCTATCAATGGCATGGCACGAGCTAACAATAGACAAAGGAGATGTTTACGATGAAAGGAAAACAATTAGTGGGAATCGCGGCGGGGATCGCAGGAATGGCTTTTTCCATTCACGCCCAGAATTATAACGCTCCCGAACAAGCGCAACCGGCGCCATCGGAGGACCATTGGGATCATTATGGCCACCTCTACCACGCGCAGGAAGTTTCAGTGGATATGTATGGCGTAGGCCTGCTGCACTCGAGTGACTTTAACAATGGCGTCCGCGCCAGGCACGATTTGAAATTCGGCGGCGGCGCAGGTCTTAACCTCTTCTTCACCAGATTCCTCGGCATTGGCGGTGACTTTACTGCCATCAGTTTTCACCATAGTTTCGTGGACACGACGACCGGCAATTTGATTTTTCGGATTCCGATCGCAAATACCGGAATAGCGCCCTACATCTTCGGCGGCGCTGGCTACCAGTTTCAGGGTATTGACCAGGTGATTGGCGGAGGCGGGGTGGGCATTGAATTCCGGCTCGTGCCGCACTTCAGCTTTTTTGTGGATGCCAGATACCTGGCCGCGCAGAAAACCGAGGACTTTGGAATGGGCCGGGCCGGCGTGCGCTTAAGCTTTTGAAGGAGACAAATAAAAAACAACAAGGAAAAGGAAGATTATGAAAAACAAAACCAAGATGATTAGCATGGCCCTGTGTTTGGGATTACTGACTACCGGTGTGGTCGGCACCCTGACTGGTTGCGCCGGAGATTCAAATACACGCAGTACCGGCCAATATATTGACGACAAAACGCTGAACCATCAGGTTCGCAGTGCGTTGAGCAATAATGGCGAATATCGATTCGACCAGGTCAACGTGGACGTCTATCGCGGCACCTGCCAGTTGAGCGGATTCGTGGATACGCACGCCCAAAAGGATAAGGCGGGCGACATCGCCAAGGGAGTGCAAGGCGTGACGTCGGTGGACAATAACATTACCGTACGGAGCCAATAGCCGGCGGCAGTGAAAAAAACGTTCGTCACCGCCTGCAAGCAAAAGGAGATTTATGAAAAACAAAAACAAAATAATTAGCATGGCCTTGTGTTTGGGATTGCTGACCACCGGGGCCGTCGGGACACTGACCGGCTGCGCCGGAAATTCCAATACCCGCAGCACGGGCACATATATTAACGACAAAACCCTGGAGCACGATGTCCGCAGCTCCCTGGACAATAACGCCGAATATAAATTCGACCAGGTCAACGTGGACGTCTTTCACGGCACCTGCCAGTTGAGCGGATTCGTGGACACGCACATGCAAAAGTCCCAGGCCGGAGATATTGCCAAAGGAGTCGCCGGCGTGACGTCCGTGGACAATAACATCACGGTGAGGAACCAATAATTGGCGGCCATGAGAAAAATCATTCTTCTCAGTTTGGCTGCTTCGGGTTTGTTGCTGGGTGGTTGCCAAAAGCAGTCGGGTCCATCTGAGACTCCGGCGGCAACCCCCCCGGCAACTAACGCTGTACCTGTGGCCCCCGCCACAAACGGTCCGATGAACAAACCCGGATCGGGGGCGTGAAGTCAGAACTGACTTTGCGCAACGCCAGAACCTTTCGTCCTGACAAAACCGGGACGAAAGGCGCTTGGCTTTTCGGCCTTGTGCATTAGATCCCTGGCGGCCCGCTTTCCGTTTAGCCGGCTGCTTCAACCTTTTTGGCGAGCGTAACGCCCAGTCGCAGCAGCTTCTGCGCGTCGTCGTGCGTTTTGGCTTCAGCGTAAATCCGCAGAATCGGTTCAGTGCCCGATCCCCGCAACATGAGCCACGACGAGTCGCGGGCCACGAATTTGACCCCGTCATAAGTCTTTACGTCCACCAACGGCGATCGGACGAGCGTCGAAGGCGGGTCACGTTGCAGAAATTCCATCAGGGCGGCGCGTTTCTGCAGGGGGAAATGAGTATCGATTCTCCCGTAAAAATGCGGGCCAAATTCCTTCTCCAGCTTGGCCGCGATGCGCGTTATTGAAGTTTTTTCCATGGCCAGCATTTCAAGCAGCATGAGTCCAGCGGCGATGCCGTCGCGTTCGGGAATATGGCCGGGAAAACCGATGCCGCCGCTTTCCTCCGCGCCCAGGAGAACACCGCCTTTGAGCATTTCAGCGCAAATATATTTGAAGCCAACGCCCGTTTCCACGAGCGGCAATTCATAGGCCGCGCACATTTTATCCACCATTGAAGTGGTCGTGAGCGCCTTGACCACGCGTCCGGTTTGACCTCGATTGATGTGCAAGTGTCGCAGCAACAGGCAAATGATTTGATGAGTCGTCAGGTAATTGCCCCGGCCGTCCATCCCGCCCACACGATCGGCATCGCCGTCCGTCACCAGGCAGACGTCATGCGGGTGTTTCCTTAGAAATTTTTGAGTGGGACCGTAATTCTGCAGGACCGGCTCAGGATTGATGCCTCCAAACAAAACGTCGTGCCTGGCGTTCAGGGTGGTAACCCGGCACGTCGTGCCCGCGAGGAGGCTTTCGAAGCAGCCTGCGCCGACCCCGAACAGCGCGTCGTGGGCAAACCGCAGCCTCGATTTGGCAATCAATTTAAAATCCACCAGTTTTTTCAGCGCGGCAAAATGGTCGGGGCGGAGGTCCTTTACGGAGATCCGTCCGTCTTTGGCCGCTTCATCCGGATTCGCGCGCCGGATCTGGCTCTTGTCGAGAAAACTCTCCACCGCTTTGCACTCGTCGGGACTGCTCGAGCCGCCGTACCAGGATTTAAGTTTGAACCCGTTGAAAATCGGCGGATTATGGCTGGCGGTAATCATCACGCCGCCGATCGCGTTCAAGTCTTGCACGGCAAAGGATATCGACGGGGTAGGGGACGCTTCAGGAGTGAGAATGACTTTGAATTCGTTTCCCGCCAGCACTTCTGCTGTGATCTTCGCAAACGTCTCGGAAAAAAAACGGCGGTCATAACCGATAACGATTTTTAATTCCCGTCCAAGAATTTTTGATTTGGGATTTTGAGTTTCGGATTTCCAGTAATCGGCCGCTGCCTGGGCGACGCGGGCGACGTTGTGGAAATTGAAATCTTCCGCGATTACCGCCCGCCAGCCGTCCGTTCCGAATGCGATTTGTGACACGCGCGAATTTTGGCAAAGATATGTTCGGTGTCCAGCCTTTAGGCTGTTCCGGAGTACGCCAAAGCGCGGACACCAGGCTGCCAGTTGGACGCGTGTGCAAACCACTGGCCCTGCGCATGCGCCAAAATGAATTCTTTGTCATGTTTCAGTTTTTTCTGGCATCGGACGGCCGAGCCGCCAAAGATTCGTTATCAAATTATGAAGACGATATTTGCCGCCGGTTTTTCTTCCTTATTGGCTCTTTCCTTGACCGCGCAGACGGCGCCGCTCACACCGGGTGATCTCATTCCGCTGCCCGGTTCCAAAGGCAGATACGATTTCATCCAGTTTGACGCCGCGGGCAACCGGCTCTTGCTCGGCCACGAGGAGAATAAGTCATTCGACGTCTTTGATCTGGCTTCACATCAATTGAAAGTCATTCCCACGGGCACATCCCAGGACGCGGCCACTGACGTGAAAAATGGCTTATACTATGTCAGCGGCAATGGTCCGGGCCGCATGGTGATTGTGGATGCGAAGACCTTGACGGTCACCGGTGAAGTCCCGTTGTCCGCGGCCACCGATCTGATTGGCTATGATCCGCAAACGGGATTGGTCCATATTTGCAACGACACCGCCGCCGAACAATGGGTGATTGACCCCGTCGCAAAGAAAATTGTGACCACGATTAAATTTGACGGTACCGGTATGGAAGATATGGCCCTCGACCTGAAGAACCGGCGCCTCTACCAGGCCGTCAAAGGCGCAAATACGATCGCGGAAGTCGATTTGGACAGCAACAAAGTTCTCGCCGCGTGGCCGCTCGCTCCGGACAAAGGACCGCACGGGATCGCGCTCGTCCCGGATGCAAATAATCTCCTCATCGCCTGCGCCAGCAACCTGGTCATGCTGAGTTGCAGCAGCGGCAAGGTCCTGGCGACGGCGCCCATTGGCGGGAGAGTGGATGAAATGACCTATGACCCCGGCCTCCACATGGCATATTGCGCCAGCCGCCTCGGCAAAATTTCAGCCGTCTCGGTTGGCGCGGACACCCTGACCGGCGCGGGCGACGTCCCGGACGCGACACGGACCGGAGATATCACGGTTGATCCCGGGACCCACACCGTTTGGATCGCTTACCCGAAAGGTGGCAAATGCGTCGCCCAACCATTTACCCCAAATCAAAAATAGGTTTGAGGAGCATGCCTTTTCCCGATCCGTCCGATTGGTCTGATCCGCCGTACCATCCCTCACACTCTTAGGTCCGCCACCGCCGGGTCGTTCTGGTTGACAATCTTGCGCATTTTCGTCACGGCCGCTTTCAGGCTGCGCGCGCCGAACAGGCTCGTGCCGGCCACGAATGTATCCGCGCCTGCGCGCGCGCATTCGGCGGCCGTCTCATGG
>DASXFM010000425.1:0-7682 GCA_036489615.1 Verrucomicrobiia bacterium | reverse complement strand
CCCCCTGGGTCTGTCCGATTTTTCTCGCTGCCTGTTCCGTTACACGCGCGATTTTCAGGATGCGTGATTTCCTGAAAATCGAGACATAAAACCGGGCGGCTTTTTCAGCCTGATGGTCGAACCACAGAAACGGCGTGATTTTTTGAGAGGATTGTATTTTGGCCGGACCCATAGGATCGATTAGTTATCGGGCGAGGTGTAAGGTGACCCAAAAATCAGGCGAGATAAGATCTACGACCCCCATCAGAAATATCAGAATGAAACCAGTCACAACGCTGGCAACGCTCGCCATGAGAGCTACCGAAACCAAATGCCGGCTCTGACTCAAAGTTGTTCGCCTTCGATATAACCAGAGCGTGCTCAAACCAGATGCAATGACCATCGCTGTGCAAAGTGGCAACGCCACAAGAAACGAAAAGCAAAAAGCAAGCAATGCCATCGTTCCAACTATATAGGTAATCCAGAAGCGTTTCATTCAGGGTCGCCTGGCGACCAAAACCTGCTCCACAGCTCGGAAAAGGGCAAGCTGGAATTAGAACTTCGCCGACTCCCCCCCGCACGGACGAAGAATTTCGCCATTTAATCGTTGTCCTGGGCAACGATTAAATCCATTTTCCCTGCAACCTTTCGCCGCCGTTTCTTAAGTATTAATTGGAATGAATACAGAAAGAATCTGCCCGAGTTGCCGAAAACCTTTGCTGCCCGACGTGCCGCTGGGGCTATGCCCGGAGTGCCTCATCAAGCTGGGTTTTCCCACCGGTTCGGCGGAAGCGCCCGGCGACCGCTTCGTTCCGCCCACGGTCGAGGAAATCGCCAGACTCTTTCCGCAACTTGCCATCCTCGGTTTCATCGGCAATGGCGGCATGGGAGCCGTTTACAAAGCCAGGCAACCCGCTCTGGACCGGTTCATCGCCCTCAAAGTGTTGCCAAGCGCCGTCGCCAGTGATCCGGGCTTCGCCGAGCGCTTCAATCGCGAAGCCCGCGCCCTGGCCCGGTTGAATCATCCAAACATCGTGACCGTGCACGATTTCGGCCAGGCCGGCGGGCTGCATTACCTGTTGATGGAGTTTGTGGATGGGGCAAACCTGCGCGAGATCGAGCGGGCCGGAAATCTCTCGCCGGAACAGGCGCTGGCCATCGTTCCGCAAATCTGCGAGGCGCTGCAATTCGCGCACAACGAAGGCATCGTCCATCGCGACATAAAACCGGAAAATCTTCTCATCGATAAAAAAGGCCGGTTGAAAATCACCGACTTTGGCATCGCAAAAATCATCGGCCTGCCTGCTGGCAAGGCGTCCCTGACCGGCGCAAAAGATGTCGTGGGCACGCCGCATTACATGGCGCCCGAGCAAATCGAACGGCCGCAGACTGTAGATCATCGGGCCGACATCTATTCGCTTGGGGTCGTGTTTTACGAAATGCTCACCGGCGAGCTGCCCCTGGGTAAATTTGCCCCGCCGTCAAAAAAAGTGCAGGTGGACGTGCGGCTGGACGAAGTCGTCCTGCACACTTTGGAAAAGGAACCGGAGCGGCGCTATCAGCAGGCAAGCCAGGTAAAAACCGATGTGGAGAACATCACGACGTCCAGGGGATTCGCCGCTCGCGGATCCCCGATCCCGCCGGTGGCTCCAGATCTGCCACGACCGGAGGTGAGTGACAAAATTATCCTTCCCGCCTTTTTACTCGCCTTCTTCTTTGGCGTTTTTGGCGCGCACCGGTTTTATGTTGGGAAGATTTGGACGGGGCTACTCCAATTGGGCATGTTTTGCGGCGGCATCCTCTTGACCATCACCTTTGCCCTCAACTTAGGTTACCACCCTCAGGTCGTGTTCGTGATTCTGCTGCTGGCTTTGGTTTGCAGCAGCCTGTTGATGTGCGTCAGCCCGATCTGGGCCGTCGTAGATTGGATTTTGCTTCTTTGCAAAGCATTTACCGATGGCAAAGGACGAAGAGTAACCCACTGGATTCATGCCGATGCCGGCGCATCGCGCCAGGAATTCAAATCGCCGGGCCACACACTACCGACGCCCCCAGCCACGAGCGACAAACTACCCGGTGAGAGCAGTCCACCAGCGTCCGTGTCGCCTGGCAGCCAGCCTGCCGCTGCCACGACCCCTGGCGCCATGATCGTCGCGCCGGGCATTGCCCTCATGGTCGCCGGAATTCTGAAATTGAGTTCCGCCCTGAAGACCCTCCTGTTCTTTGGCTGGCCGGGCGGCAATTGGCTGAATTCCATCGTACCCGGTTTGAGCGCTCTTTCTTCCACTCACCTGGGCGGATTGATCATGTTTGACGCCATCTTCAAAATAATTGCCAGTCTTTTGATGCTGTTTGGTGGTTACCAGATGGTCCGGCGGCAGGGTTATCCATGGGCCATTGCGGCGGGCATTATTTCCATCGTGGCATGCAGTCTGATTGGCCTGCCCATTGGCATCTGGGCGCTCATCGTCCTGGCGCAACAAAATGTCCGGGCCGTTTTTGAGAATTCAAAGCCGGGCGCAACTGCATCGCCTGGCGGTCGGCGCTCATGGCCGGTCCCGGTGCTCATCATCGCTTGTCTCGTTTTGTTTTTTGCTGTGCTGGCTTCGATCGGTTTCGCGGCAGCCAGGACGATCGAGAACCAATTTGCGGGAACTCAGGACGCCACTAACTTGATGTCCGCGCTGGACCTGCAAAAAGCCGGCATTTACGAGCAAGGCCAGGAATTTCGAAAAGATTTCAGTCAATCGTTCCCTCTCGACGCCAACGGACAATTCAGCATCGATGATGTCGATGGGCAGGTCGAAATTGACGGCTGGAACAGCAACGTCGTTGTTCTTAACGCCGTTATTCATGGAAAAACCGCCAGGAGTGTGGGAGCCGTGAACATCCATGTTGATACCGCCCCCTCGCGCGCCGCTGTCCATACCAAGGTCCCGTCCAGGGGAAATGATTTCTCGTCGTTCTGGGACTGGTTCAAAAATGATTCCCCAAATGCGCACGTGGACTATACCATCCATTTGCCGCTGCACACGCGTCTGGAAAATGCCAGTACCGTCGATGGGACCGTCTCTGTCGGCGGCATGATGGACGATATCTCCGTCTCCACGGTCAATGGCGCCGCCCGGGTAAAAAATGCCACGCGCAATCTGACCCTTTCCACGGTCAATGGTGTTATTACGGCCGATATGGACAAGCTCGGCCAGGGACAATCCGTGGATCTGGCTACGGTCAATGGCGAGATTAAACTTGCGTTGCCGGACAATGCCGATGCAAAGTTTTCCATCGATACCGTAAACGGCACTATCAGCAGCGACTTTCCGGAACTCGCCGTCAAAAGACAGTTCCCCCTCGGCAGCAGCTTGGACGGCAGTCTCCAGAGCGGCGCTGCCAGCGTGAAAGCCGACCTGGTAAATGGCACCATCAAAATTCTCAAGGTCCAATAAAAAATTTATGGCATGGCTAAAAACAGCAATCGCAGTGGTGGCACTATCTGGAATTGGCGCAACCGTCCTGCTCGCGGATACCAACGACTCAGAATATGCCGGCACGCCCCTGCCCCGCAGCACGCCCGAGGCGCAGGGAATTTCCTCCGATGCCATCCACCAATTTGTTGAGGCCGCCGACAAAATCAACACGCTCCACAGCTTCATGCTCGTGCGACACGGCTACGTCATTGCTGACGCCTGGTGGAAACCCGAAGCCCCGAACAAACCCCACGTCTTGTGGTCCCTGAGCAAAAGTTTTAACTCCACCGCCGTCGGACTGGCCGTCGCCGAAGGCAAACTGAGCCTCGATGATCACATCCTCAAATTTTTCCCGTCTGACGCTCCGGCTGATCCCTCGGACAATCTCAAAGCCGTAACCGTCCGCGACCTGCTCACCATGACCAGCGGCCAGGCCACTGAGCCGAGCCACGGGCCAGACGGGCCAACCGTAAAAGAGTTCCTGGCCCATCCCTTCGTTTACAAACCGGGCACACATTTCCTGTATAACACCATGGGCGCCTACACGCTCTCCGCCATCGTCACCAAAGTCACCGGGCAAACCAGTCTCGAATACCTCAAACCCCGGCTCTTTGAACCGTTGGGAATCAAAGACCCTCGATGGGATTCCAGTCCCGAAGGCAATTCTCTGGGCGGCTACGGCCTTTATCTGTGCACCGAAGACATCGCCAAGTTCGGCCAGCTTTACCTCCAAAAAGGCAAGTGGAACGGACACCAACTCGTCCCCAAAAAATGGGTTAAAGAGGCCACCAGCTTGCAGGTTCGCAACGACGGTGAAGGCCATTCCAAAATTGGCATCGATTGGCGCCAGGGTTACGGCTTTCAATTCTGGCGTTGCACCCATAACGCCTTTCGCGGCGACGGCGCGCACGGCCAACTCTGCGTCGTCATTCCCGACAAAGACGCCGTCATCGCTATCACCGCTGACACCGGAAATTTCGCGGGCGAGATGGATGCGATATGGACTCGTCTCTATCCTGCATTTCAATCTGGCGCTCTGCCTGCCAACCCATCCGCTGTGGGCCAACTCGCCGGGGCCACCGCCGCCCTTGTCGCGCATCCGGCAAACAAATAATTTTTCGCCTCGCCAACTCCAATCAGATCCCCTGTTAAACCCTCAAGATTATGTATAAGATTATCGGAACCGACGGTCGGCAATATGGGCCCATCGACGCCGGTCAAATCCGCCGGTGGCTCGCCGAACACCGTGCCAACGCCCACACGCTCGCTCAAAGCGACGGTTCCACGGAATGGAAACCGCTGATTTCATTTCCAGAATTTGCATCCGAATTCAACCTGGCGCCTCCTCCAATCTCAGGCACCGGGCACAATCCCCGCGCCTCAAATAAAATACCCGCCGGCATCTGCGCAATTTTGCTCGGCGGCCTCGGCGTCCATAAATTCATTTTGGGTTACACGGGCGCCGGCCTGGTTATGCTCCTCATCAGCATCCTCACTTGCGGCGCCGTTTGGCCCATCCTCTACATCATCGGCATTATCGAAGGCATCATTTACCTCTGCAAATCTGACGATGAGTTCGTCCGGGTCTATGTGGATGGCCGGCGGGAATGGTTTTAATTAAAAGCCGATATGAAAATGAAGAGTGCCGGAACGCTGCCGGTGCTGCCTCCGTTGATTCTCGCGTTTGGTGCGCTCCTTTTGATTGCCCCGGCTCGCGCCTGTACCGTGTTTTGCTACAGCCAGGGTAATAGCGTACTGGCCGGTCGCAGCTTCGATGTCCCGGACGATCCCGGCTTTGGATTGTTGTTTGTGCCTGCCGCAGCCGGGACACACGGTTGGGTTTGTGGCGGCCGCTTTTCCGGCCCCTGCGCCGATGGGATGAATGACCAGGGACTATTTGCCGCGGTCGCCGATGTGCCTGTTCCTGCCTCTCACACCACCACTTCATCCAGGCGGCCGGCCAGTATTCAAACGTTTATCACGAGCCTGCTGGCCAATTGCGCTTCTGTGGATGAGGCCATTAACTGGTGCAGGAAACTGCCCACGCCTACCCTCTACGGGCAAGTCCATCAGGATTTTCTCGGCTACTACACGTTCGATACTCCGGGGCATTTTCTGATTGCTGATCGCTCGGGTGACTCGGCTGTGCTTGAATGGTATCGAGGCAAGCTCAACGTGGTTCGCAAACATGGCCGCTACCAATTGATGACCAATTTCCTGCTGACCGACCCCGCGGCGGGGAGCTATCCGTGTCCCCGTTATCTCGCCGACACGGGAGTTTTCGACCAGGCCACCGGACCCGGCCTGGAAACGTGCCGGCAGGTTCTGGATACGACCGCGCAAGGAATTACCCGCTATTCACTCCTTTGCGACCTGGCAAACGGCGATGTCCATGTCTAACTGCGGCGGGATTTCGAACGGCCCAAAACGTTGCATCTCGCGGATGAATTGCAAAAGGGCCGGCACGAACTGGATTTGGACCAATGGTTTGGCCGGCCGAAACCGGAATCTCTGTCCCCGCCGCCGATCATCGCCGGCCCAACCATTTCGGCAACCGAAGTCTTCCAGCGAGCCCTGGCCGCGCTCGGCGGTGAGAAAATCGCCGCGAAAATTCATTCCTTTCACGGAAAAGGTACGATTGACGACTTTAACATGACATGCTTGCGCGCTTTGCCCACGGAGCTTTTTGAGATGCGGCCCAATTGCTTTCGCACGGTCATCGACTTCACACCGCCCGAAGGTTGCCGCCTGGGACAATACGTCGAAGGATTCGATGGTCTGGTCGGCTGGAACACTGGCCTGGATGGCCGGTGCCATATTCTTCGAGGCGAAGAGTACGAGTTGCGGAAGGATGATGCTGTCTTTGGGTACGGCGATGAGCCCGCCAATTACAAGACGGCGGAGTGCCTGGGTAAAGCCCGATTTGACGGGAAGTTGTGTTATGATCTAAGGCTGGTTACACAGACCGGTCACGAGCAATTTCATTATTACGATACCACCAATTTCCTTTTAGCTGGAACTTTTACCCACGAAGCCACACAAAACGGATTGAGTTGGATGAAACTCACTTACAACGACTATCGATCGTTCGATGGTTTCCTTATGCCTGCGCGCATCGAGTCGCAGATTGGAACGGGGGGCGCCTTGTTCCACCTTAGTTCCATGGAAATCAACACCGTCACGAATATTCCGTCGCCGCCCTCAGCCCAACCTCTCGTTCATCTCGACTCCCAAACCTACGACAAGTATGTGGGGCAATATCGAAAATCATTCCTTTTCGGACTGTTTTATCTTGGGCCCACCCTCAGCATTTCACACGCAACGGATAAATCGGGGGACTACCTCGTCGCGTCGGTTCGTGGCTTGCGAGCGTTCTCGTCAGGACAGAACGGCGATTTCGCCCCGGTGAAAAACAATAGCTTTGTTGTGGACCCCGGCTCGGCCGATGACACCATCCAATTAACTTTCGGTCGGCCGAGGAACGGAAAAACGACTCGTGTCGTTGTCAATTGGAACGGGAAAATTCTCACCGGCGCACGAATTTCTGATAAACCCGCCGGATGAAATGGAGCCGGCATCTTCAATGGGGCCAACCGGCTGGCATGCCCTTTCTCTTTTGATATTAACCAGCAAGAGGGATTTGTAGTCGCCAACAATTCTCCCTTGGCTTAATACACGGTTTGCAAAGCGGGACTCACCCATGAACCGGGACCCTGTACCGCAGGTTTCCAAACCTGTCCACCCTCCGCAGTGTCATCCGTTTTGGCTCCAACCATCAGGAGCGTGAAAGCCGTCTATGTTAAACAACTTCCGCCAAGCGCTACCAAGGAACCCCTAAGGTATAGAAACGAATATTTAGAAACATCGAACGCTGAACATCGAACTTCGAACGCCGAATTGACGGTTCCTTGGTGCAATGAACCTTCAAAAAGGTCGGAGTCTACGGAGGACGGGCTGTATCGCCGATTTCCAAATCGGCATGGCGTCCGAACGCAAACAATCACAAGTTCGGAAATGCGCAACGATTCGCATGGTCAGCCAATCCACCAATCCACCAATCCACCAATCCACCAATCCACCAAACCACCAATCCACCAATCCATCAATCCAGCAGCCTTCTCCGCCCTATTCATTCCGATATTCCTGAATCGCCGCCCGCCACGCCGGCGCCAATGTCGCCCCGGGACGCAGCCAGATTTGTTCATGAAGCCATTCCATCGCATTGGCATCGGCCAT
>DASXFM010000394.1:0-1607 GCA_036489615.1 Verrucomicrobiia bacterium | reverse complement strand
CGCAGGAACTGGAGGCGGACTCGCATTTGCTTCTCTTCGGCAGCACCAACACCGTGGATCTGCGGGGAGGCTGGTGCGATGCCTCGGGCGATGTGAGCAAATACTTCTCGCACCTGGCCTACGCCAACTTCATGTCGCCGCAGCAAACCCCGTTCGTCGTGTGGTCCATGACCGGCACCGTGGATACCGCCGCTCCCCTGCTCGACCGCTTGCATGCCCGGCAGCCCTTGATGGATGAGGCCCTCTATGGCGCGGATTATCTGATGCGCTCGCTCTCCTCCAGTAATTATTTCTACATGACCGTTTTCAGTTATTTTGACAAAGACCCGCACGCGCGCCGGGTGGTCGGCCTGCTCGCCAACAGCAAGACCACCTCCGATTATCAATGCGCTTATCGCGAAGGCGGCGGCATGGCTATCGCGGCCCTGGCCCGCATCTCGCAATGGAAACAGGATGGCGCGTTCACCTCGCAACAATATTTGGACGGCGCCGAGCGGGCCTTTGCCCATCTGCAGGTGAACAACCTCAAGTACGATGACGATGGCAAAGAGAACATCATTGATGATTACTGCGCCCTTCTCGCCGCCACGGAATTGTGGATTGCCACCGGCCAGCCGCTTTATCGCGATGCCGCCCGCCAGCGCGCGAAAAATCTGGCCGGCCGAATGACCCCGGCCGGTTATTTCCTCGCGAATGACGCCAATCGCCCCTTCTGGCATGGGTCTGATGCCGGGATGCCGGTCATCGCCCTCGCGCGCTATTTGGACAAGGAAACTGATCCGCAGTTGCGCGCGAACGCACTCGCGACGATCAAGGCCGCTTTGGATTACAACCTCCGCGTCACCAGCGAAACCAATAATCCTTTCGGCTACGCGCGTCAGACTTTTCTCTTTCGCGGTGAGGTCGAGGACGGTTTTTTCATCCCGCACGAGAACGAAAGCGGCTGGTGGTGGCAGGGAGAAGACGCGCGGCTCGCCTCGCTTGCTACCGCCGCCATTGTGGGCGGACGGCTGGTTTATCCTGAACCAGGCCGCCCGTTCGGCATCAAACCCGTGCTGGCGAATTATGCCAGTGACCAGCTCTCCTGGATCCTGGGCGAAAATCCTTACGATATGTGTTTCTTGTATCATTTTGGACAACGCAACGTTCCGTACATGACTTCAAACTTTGGTCATGGTTCCGGGCGCGGCGGCATTTCCAACGGCATCACCGGACGGGAAGGTCATCCGGACGGGTCGGGCATTGACTTTAAGCTGCACGAGGACGGCAATGAATGGCGTTGGACCGAACAGTGGCTGCCTCATGATGCCTGGTTCCTGCAGGCGATGGCCGCCATGTCCCAGATGGAATGAAATTCTGACGACTGCTGAAACCACATTCCGCCCGGCCAAATAGCGGCAACCGACTGGTTCGAGGCTGCCTGATGAAAGGCACGATAAGATAAGCTTTTAAGTAAAAATGAATTTTTCCATTCGTTAGTGACTGAAAGGTAATGTCTTACGAAATAAATTGGGTTCGTTTTGCAATTCCCGCTTTTTTAAGGGGCGGCGTGGCCCAGTGAAACGGATACGGGAGAAGCGTTATTGGCTAATCTGCGGGTCTGAAGA
>DASXFM010000375.1:0-3873 GCA_036489615.1 Verrucomicrobiia bacterium | reverse complement strand
GCCATCAGCATCTCGGATTCGACTTCGAAGCGTTGAGCGGCCAGGTGCAAATCCGTCCAGGTTTGAAGATGGATGAGGCGAAAGCCGGATTGGGTGTCGGGCAGATGGCATCCGGCGTGTTGCGACAGTTTATTGCTCATCCAGCGATTCACGTACCGTCGAAGCCATGGCATCGCGTCTGCACTGCCCATTCGATTGCCGATGACCAGAAATGCCCCGGTTCGTTCGGCGCATCGGAGCAGCGCGGGCAAATCAGTCGGATCATGCTGGCCATCTCCGTCCACTGTGACAGCCCATTCGCAGCCAAGATCATGAGCGTGGGACAGTCCGGTTCGGAGTGCCGCGCCTTTACCGCGGTTTCGGTCGTGGCGCAGGACCATTGCGCCGGCCTCTTCGGCCTTCAGAGCGGTTTCATCGGTCGACCCGTCATCTACTACTACGATTAGTTCGAGATGTCGGCGCAACTGGGCAACCAATGGGCCAATGGTGCGGTCTTCATTAAAACAGGGAACGACGGCGGCGGTCATCGCGGCGCCCGAATTGGTGGATTTTTGGATTAATGGATAGTTGGAAAGCACGGTTTTCCCACGAGGGAATTGTAAATTCCGATTAATGGCTGAATTGGTTAAATCCATACTTGCCACCTAGTTCCAAACATTGTTTCCATGGCAGCATGCCGCCGGAAGCCGTGGGCGATTTCAGGCAGGCAGCGGCTGAGCAGACGCCGAGCTTCAGGGCATCCGGCCAGGGCATTTCCTGGTGCCGCGCCAGCAATACGCCGGCAGCCAAAGCGTCACCCGCACCGACGGTGCCTTGAATTTCGGAATCCGGGAGACGCACCGATCCCTGGGCCAGGAATTGGGTGTCACCTGTCACTGCGACTACGCCTTCAGGACAATGAAGTATGACAGCGCCGGCTACTCCAAGCCCGCGGACATTTTCCGCAAATTCCATGGCCTTTGCCGCGGTAAATGATTTGGGCAGTTCCTGCCTGAGCAATTGCCCCGCCTCCCATTCATTCAAAAATAAAATGTCGAGCCAGGGCAGGGTGGGGAGCACCTGTGCGCGGAGGTTCGGGTTCGGCGCACTCACCAAATCGGCCGCCGTAACCAGGCCATTGTTCCGCGCCTCCCGGAGCAACCGCGCGGAGGCATTCAGGCCGTCGCCATCGATGGCTCCGTCCAAAAGCGGCATAAAACCTAGATAGCCCAGGCAAAAGATTTTCGCCGGCGTGGCCAGGTTGCCCAGATGGCCTTCGGTCATCCGTTCATTGGCGCCCGGACAATAGAAAAAAGTCCGGCGCCCGGACCCCGTTTCAGTCATGACGTCCGTAAAACTCGTGGGCGCTTCCGTCGTGACCCGAAGCATGGTGTCATCAATTTTCAACTGGCGACAGCGATCGCGAACGAAACGTCCATGGGCATCGTCTCCGATTAAACCCGCGCCAAAGAGCGGACAGTTGGGGGCCAGCGCAGCCAGGTCAGAAAGCAAATTGAATGCAAACCCACCGTTGGCAGTATGCTGTTCTTCGATTCGGGCGAGGGTGCATGGTTCCGGCCAATGGTCTATGCGCTTGACGCAATCAACGATCCAATGGCCGGCAGCCAAAATCCCATTTCGCGGATTCTTCATTGGTAATTTTGAGCGATGATCAGGTCAGGACTTTTCACTTTTTAATTCCTCTTACCGCTCCCATAACAGTTTCAACAAAGGAGGTTCATCTTCGTCAATTTCAGGAAACCTTCCAATGTTCGGGTCCACGAAAAAATTATCGTTAGTATCATCGTTGGCGGTTGAAACTTCGCCGATGACGGCCTCGTCGCTCTCCGGCCAAAAAGCGTGGTAAACGCCTGGCACGATCGTGACGCGTTCGCCCGGGCTTAAAACAATCGGCTGTCCGGACTGCACTTCCGCCTTTGCCCCGTTGCGAAGAATCTGAAATCCGTCGCCTTTGCGCGTCCGCTCCGGATGTCCCTTCCACAGTTCAATTGCCAAACGGCCGCTCCGGCAAATAATATCTTCCTTTTTTTTGCCGTGGGTATGCATGGGCGTGACCTGTTGTCTTTTGGAATACATAAGCTTTTCGCAGTATTCCGGTTGCTCCGCAAGGTTGAGCAAGACCAGGCCGACGTCGTTGAACTTTCCCAGTCCGCAATCGGTGACGTCCCATTTTGGGTTTGGCGGGAGGGCCCATTGGGCTGCCGCGAAACAGCGCATGGCATCTTTAAGCGCCTGATTGATTTGTGATCGTTTCATAAACTTAACGCTCCGGTTTTAAAATTTTTTCAAAAATCCTGCCTCCGATAAATTGCGCGCGGCCTGCAAGTTGGCGTTCGATGCGAATGACTTCATTCCATTTGGCCATGCGCTCGCTGCGGGAAAACGAACCCACCTTGAGTTGCCCCGCGTTGGTGGCTACGGCGAGATGCGCGATGAATGCATCTTCGGTTTCCCCTGAACGCGCGGAAATCACCGGCAGCCAGCCGGCTTCTTGCGTCAATTGGATTGCTTTCAAAGTCTCCGTAACGGTGCCGATTTGGTTCAGCTTGATGAGTACGGCGTTCGCAATCCCTCTGCGAATACCTGACTCGATCCGCTGAAGGTTCGTCGTGAACAGATCGTCTCCGATGATCTGCAAACGGCTCCCGAGTTTTTTGTGGACCAATTGCCAGCCGTCCCAATCCGTGTCCGCCATCGGGTCCTCGATGGAAATGATGGGATAGCGGTTGCACCAATCGGAAAGCAGCCCGGCGAATTCGTCGCTGCGAAAAACCTTCTCCTCCAGCCTGAATTGGTAGGTCCCGGTTTTTTCCTCAAACAAATCGCTGGCGGCCAGATCCAGCGATATCGCGGCTTCCCGTCCCGGCTCATAACCGGCCTTTTGAATGGCCTCAACCATCAATTGCAGCGCCTCCTCGTTGGTTTTAAATTCCGGCCAATAGCCGCCCTCGTCCGCCACGCCAAAATATTTTCCGCGTTGCTTCAGGATATCGCCGGCGGCGTGATATACATTGTGGGTGATTTCCATTACTTCCGCGTAGCTGCGAGCAGCCGGGGCCATCAGTAAGAAATCCTGCACGTCCGTCCGCCAGTTTGCGTGCGCGCCACCGCCAAGGATTTGAATTTCCGGCAGGGGCAACAGATTTCCTTTTCCATTTCCCAGAGATGCAAAGAGCGGCTCGCTTTGCGCGGCCGCGGCAGCAGAGGCCGCTGCCATTGAAACGGATAATATGGCATTGGCCCCAAGTCGGCTTTTGTTGGGGGTTCCGTCCAGCTCGATCATCGTCTGATCCAGGCCACTCTGATTAAATACGTCGCGCCCGAGCAGGGCCGGCGCAATAAGTTTCTCCACGTTGGCGATGGCCTTGAAAACCGATTTGCCGCGAAAACGGCCCGGGTCACGATCGCGCAATTCCACCGCTTCAAACTGCCCGGTGGATGCGCCTGAGGGCACGCTGCCGCGACCGCGGACGCCGCCTTCCAGCGCGATCTCAGCTTCAATAGTCGGATGGCCGCGTGAATCGAAAATCTGCCAGGCAGAAATGGAAGCGATTTTCATCAGTGAACCTGGCGCAGTCGGTTGAACCACGAACCGGCGATCTCACGGATTGAAAAATTTTCTCCGGGCAGCCGGTTTTGGACGAATTCGCGAATCAATTCCTGCCGTGTCGGCCCCAGATATTCGACCGGCGACTTGCCGTCCACCCGCGCGAGCATGAGCATCAGCAACAAGCGGCCAACCCGTGATTCGACTTCGGGCGAGGGCCGCGCGGATTGATATGCGGACCAGAACTTTTCAATCATGGCGTCCATGCCGGCATCCCCGGGAGCATGGAACAAACCCTTGAGACAGAAATGATTTAGCAACGACGC
>DASXFM010000345.1:0-4939 GCA_036489615.1 Verrucomicrobiia bacterium | reverse complement strand
GGAATCGTTCTATAGAGGTGTTGGTTGTTGAAAAGGCGGATTAGGCTCTCGATTTCCGGTAAATCGGGCAGCGTTGTCGGTAGTGGCTAATTTGAGCTATAACCCATCGTCAATTCAGTTGCCAGGACCCTGGCCAGACTGTACCCATGGTCTGGAATATGGAATCATTGACCCGATATCTTAAGTTAATATTTGTATTTTTTGGCTGCGGCATCGCCTGCGCCCTCCGCGCCACGCCGTTTTTGACCATTTCCTCGCCGACCACGAACTTCATCGTGAACGCCGCCGAATTCGCCGCGCTTCCTCATACGAAGATCAAGCTCATGGATCCCCATGAAAAAAAAGCGCATCGGTTCTCCGGTGTTGCCGTATCTGAACTCCTCGCCCGCGCGGGCGCGCCGGCTGACGAAAAGCTCCGTGGACACGCCCTCCGTCTGATCGTCATCTTCCGCGCTCGCGACGGTTATGCCGTCAGTTTTTCGCTCGCTGACTTTGATGCGGACTATTCCAACCGCACGATTTTCCTGGCCGACCAGGAAGACGGCGCACCGCTCTCAGCAACCGCCGGCCCACTGCGCCTCATCGTGCCCGGCGATAAAAAAGCCGCCCGATGGGAACGCATGGTCAGCGGGATTGAGATCAGGGACCCGGACAATTCGACCCGTTGACCGACGAGGCGGGATGACAACGCCTTTGGAAGGTAAAGTGAAGTCGAAAGGACGATTTGATTTTCAAAAACCGACCCCATTCGAAAGTGTCCCCCGAAAGCCTTCGGGGTTACCACCGCACTCCAAGACGTAAGCGCGCATCGAGCAATCCACATCCGAGGGTTTTTAGGTCTTGAGCCGGGGCGACAGCCATCGAATCACGCGCCCCGGCAAGCCCGGCACGAACCCACAACAAATCCCAAAGTGTCCTTGCGGTAATCGCCAGATGTCCGTCTGCCCCCACGCCTGACAGAGCTCATCCACTTCTTCCTTCGGACAGATCAATTCATGAATCCCTTCGATGATTAATATGTTTTCCTTTGGAATGACCGGCCGGGTCAGGGTCAAATTCATCGCTGTCTGATTCAAGGCCGCGCATATCTTGCTGACCATCGGCAAGTTTGTCCGAATCGGCGGTCTGACGGCGCGTTGTTCCACCCAGGGATTCAGGCGCGCGCATGGGGCGGCCAAAACCGCAGAGCCCAGCCGCGCATCATGGCAAACCGTCATTCCAGCGTACCATGCTCCCTGCGAATAGCCCCACAGCGCCACTGCGGGGCAACCTTTTCCCAGCAACCACCCGGCCAGGGCGCGAATTTCGGAGATAGCTTGCGCGGTGGCTTCCGCAAACTGGAGGCAATCCAAGTAACCGAGCGTTCCGCCAAATTCGCGGGGACGCCGCCGCAATTGATAAGGCGCGACCAGCGTCGCCGCATTAAGTCCCGCCCGATTGCAGCGGCGGGCCATAATTGGAAACCGAATGTGATAATCCGGCACACCGCCGGCGCCATGCAGAAATATGATGACGGGCCGTTCCTGCCATCGCTCGCCGCAACGATAAAGACGGCCATGGGCCACATTGTTTTCCGTAAACCCGCATGGCCGGGGTGTGGGAAAGTGGAAGTCGCGACCTCCGTTGAGTTCAACCTGCGCCGGCATGCTTTCTACGGGAATGAAATCCGGACTGTCCAGGAACTGAAGCGCTTCCTCCAACCTTGGGTTTTGATCTTTGGCAGGCGTCAGCATGGTCACGGCCTGAATCACCAGCCAGTCCTGCAACTTTGCCAAAGGCGCGATCATTCGCTTTGAATAGATTACTTAACGACTGCCGTTGCCAGGCCGCCGAACGAGGGTTTGCGTTTGGTTTCGTGGCCCCATCCTACGTGCTCGCGCAAAGATAGACCGTACGAGTCCATGAGCGTTGCCAGGGTTTCCTTCACCGGCGGCTCGCTCGGAATCCAAAACGTTTGGGATTCACGGACTATTTTCAGAATGGCTTTGTGAAGAACGCCACGGGGTTTGCCATGTGCCTTGATCAATGCATCGGTACCATAATCGAACGCCACGACACTGCCGGGCGCAACCGTGCCAATGGTTCGAAAGGTACTCTCCATCGCTTCGCGACCCAGATAATATGTTACACCCTCCCAAAGAAAGAACGCGGGTTTGCGTGGATCAAAACCGGCTTTGACGAGATTATCCAGCCAGGGATCAGTCTGAAAATTTGCGGGGATGAATCGGACGCCGCCGGCATCCACTCCGCACCGGTGTAAAAGCTCGCGTTTCATTTGCTGGGTCTTTGGCATATCGACCTCAAAGCAACGAATCCGCGGGTTATGTTGCAGTTGCACCGATCTCGTATCGTAACCTGCGCCGAGCTCGACAAATTGTTCGACGCCGGGCAGATAACGTTCCATCGCAGCGTCAACAAAGGTCGCCCGATAGGCTGTCTCATGGCCCACGGGCGGAATGCCTTCATAGGGATAACGAAGCATTTTCGGGACAAAACCGGTCAATCGACGGCCCAGTAACATGGGAAACGCTGTAACATATAATCCCGCGTAAGAATGATTCGGCAGGACCTTTATCAATTTTGCGCAGGCCTCATCCGGCCTTAACCCGAATTGATGTTGCAGCCAGCGCATCGTCATTGGGTTTAACGCCGTCGCCGAGACTCCCAGCTTTCGACTCAATAAGAGCCTATGAATTATGTACGGGATGACGATCATCAGCCAAATCGGAAAAAAGACAATCCAGATGAAACCGGACAACAAAGCCGCCGTGAACGACCTCTTGTATGGCGGTTCTTTTTCGATCTGCATAACCAAAAATTTGGCGGGTTCACCGCGCTAACTGGGAGGCCGCAGTAACGCGCCGGGAGATTTCGCTCAGATTCACAGTGGCGCCGATTTCACCAAGGATATGCCAGAAGCCCATGTCCGACCGTATGAGATAGACGAAGTCCGGATTGATCAATTTGTCCCGGAAACTAAGCCTGGTCATTCGCCGCTGGATATCCGCGACCCTGGAGCCCTTTTTTAGCTGATCTCGAAAGTCTACCACGTAGTCAGCGGCGGAGCCCCTCGGGCGGAAAACATCCAGCATCTCTTCCATCAGGGGCAGAATTTTTCGCGCGCGGGAGTAGGGAACGGTTTTTCCGTAAAGGATCGAGAGGAACCGTCGCTCAGCGGCCTCACTTTCGCGCCAACCGCGCACGTCCTGGAAGCGGCGTAATTCAACGACATCAATATCAACGCGTTTGACGCAGCCGAAATCCACGAGCCCGAACCGGCCGTCCGCCTGAAACAAAAAGTTCCCGGGATGCTGGTCCGCATGAACCACGCGCAGGCACTGAAGCTGAGTTTCGTATGCCTCCCACAAGCGGAAGCCGATAAGGTCGCGCAAAGCTTGCGATGGTTTGCCCTTGAGCCAGTCGCTCAATGACTCACCCTCCACAAAAGACATGGTCAACACGCGGTCGCTGGTCAATTCCCGGTGGACATGCGGAATGGTCAGAAAATCGAGCCCGGCCAGGCCGGTGCGGAAATGATCCAGGTTGTCCGCTTCACGCAGATAATCGGTTTCTTCCAGAAGGCCGCGGGCGATTTCATCCAGCACAGCCGAGGGCACGTAGCCGGTGACGCGCCCAGGCAACATGGCGGAGCGTATTAGTTTAAGATCACTTTCAATGGCTGAGCGAATGGCGGGGTACTGAATTTTGACGGCGACCTTTTTTCCGTTGGAAGTAACGGCGCGATGGACTTGGCCCAGTGACGCCGCGGCGAACGGTTCGGGGTCAAATTCGCGAAACATCTCCTCCGGATATTTGCCCAACGCGGACTTGAACTGGATGCGCGCCAGACTGGGATGCATTCCGGGCGCTTGCATTTGCAGGTTCGCCATTTCGAGCAACGCTTCCTGAGGCAAAGTTCCGCTTTGCATGCTTAACAATTGGCCAAGCTTCATCGCGGGCCCCTTTAACGCCCCCAATTCCTGGCGCAATTGCCGGGACGCTTTCTTCTGAAAATGGGCTTTCCTTTGGGATTTCCCGGTTTCTCCCAGGAAGATATTCTGCATCTGATAGCCGAGATAACTGCCCACCAGGCTCATTCCGAGTTTTCCGAGCCGGTACCCTCGCGGCAGCACGCCGCTCTGGCCATTGGTTTTCACCAGTCCCATCCCCCCTTTCTCAGAATGCGTTCAGCCAGTTTCAGACAGCGATCCAGGAGCGCGAGGGTTTGTTCTTTGCCTTGCGAACAGTCCTGCAACCAATAGGTGACAATTGCCAAATGAAACAGGCGGAAAGCATAAGCGCCAAAATCGCCCAGAGGCGGAAGCCGGTCTTCTGATTCGGCTTCGGCCAGAATATCGCGGATGAACCGCAGATAGCGCAAATCACGCTCCTGATTTTGCAGACGCAAGGGGCTGAGTTTCGACGACGGCGCCAGTGCGCGCAAATAAACCGCCCCGATAAATTCCTCGAAAGGTTCCAAACGTTCCAGGGAATGATGGACGATGGCGAAAAGCTTTTCGGGCAGGTCCGCGCGTTTCATGCGTGGGTTGGCTTCAAACCACTCGATGGCTTCGTCCATTTCCCGCTCGAAGAAGTAGAGCGCCAGATCTTCTTTGGTTTCGAAGTAATTGAACAGAGTGCCTTCGGCGATTCCGGCTTTTCGGGAAATCGCCCGGGTGGTCGTGTTATAAAAACCCTTTTCCGCGAACAGTTTCAGCGCGGACGCCAAAATGGCCCGCTTGGTTTTCTCTTTATTTTCACTCCGTTTTCCCGCTTTTGCGGCGCGGGAACCGGCGGTCGTTTTAGCTTTCATACATAAATATGAGCATACTCATGTTTATATAAATGCCATGCCGTCCAAATCTGTCAATGGTAAAAATGAGCACGCTCATTATTTTGTAAACAGGGTGTCAGCGGTAGCCGGCACGTTGGCGGCCAC
>DASXFM010000269.1:0-30456 GCA_036489615.1 Verrucomicrobiia bacterium | reverse complement strand
GGTTATTGCTGCAGAAGGCTGACTCCCGCCGGGCGTCGGATCCAGATAGAGAGCGGCTGAACTCGATCCAGACGCCCCAAAGGTATATTCCGCTACAACCAGGTAGGTCGTATTTAAGGACAACACGGTGGCTGTATCGAGAGTAATGTTTTTGCCCGGCGTCCGCAGGCCCACTTCATAACCACCGGTGGCGGGCGCCACGTCCACTTGTAGTGCGTCGCTGCTTCCGTTGGGTGTCCCGGTTCCCGGATTCAAAGCAGTAAGATAACTGCTCGCGCTGGGAGCCACCGTAGTATCCAGGAGAAATGAATAAAAGATGCTGCCGCTATTCTGGTCAGCGTAGGTATTGTATACGGAACCTGCGCTCGTGCCCCAAACATCCTGTATCGAATTTCCGCCTAAATCCAGCAAGTTTGGATAGGTTAAGTCACCATTGACCACTGAGATATGAGAACTGCCGCCGGTCCAGGCGTTGCCGCTTAATCCTGAGGGGCTTACATCACCTGGGCCAAACGCACCTGTGGAATAATTAAAACCATCTTCAAAGAGCAGCGTGGCATCGGCCTTCTGAATCACTGCGCAGGTGGCAGCCACAACCAATAAAATACCTAACTCGAAACGCGAATGAATTGGGAATTTCATATATTCACAAGGCTGGCTATACAGATATTTGTTTCTGACAGGGTCAAACCAACTTATCAGGCCGCCTGGCCGATTTGTTGCGCTTTTTTGCAAACCTGCTTGAAAATTGGGCACCGCGTGATTTCCATGCTTTATGGTCCGGCCCGTACACGATAAAATCGGAGGCCAAAATCGGCCGCATTGGAATCGGTCCAGACAAAGGGCGCAGGCGAAAAATTGGTATAAATGTCAGCCCAATTGATTAGGTTGGTCGATGCCTGAATAATAAATTCACCACCTGAGCCGGCATCGACAGCCAGGCCGAACGTCCCGTTGCCAAAAGTCAGCGCCGAGACCTGTGGCAGGGAAGATCCGCCGGATACGGTTAATGTGACGTTCGTGCTCGTAACCGTTCCGGCAATGTTGGTGATTACTACCGCATATACTCCGGAATCGCCATTTTGAATATTCGTTAGCGTAAGGATCGAACTGGTCCCATTTGCCACAGGCGTATTGGTGTTGAAATACCATTGATAACTCAAATTCGCAGTGCCACCGGCCACCACGGTGAATGTGGCGCTTTGGCCGATCGAATCCGTTACATTTTGTGGTTGCGCAACGATGAATGGGGCCGACGGCGCGTATGCTGTCACCAGCCAGTTTGTTTTGTCCCACGTGAGCACACCGGCGCCGGCACCTGCGGTCGGACTGGTCACGATGGCTTGCAGTTGTGCCGGATCGTCCACCGTGTAGGCGTACGGCAATTGGCTGTTCGGCAAATTCCATGAGAAGGGAATAATCAGAGCTTCAAACGGCCCCAACGGATTTCCCTGATCGGTGCTATTGCCGCGAAGGTCAGTTGTCGTGCCATCGCTATTGTCCATGTGGTAAATCACGTCTGAGCCAAGGATTTTGCCGGTATATTCCGGATCGGAAGGGTCTGTTTGGTTATTGCGCAGGGGATAGAGGCAATCTATGTAAACTGATTTCTCCAGCAACAGCGCTCCGCCTTCGGTGGAAATGGCGCCGTTGATGGGCGGATCAAAATCGTAAGTATTATTTAGTGTGTTCTGATCGGCGGCGCTCATTGTTGCCGCAATCGAATCGCGAAGTCGTTTGGCAGCCAGGACCGAGGTGTCATCTACGTACAGATCGTAGTCGTGCACGTTGCCCGCGCGCAAACGCGGCACACAACGGTCCCATACACTGTTTAGCCATAAGTGATGAAAAGTCATCGAAATAGTTGCGTTGTCCGGGTCGAGGTCATTTTGGCCGGCAAGGTGGGTTTTGTCGTGTCCCTGCATGATGGTCACAATATTTGTGGTGGTAAAACCCCGAGTTCGCAGGAAATTATACATCGGATAGCTGGACGGGCTTTGTTCCAGGTAATTAATTTGCTGCCACACCCAGCTGTTCGTATTGGTGGCGCCGTCGTCGCCAGTATAATGGCACCATGAAATCGTAATGGCCGAGCAACCAGCCTTGGTATCGAGGATACCGTCATAGGCCTTGGTAAACGTGCAATGGTCAACCCAGATATTGCTGACAGCGCCTCCATCTCCCAGGGTGATGAAATCCCAGTCGTTTCGGTCGTATTGCCCCTTGGTCGCCTCGTCCCATTCCCAGAGTTGGTCGAATCTAAGATTGCGAATGATGATGTTGCTGCAGTTTTTGATGTTCAGCTTGGCGTGCCGGATGGTCGAACCATTGGCGGAAAAAATCGTGAGGCCGTTTTTCTTCTGGACGTCAATAAAGCTGACTCCGGTTTGCAATAATACCGGATGCAGTAGCGGGCCGTCGGGGGCGGCGCGGAATGGCTCGCTGTTGGATTTGGCCGAAGCTTCGATTTCCGAATATCCGAGGTTCAGGTCGTTCATGATCTCAATGATCTTTACCGTCTTACTATTGAGCGCATTGGCCAAATCGGTGGCCGTGTAAACCTGCGCATAGCTGCTGCTGGTCTCAGGCAGCACGCCGCCGCCAGTGGTGCCCTGGGCAAAGCCGGTTAGATTATAGGCTGTGTTGACCACCGGAATCGCGGGCGTCACAGTCAAAATAGCCGTACTGGTTGCCACTCCGGCGCTATTTGAAGCCGATAGCGTGTAGCCGCCGGAATTGCCCGTTTGTACGTTCGTCAGAATAAGGCTCAATGAGGTCGCGCCGGGGATGGGAACGCTGTTGTAGCTCCATTGATACGTGACGGGTTCCGTGCCAATGATCGTTGCATTAAAGCTGGCGTTATTTCCCTGCAAAACGACCTGGGACGCCGGCGGCGAGGTAAAACTTGGAGCCACGGGATTTGTGTTTACGAAAAGGACTGCATAGCTACTGTTCGTGATACCCACAAAATTGCTGATAACCACTGAATAAGTCCCCTGATCGGCAGGCTGGACATTTGTAAGAGTCAACGTGGAACTGGCGGCGTTGACGATTAAAGTATTCGTGTTGTAATACCATTGATAAATCAACGGGGCACTGCCTCCAGTTGCCACCGCGAACTGGCAACCCTGCCCGGGGATAACCGTCTGGCCTTGCGGTTGGGTGAGGATGACCGGCGCCGTCGGAATGCTCACGGCTAATTCAGCGTTATCGCTGGTCGCCGAGCCGTAAGCGTTGGAAACGATGACCGAATAACCACCAGTGTCCGACAATTGTGCGTTATTGATGGTCAACGTGGCGTTGGTTTGGTTGGTAAGTATTGCGGCGTTATCGTAGAGCCATTGGTAGCTGAAGGGCGGCGTGCCATCAACTGCCACTGTGAATGTGGCGCTTTGGCCTGTAAAAACCGATTGATCCTGCGAGATGGAGATAATGGAAGGCGCCGTTGCCGCCGGAATATAGTCGACCTGCACTTCATTAAAGATGATTCCTGTGGCGGTGCTGGCAGCGGTCAACGGGCGCAGGCCAATTCCGTCAAAATTGAAATTCGTCGCATCGGTGTCCATGGTCATGGTTGAAAGTGTCGCGCCACTCAGGCTATTTAGCCATGTCGCTGAGATTTGCATCGCATTGACGTCCGTTCGCTGTACCGAGAGTTGTAATATGTAGGGTACGTCATTGGTAAAACCCGGAAAATCATTGGTGCTGTTCGGCCCGATGCCCAGGGTTTCCCAGTCGCTACCCGTGCCCAGGAGCGATTTATCCGCCAGGTTCGTGCGCAGCATCAGTGCCGTGGGAGTCGTTCCATTGAATGTAAGGCCCATATTTTGAAAAATCGCATAGCCGGTCACATTCGTGCCTTGCCCGCTGTTGCTGCTAAAATCCGCATTGACGCGGCTCGCTCCAAAATGGCAGAGCGCGAGACGAAAACCTTGCGACGTGTTCAGGGGCGCCATCCCGGCGAACGTGTAGGTGATGTTGATTGAAAGCGTATCTCCGACGCTCAATGATACCGGGTTGTTGGCGTTCGTCGTAAAATAGCTGACAGCCAGGATAGCGCTGGAACCTAACGTCATCGTCATGGCGCCGGTCGTGGCCGTTAATGACGGCCCCGAGGAACAGTACCATGCAGATTCCGTCGGCAGATTCTGGACATTGCGGGTGCCGTCGGCAAATGTGTCATCCAGAATAATAACTGCTCGCGACGGGAGAATTGCCATGCTTACGAGGACGCCGACAAAAAGAGATTGGTAGAGACGGGTCATGGCGGACTTTCTATTCGCAAGAGTTTAGGATTAACGTAATTTTAGCGGAAACCCTCGATTTGTCAGCCGTTAGGGTTTGCAAATGAACATGAAATTTAGGCACAAACATCAGGTCCGTTTCCCGTTCGTGAGCGACCGTTCAATCATGTAGAGGATTGATTGACATCAAATCTCTTAGTACTATCGCTTGTGCCTTTGAGGGGCGGGAAAATAGTGAACATTTTTGACCCTTCATGGCCAGGAGCCATGAGCACAATTATACGAAAAGGTAAAATATATCGTGAGCATTTACCGTGAACCCTGAAGGCGAAATATGAAAAAGGCTTTTATGCCGAAACTTATAAGGGAGAACACTACACTATGATTCAGCACATTGTTTTGCTTCGTTGGACTGAGAATGCCAGTCAAGAAGCTATTGATACGGTGATGGCAGAACTCAGGGCTCTGAAGGACAAAATCCCGGGCATCGTGGACGTATCGTCCGGCACGAACTTCTCGGAACGTTCCAAAGGCTTTACGCACGGGCTGGTTTTTCGGTTCAAAGATCGGGCGGCTTTGGAAGGTTACTTGCCGCATCCGGAACATCAGCGTGTCGTGCAGAAAATTCTAAATCCGATTCGCGCCGATGCTCTGATCTTTGACTACGAAATTTGATGGTGTTGAGACATGGCCGAAAAGTGTCAGCGAAGGTGTCAGAAACGGTATGTCTTCGCCAGGGCCATCCCGTTTCAGATTCTCCCAATTTTTCGGGGTGAATCGAGATACTGACATCCAATGTCTCATGTAGCGTTCAGTTTAGAAAGCCAAGTACTTGGCTTTCTAAAGTGTAGCGCGATGTGGCGTATATAATGGCTTTAGATAACGTTTTCGTTTGCCAGGCAACGACTTTTACAACTTTCGCGCTCCCGCACTCCTTCACGTGTCCCATCCGTGTCAATCCGTGGCCTAAAACCGTATTCGACGGTTTAAGTTAAGCTGATTAACTTTTATGATTGACTTGAAAATTAGAAATAGTTAGACTCAAAAAACGCAGGTATCGTTTGCATGAGTGTGGTATGTCCCAGGTTATTCAGAAGGAATATGATCTATTGGCTGCTTCTTACGCCGATTTTGATTATAGGCGCTTATTCCAGTTTCGCGTCGCCCACGGGTATGGCGCTTATTCCCGCGGGGTCGTTCACGATTGGGGACACACTGGATGGAGAGAGCGATGCCGTGCCCGCAAACGTCTACGTTTCGGCCTTTTACATGGATACCAACCTGGTAAGCCTGGCTAAATGGCAGGCGGTTTTCAGCTACGCTACGAACCATGGATACAGCTTTGACAGTGGTGACGGCTTAGGGAAGGCGGCTAATCATCCAGTGCAAACGGTTAGTTGGTATGATGTTGCGAAGTGGAGCAATGCGCGATCGCAGCAGGAGGGTTTGGTACCCATTTATTATTCGGACGCAGCCATGACTGAGATTTATACCAGTGGCGATACGGATTCAGTCTATGCGAACTGGGCGGGCAACGGCTACCGGCTGCCTACCGAAGCGGAGTGGGAGAAAGCTGCCCGCGGAGGCCTGGGCGGACAACGCTTTCCCTGGGGCAACACAATTTCTGGATCGCAGGCCGACTACAACGGAGACCCCGATGACTATACGTATGACTTAGGACCAAATGGTTACAGTACCAGCTATAATACAGGTAATTTCCCATACACAAGTCCGGTGGGTGCGTTTCCGCCCAACGGTTACGGATTGAATGACATGGCAGGTAACGTGTTTGAGTGGTGCTGGGATTGGTATGCCGGGCCGCCTTACCCCTCCGGCAGCCCGTATCTGGGCGGTACCGACCCACGCGGACCAGCCGCGGGCACCGTCGGAGGTCGTGTATTGCGTGGCGGGAGTTGGGGCGGTTTAGCGGGTTTCGCGCGATGCGCTTACCGGGCATTTTATCCCATTATCGTCCCCTACGCCGCAGGTTTTCGGTGCGTAAGGGCGCCATAGCACTCAGAAAAACGACAACACCCTATTCCCCGACGTTAGCGCATCAATAAACCATTTCCGGGAGAGAGCATAAACTGCCGCGAGATGCCGGAATGATGACCTCATCCAAAGACACAATATCGATCAATAAGCAGGATAAATCAGCACAAATTCCAAAGGGACTTGGAATTTGGCTGGTCGTCCTGTTGTCGTTCAATATCGGCCCAGGGGCTCGCGCGACTATTGTAACTATTGATGTTCCGTCCGCCGCGCCGAATGTATCCTATTTGCAGGATTTTTCCGTCCTGGACCCTTTCGAAGGCACGTTATTAAACGGACAATCTGAGTCTGTGAACATCTTTTTTACTGATAGCGAGTTTTTGGTGGCTGCGGGCGCCAGTAGTTTTACCGTGGATCTTTTCATAAACGAAAGTGGCCCGGTTGGTGCTCAACCTGCAAATGGGTACAGCGTAACCGGCTATCTGATCGACGCTGCGGGAAACCCGCTCAGTCCCTCCATCGCTTTCCCGGACTCCGGAACCATTCCCGCACAAGTTTGGACCGGTTGGCCTTTTTATTTGCCCGGAGGAACTGAATATTTGCCGGCGACACAAATGTTTGAGGCACAATTCGGAGGCACTCGGATTTATGGAAATCCGAGTGGTTACTATATTAATCCAGTTATCTTTTCCGGCATTCATTTTGATATTACGTTTCCAGTCAGCCCGATGAACGTAGTGATGGGAGGGAGGTTAGTTATTGCCAATTTTGTTGATTTAATTCTAACTTCACCCAGTGCCGTGCCTGTATATTTTGTTGATATTCCGGAGCCTTCGCTGGAGTTGGCCCCCGCGGGTTCTCCGGACGCGATAGCGGTCGGCAATACGAACAGTATGAGTCTGCAACTGAGCGGTACGCCGGAGTATCCCTATATTCTGCAATCGGCCACTAATCTGACGTATCCAATCAACTGGCAGTCAGTAATGACAAACTCGGCCGACTCAAATGGGGCCTGGAATATTGCCATCACAAATTCCGGTCCCCCGTCTGAATTCTTCCGGGTTGTGGCGTGGCCCGGGTCTGTGCAGCAATAATCAACAATTCAAACCGGAGAATTGTTGTGGCGCTGCTCTTGGCGCGGATGCACCGATTCATTGCGTTGTTTTGCTTAATTGGACCGAGAAAGCGCCTTAAGAAGCAGCTGGCATAGAACGAGGGATCTTGTGATCCGAAAGGATAGAATCCCGGCACCCTGGACCTGCTCTGATTCTTTCCGCTTTCCTTTTTTGCCGTTCTGGTTTTTGCTCTCGTAAACTCACTCAGTCGGCCATGAAAAAATATTTAAAGTTAGACAGTCGTAAACTCACGTACGCCGAATATCTGAATATCGTGCGCTCGTGGAAAGTGATCATTCCCTGGGCGGCAAAGTTGTTCAATCTTCCCATGAATTTCACCTCGGGTCTGCCGTATTTCGAATCGCTGCGGGGATTAGTCGTGCCGGAAGAACAGATTGCGGCGCGAGCCCGGGAAACGCTGCAACCCATGATTGAACAGTGCCAGCGGCTTGGATTCCATTCTCCACTTTATTCCGAATACCAAACCCTGCATCAGGAAACCAGCACATCAACCGTTACAATGATGCATCCCTCCGGTGCCATCGCGCGGCCGGCGTATACAGTCAGTCTTAAAGTGCAGCCGCCCAAAGAGAGCAGGGGGTGCTATATTCTGAGTGAGTTGCGAGATGGAACTTTTCTGGTGACCTCAAATCGCCGCCAGCAATTCTTTTCGGCGCCGGGCATCGTCGCCAACCGGTTTGTCGGGGCCGGCCCTGAAAAATTGATTGAATTTCATCTGAAAAAACTCGCGGAACTGCCCCTGGCCAATCCAGCAAAGAGAACCATCTCAATTGACGACGTATATGGCATTTGCGATCGCTACGAAAAACAGGGCCGCGACTACGGGTTGCAGCGAGGCATATACGTCCTGATGAATGATGAGGAGACGGCGGCGGCGCAACAGTATCTCGCGGACGCCAAAACGATGGCTGCCGATAACCCGGACGACACAGGAGTGCTAATCGAACTCAACCGGTTGCAAAACAGAAAGGCCAGCTGGACGGGTATGGCCATCCTGTTTCTGATTTCATTGGTCCTGTTTATCGGCGCGGGAATGCGCCGTTGGTCCATGAACTATCTGCTGATTCTGGTGGGCGTCGTGTTCGTTCATGAACTGGGCCATTACCTTGCGATGCGCGTATTCAATTATAAGAACGTGCGAATGTTTTTCATTCCGTTGTTTGGCGCAGCTGTGTCCGGACGCCATTACAACGTGCCGGGCTGGAAAAAGGCCGTTGTCTCGCTTATGGGACCCGTGCCTGGAATCTACCTTTCCCTTATATTTGGAGGATTGGGATGGTTTCTGCACAAGCCTCTTTTATCCAAAATCGCGTTGGTTTCCCTGTTGCTAAATGGATCCAATCTTCTTCCGGTTCTGCCGCTGGATGGTGGATGGGTATTTCACAGCCTGTTGACCTCAAGACATTATATCATGGACGTTATATTCAGGACTTTGGCCGGGGCAATCCTGATCGTCAGCGCAGCCATCCTGAAACTCAAAAGCCTAATGCTCGTCGGAATTCTCATGCTTATCAGTTTGCCGGCTGCCTTTCGCGTCGTTCGAATTGCGGCGACTTTGAGGCAACGCGGCCTGCAACCGGTGTCAGAGGACGATCAAACCATTCCACCTCCTACGGCGCAGGCCATAATCGCGGAGGTCCGCCGGGCAACAAAAGTGCGGCAATCCAATAAAAGTATCGCTCAACAAACTCTCCAAGTCTTCGAAACGCTCAATGCCCGGCCGCCGGGCCTTGGCGCGACGATCGGGCTGCTCTTTGTCCAATGGATCAGCATTGGCATCGCTGCAGTTTTTGCGGTTGTCTTTTTTGTGGGGCAAAATCGGGCACGGCTGAGCTTTTTGAACACGATGAAGCTGGTACCCGATCACAAATTGGTTCTCGAGGAATCGCGGACATGGCGAGCCGGGCCGGGCGGCCGCGCCGCCGGAAGCCCGGGAATAATTCTAGTCGGCAACTTTCACGATTCAACCGGCGCCATGCGCTCCTTCGAGGACTTTACGAATCGTCTGCCGGCGAATGCGACGCTTAGACTCTTCGGTGATTCCCTGCTGCTTTCCTTGCCATTGGACGACGACGGTTTGCGACGACAATGGCTTAACGAACTGCAGCATCGCGCTAAAGACGTGTTCGCGGACGACACGAATTCCCACGCGGCATTTTCACTTTCCTGTGTCGCGCCCGATAAAAATACAGCGGAAGCTGTGGTAAACGAGCTAAATGGTTATTTTAATACTTTGCCCGCGGAATGTCTCATCCCTCCCTGGCAACCAGACGATACCCGCACTTCCGAAGAACGCGCCGCCAATGAATTCGCACGCCAGACCTGGTTGAAACTCGAAAATATCGCGCAGGACGTCGAAGATGATACGAATCTTGAAGACCTCGAAAATAAGTTGGGCCGTGGTGGAGCGAATGCCCCATCCCTTGAACGGAAAATCGCGGCATTGAAAGAAAACTTGTACGAGCAAAACATCGCGCAGTTGCAGGGCGACGAACCCATTGATACCAACGTTGCGCACCTGTTCATTGCCATCAATTCAGGCGCCGCAGGTACAAATCAAATCCAGATCGATAATGCAAACCACGAAGTTGCTGAGCGTATGGGTCAATTCTCCCAGGCAGACGACGCGGCAATGCGGTTTCGCGCGTGGTCCGGGACTGCTCAATCCTCCGGCCAGACGATTAAATTAAATTTTATTTCGTTCCATCGCAATGACGACGGCCCTCTTGCGCTGACATCATGGCTCAGCGACAAAGGTTGCGATAATTTCAAATATATTTTTCTGCCCGGCATGGGATCCGATGACAGTGATTGAGCGCTATTGTGGTAATGAAACCGGCGGCAGGTATTCACCAATCAATTGCCGTTTCCACCATGCGCCGGTTGCGCGTCGTTCGCTAAGATTTGTAAATTCATAATTGTAGAATTCGGCGCGAATGTAGCGCGGTGGCTTTCCTGGGAACGGATTACTTTTCAACAATGACAATACCTGTGGCGAGCCTTGCAGCAATCGGACGCAAAAATTCTCAAACCACGAATTGTTCTGACAATCGCTTAACGCCGCAAACCACATCTGCCAATCAAGCCTCGGCTGGAATGGCGCGATAAACCCCGGACGCTTACTGACATCACCCGGCTTATACTTGAAATCGTAGTCGCGCCAGTGAACCCCGTCATTGCTTCCCTGCACAATGATTTCGCGACGTTCCGTCGTCATGACGGCGAACAGGCCGTAGTCATTGATTGTTCGAACCGGTCCCAACCACCTCGCGACCCCGGCAACAGGTTTCAACATACTGTGATCGGAGCTCACGGCGAAAATAGCCGCGATTTCGAGAAACGATACGCACACGAAAACCATGGCCAGCGGAACAGTGATTGCCAGCAGCCAACGAGACCTCGCAGGGCAGGTTTCCAAACCTGTACCGCCGATTTCCAAGTCAGCAGTCGTGCGACCTTTGAGGACTTTCAGATTTTGGAACCCGCGATGCAAATTTATAAGTCTACAGCAGATTTTTTTGGTCACAAAATCATCAAACAACAGCAGGCATAGTGCAAGCGTCAGCCAATTGAAAAAGGTATAATTTCCAGTCAGCAATATCAGGATTTGCAGGCTTGCGAGGGCCGCCCCGCCAAAAAAACGAATTCGCCGCGGCAGAAAAATCAGAAATGGCGCGCCCAGTTCAATTGCGAACATAGCGGCGCAAGACAACTTCTGTAACCAAAGTGGCAATTGGTTCGCATACCAGCCAAGCCAGGTTGGTAACGGCTGCGTTTGGTAGTGAAACGTGAGTGCAGTCAAATTCCGCCAGTTCGGGTCGTGGCTGGCGAGCTTTACGCAGCCTGACGAAAACATCAATTTGAACAACAATATCCTAAACAGCCATAAAATGATCCTGGATGGTGGCGTTTTCCATGGGACCTTGGGCCACAACTGCCCTGGCGCAAAAAAGATGGCCAGAAACCCCGCTTCGAGCAACAGATTGTCCCATTGAAAACTCAGAAAAGGGCCTCCGACAGCCGTAAGGGAGAGATATAACAACCAAAGCAACGCGAGCGCCGGAACAGGAGCAATTCCGACAATTAACAGGCACGCTAAGATTGCGCCCGCGCCACATTGAAATTGTAAAAATCCATCCGAGGTGTTCAGCCAGCACAGAGTCGGCAACTGATGAAACCGGTCCAATCCAATACTCTGCGAATCGAACCATTGCCTGGCTGCGGTAATAAACTGGTCTTCAGGCACGATGCCGTTGTGACCGATAAGCCCACCAATTTGCGCCCAAAGTGAGGCGAAAGCGACGAGGTAAATCAGACCCATTGCTCGCAGAAAAATCCATCGGGTCAAATGATACTCAGGCCGCTCGACGTGCCGGCCCCACGCCAACCTGGTTAAAAAGGAAAACCCGGTTCGATGTCCAGCGACGAATCGGTATGCGCGTTCAGCAATCGCGGCGCACCTCTTTGAGGACTGATAAAAACCCAGCGGCCAATTCATATTCGGGTTTTTGGCCAACGCGCGAAAGACTGCTTCCGATCCGGAAAAGACTTTTCCGTCCGGTTCGATGAATTGGACTGACGTCTGAAAATGCTCGCGTGGGATTTCGGGAAATTGTGAGGCGATCCGGGAGTCCTGGGAGGGCAGGTAATCAACAGCATCGCCGGTCAATTGTCGCCAGCGGCGAATCCAAAGCCCGCAAAAATTGCAGTCGCCGTCAAACACCATGAGAGGCTTTGCCGGCGGATTGGCGACATGGACGCCGCTTTGCACAACCCGACGTTAGCAACTAAATGGCTGGCTGTCAGCTTGACAGGGACATCGCGCTACCCCCGCCGCCGCCGACTCAGTGGTCGGCAAAATCATATTCCATATCAATATATTCGTCGGCGACACCCTTCAGCAACAATTGCGGATGCGCCACGCGCCCCGGAGGGCGGACCCCGGGGCCGTTGGCGTTTCTGCCCAGGTCAGCGTCCATCCGCCGGATCAAACCCTGCAGCCGTGCCACCACTTCCGGGTTTTCAGACGCCACGTCGTTCTTCTCGCCGATATCTATGTCCAGATTATACAAACGCGGTTTGTCAAATGTTGCCCGCGTGAGAGCCCCGTTACCTCTGCCTGTGCCTTGCGCTGCGATTGCCAGTTTCCAGCGACCGGAACGCACAGCTTGCAGTCTCACGCCGTTGAAATAATACAAGGCTTCGTGTGGCGATGTTTGGGACTGCCCTGAAAGCAACGGCCAAATGTTCACACCATCAATCTTGTTGTCCGTTGGCACCTGGCCGCCGGCCAACTTGACGAATGTGGGAAGCACGTCCATTTCGGACGCAACGGCATCGCGCGTCGTATCAGCCGGGATCGTTCCCGGCCACCAGGCAATGGTCGGCTCACGCATGCCGCCCTCCCATGTCGTGGCCTTGCCGCCCCGTAAAGGCCCAGCCCCGCCTCCGTTTTTGCCCTGAATCAACCATGGACCATTGTCGCTGGTGAATAAGACCAGGGTGTTGGTATCGAGGCTCAATTGCTTGAGAGTTTTCAGTACGCGCCCCACGCTCCAATCCACTTCCTCTACCCAATCTCCGTAGAGCCCGTTGCCCGACTTGCCCCTGAAAGCCGCGCCTGGATGCAGCGGCACGTGGACCGCCGTGTGCGCCAAGTAAAGGAAAAACGGCCTGCTGCGATTCTCGGTGATGAATTTGACCGCCTCGCCGGTGTAACGGACGGTGAGTGTGTCCTGGTCAACGGGCGCCTCAATGATATTTTTATCCTGCAACAGGGGCAGGGGCGGGTAGGGAGAAATCTTTCCGGCGGCGTTGGTCCCGGGCTGCATATCATTTGAATAGGGCAGGCCAAAAAAATGGTCAAAGCCGTGGCGCGTGGGCAAAAACTCCGGTTGATCGCCTACGTGCCATTTGCCAATAGCCAGGGTGGAGTAACCTTGCGCCTTGAGCAGGTCGGCCACCGTATGTTCTTTCGGACTCAAGCCAATCGGACAGGCGGGAAAAATGACGTCCGGCAGTGAGACTCGCTTGGCATAGCAGCCCGTGAGAATTTGCGCGCGCGAGGGCGTGCAGACCGGCGCACCGTAAAAGCTTGTCAGTTTCATCCCCTCGCTCGCCATGCGATCCAAATTCGGCGTATGGTTGAGTTTAGAGCCGAAGGGCCCGATGTCACCATAGCCCATATCATCAATCAGGATCACGACAAAATTAGGTTGGGACGGCGTCACGGGTTGGGCCGGCGCGGATTGAAGAGAGAAACCACCGACGGCGGCCAGCATGGGAAGAAAGCGGTGCAGCGTCATAAATGAAAATTCAATTTAGAGAGGAAAAAGAAAAAATGAAGAAAAAGCTCACTAATTTTAGCGATGGAACTTCCATCGATGCGGAAGACGGGGCGCTGACTTTTAAAATCGGGGACCAAAACTGACGCGCCATACGTTCCTCAATTTCGTGATCTGGATGTGGCTAACCAGATCAGCCCCCAACATTCCCAAGGCTCGGCTCATGCGGCACTGGCGGTGCAGGTTGGACATCGCCCGTTTTTTGCGGATGAATTTCGAACCATCCGTCCGAGTCCCAAACCAGTTTGCCCTGGCCAACAATCCACGCGTTCGTCTCAGCGTAGATCGCCTTTTCGACAGAGACCTTGCCCAGGAAAATCTCAAATCTCATGTAGCGCGGTCCGCGTAATGGAATTTGAACCCGATTGATCGTGAGCGATTGCAATTGAACGTCCATGGTCAGAAAGCCGTTGGATGAAAATTCATGCTGAACCACCAGACCGCGGGCCCTGGCGCGCAGATGATAATCTTTCCACCCCTGAATACCTGCCGATTTTGCGACTGTCACTACAACTTCAGCGGCGCGATCCGGCAGCGGTGATTTAGCCCACGGATGTGTGCTCAAGTTCGCCTCAATCGCTGGATCATTCGGTCCACGGATGCGTGGCGGCTGCCTTCCATCGACGATGACCTCTTTCTTCGTGTAATGCGGCCCGATACATCCGGCGCAAAACATTGAAGCGGCCACCGCTAAAACTGTTATAACTCTTGCTCTCACTGTTCCTCCTGGTGCAAGGTCGTTCGAATTTGCTCGTTGCGCAAATCAGTTTTGAATGATTGCGCTCACATCATGGCACAATCGATACATTCGTGTGGATTTTGTTTTCTGGAATTTTTCGCGTTTCGCAATAGACTATGCGCCCATGAATAATCAATTCCGGACAGAATCCGATTCGATGGGCCCGATGCAGGTGCCTTCGGACGCCTATTACGGCGCTCAAACGGCCCGCGCCGTCGAAAATTTCCCCATCAGCAATTTGCGCTTTTCACGCCAGTTTATCCGCGCGCTCGGCTTGATCAAAAAACACGCCGCCGCGGCGAATACTTCGTTGGATTTGCTGCCTCAGAATATTTCCAGCGCGGTGCAACAGGCAGCGCAAGAGGTCGCCGAAGGGAAATGGGACTCTCAATTCGTCGTGGACATTTTCCAAACCGGTTCCGGCACGTCCACGAACATGAATACTAACGAAGTGATCGCCAATCGCGCCTGCGAAATTTCCGGCGGCAAGCGCGGCGACAAATCCATTCACCCGAACGATCACGTCAACCGGGGCCAATCCTCCAATGACGTAATCCCAACGGCCATCCATCTGGCGGCCCTGGATGGAATTGTCCACAGCCTGATTCCCGCTTTGGAAGAACTGCACACAGTCTTGGACCGTAAAGCGCGTGAATTTGACGCCGTTTTAAAAATTGGGCGGACCCATTTGCAGGACGCCACGCCTATTCGGCTAGGCCAGGAGTTCGGCGGTTATGCGAGCCAGGTTGAACATGGCATCGCGCGGATGAAATCGCTCGAAAAACACCTCGGCGAACTGCCCCTGGGCGGCACCGCCGTCGGCACCGGAATCAACACGCATCTGGAATTCTCTCGACGAACCATCGCCGGGATCGCTACCGAGATAAAGTTGAACTTGCGCGAAGCCCCAAATCATTTTGAAGCGCAAGGTGCGATTGATGCCCTGGTCGAAGCCAGCGGCGCCCTCAAAACACTGGCCGTGAGCCTGGTAAAAATTGCCAACGACGTCCGCTGGCTCGGTTCGGGTCCGCGGTGCGGCCTCGGCGAAATCAAATTGCCCGCCACACAACCGGGTTCTTCCATCATGCCCGGCAAGGTCAACCCGGTAATGTGCGAAATGGTGATTCAGGTCGGCGCCCAGGTAATTGGAAATGACGCCGCCGTGGCATTTGCCGGCGCGTTTGGTAATTTTGAATTAAATACCATGCTGCCCGTCGCCGCTCACAATCTCCTGCAGTCCATCGAACTGCTGACGAGCGCCAGCCGCGTGTTCGCGCGGCGCTGCGTCTCCGGCCTGGAAGCGGATGCGCAAAAGTGCGAGAGCAACATTGAAAAAAGCCTCGCCATGTGCACTTCGCTTGCCCCGGTCATCGGATACGACAAGGCGGCGAAGATTGCAAAAGTCGCTTACGAAAACGGCCGCACCGTGCGCGAAGTCGCCCTCGAAACTTCGGGGCTCGACAAGGCCAAAATTGCCGAACTACTCGATGCCCGGAGCCAGACCGAACCTGGAACCGGCGTCGGAATGGCGGCCGGGGGCTAAACCGATGGGTGAACCGCTTATTGCTCCATGACTGACGAACGCCTGCCGGACGGGAAAATATCCGCCACCAGCGGCCCGCCAGCGGAAAGCGCGGAGCGCGGCGGTTTCTACCTTTGGGTCATCGCTCTGGCAGGCGTCCTGGCCGTGCTCTTGCACGCGTCGTTGTTCGAGGGCAGGGGACTGGTTCCCGCGGACGGCATTTTTAATTGCGCCCCATGGTTGGAGAGCACCAATCAGCCTTCAAATTCCCTTTTGGCGGATCAATATCTCGTTTTCGTTCCGCAGCACGAATTCACTCATCGGGAATTCATGCGGGGACATTTTCCGCTGTGGAATCCGAATATGGATTGCGGCATGCCCAACCTGGCTTCAATCCAGGGAGCGCTTTTCTATCCCATCAACGTGTTGTTGCTGCCTCTGAGCGCGTTTTATGCGGGTGGAATCGCGGCGTTTTTGAAATTATTTTTGGCGGGGTTTTTTACGATGCTGTACCTGCGGCTGTTGGGTGCGAGCAACGCGGGGGCGTTTTTATCCGGGCTCGTCTTCAGCTTGAGCGGGTTTATGATTTGTTGGCTTGGCCACCCGCACGTAAATTGCGCGATTTGTCTGCCAGCCCTCCTCTATCTGATTGAAAAATCCTTCCAATACGGTCGTAACATCCCGAAAAGCCTGACGAGCAAAACTTCTTCGTTTGGTGCCCCGGCTTCAGCCGGCCTGCCGCAACCTGACGGGGCAAGCCGCCTTTTCAGTAAAAGTTCATTACGCATTTGGGCATGTATGGGCGTCGCCTTTGGTTGGCTCCTTCTGGGCGGCCATCCGCCGACGATGATCCAAGTCGCGCTCTTTGCGGGCGTTTATTTTCTATTTCGCTTAATCGGGCAACGAAACGACCAGCCGTTGCCCCGAATCGCGTTGGCCCTGGCCGCAGTGGGAATCGGTTTTCTTCTGGCCGCGCCCGCGCTGTTGCCATTCCTGGAATATTACCGGCACAGTTCCATGGATGCGTCTTCGCTCGTGATGAACCGGGCGTCAATCCGGTCGCCCTTAAATACTCTGATTTTGTTTCTGTTTCCCCGCCTCTCCGGCTCACCCGTCGACGGTTACGAAGACACTATGCTCTCGCTTGGAATTGGAAACCTGATGCCGAATTTTGTTGAACGCACAGGATACGTGGGAGTGCTCCCCTGGATGCTCGCATTGTGCGCAATTGTCTTCAATCGAAATCGATGGACGATTTTTTACGGGGCGGTCGTAGTGGTCTGCCTGACGGCGGTCTATGGAATGCCCCCGTTTCCGACGCTCTTCGAATCTTTGCCAATTGTAAAAAACGTTAATCCAGTCCGTTTGGTGCTGATGTCAGGCTTCGGCGTGGCCGTCCTGGCCGGGTTCGGATGGGACGGTTTCTATCGGCTTGAAAATCGACGCAAAAAGCTATGGGTCATCTCCGCATTCTGGATGGTCATCGGCGTGGTCTTGCTGGCGTATTGGTGCAAGGTCGAACACCGCTGGCGGCACTTGGACGCGAGTTATCGGGCCTATCTGGACTCGCAATTCCAAACGATGGCGGGAAACGTGGTGGTCTCCGGCGCATTGCTGTTGCCAGTAATCTGTCGCCACTATGGATTGCGTTCGCTCATCGGGATGGGATGGATTGCGCTGGACCTGCTTTCCTTCGGCATGGGATTAAACCCATCGGTGCGCCGCGACTGTTTTTATCCAGGCGCCCCGTCCATCGCATGGCTGCAGCAGGACAAAACCGATTTCAGGATCATTGGCCTGGGAATGGTTTTTACACCGGACACGCCGGAACTCTATGGAATTAAAGACACCCGCGGATATGATTTTGCAAACGTGCGCCGTTACGAAGAGTTAATCGACGGAAACGCGGGTTCGTTTTTCTTTTATCGCGCAGCCTCGGCGTTGCCTGGCGCCTTGCCATTGCTGGCGGCGAAATACGTATTGAACTTTAATTCCCCGCCGCCGGCTCCACCGCAGTTCGATTTGGTTTACTCGAACGAAATTACGATTTATCGCAACCGGCAATTCCATGGCCGGGCCCTCACGGTGTTCAACTACGACGTCGCCGCTCCTGCCTCAATTTTGGCCAGCGTCCGCTCGGGTTCGTTCGACCCGAGACAAACCTTATTATTGGAAAACGAACCACCGAATCCCCTTCCTCACCTTCCGGCTTCGGCAGCATCAACTGCTCTGGCTGAATCAACCTCTCAAATCGCTTCCGAACAGCCCGACGAAGTAACCGTGGATGTTTCCATGCCCCAGCCCGGCTTTCTAATCTTATTGGATACCGATTTTCCCGGCTGGAAAGCAACGGTCGATGGTATTGACGCACCGATACAGAGGGCTGATTACAATTTCCGGGCTGTTCAATTACCCGTCGGAAAATCAGTAGTTCGATTCGTCTATCAACCGGCGAGTTTCCGCTGGGGAATTCGATTGCTTTTGGCCGGACTAGTGGTTGTAGCCGCGATGTTTTTTGGAAACTTCCAACGATTCTCAAGTCGCGCGGCCAGGGGTTGAACCGCCGATGTCGCGCTAGCGTCCTGGAGTGTGGCGGCAATCCCGAATACTTTCGGGAGATACCACTTTCAAATGGCAGTGACTCGCTGACTCTGAAATCTCGCGCTCCGCCACTCAGGGCACTCGAGGCACTTCCGTTTAGTATCCCTGGCGAACCAGCCACCACACTCCAACCATCAACACGATGCACATGAGCGACATTGGCAGAGCAGGGACAAAACACGCCACAACGCTCATCGCGATGCCGGCGAACAATGGGATCATCGCCTGCTGTTTCCAGCCGTAAATGCAATAGCCCGTGCCGACAGCACCCCAAAATACTGAAGCAAACAAAAAACTTTCAGTCCATGCACCCATAAGCGAATTGTAAAAAATCGGTTGCCTTTTGGCTAGACTGGAACGATATTAGCTTGCATCAGGCGCAGTAGTATATGAGCAGATTTTTCCGTCCAAACCTGGACCGCCCTGGCCGCATGGCTCGTGGCGTCGTGGGAGCGCTTTGCCTCATCGCCGGCGTTATCGTCGGAGGCGACGTACTCTGGTGGGTGGGATTGATATTTGTCGGTGCGGGATTATTCGCCATATTCGAAGCCGTCTCCAACTGGTGCGTCATGCGCGCATGCGGCATTAAAACGAAGTTTTAATCGAAAAAGATTCTCTCGGGACGAACTCGCCGGCAAATGGCGGTTCGCGGGATTGTGTTGGCGACCTCTTCAAAATACTCTGGTCACCTGAGCGCAAGTCTCAATTGAAATTCATTGCCATTCATGGAATTTCCTTATTCCATTGAAGCATGAACGTGACCCTCCCCCTGGCGGCTGCTTCAATCATCTTCATTGCCGCGACCGCTATGGCAGCTGACACCAACCGGACTTCCAGAGCGTCATTCGGTCCTTCCCCGGAAGAGCGAGCTGCAATTGAGGCCGACCAGCAGCGAATGATGGGCCTCCTGGGAATTACCGCATTGCGGCCAGGCCGGGACGGCAGCCATACGAACTCGCCTTACTACGTCAACTACGATGAGGCAAAAGCCAACCCATATCCTGATTTGCCTGATCCACTGGTGTCAAACAATGGGCTGAAAATCACGACTCCGGAATTATGGTGGAAATTGCGCCGCCCCGAAATCGTCGAGGATTTCGATCAGGACATTTACGGGCGAATGCCCGTCAGCACGCCATCCGTAAAATGGGAAGTCGCCGGCATCACAAAAACAAATGAATACGGCGTGCAGGTCATCACCAAACAGCTAATCGGGCACGTCGATAATTCCCTGGACCCGCAAATCACCGTGAACATCGATTTGACGCTGACCACGCCCGCCGATGCCCAGGGCCCGGTTCCGGTCATCATGCAATTGGCTTTTAAGTTCCCGCCGGCGTTGCTTGCCCGATTTCGCGCCATGTATCCGGAAAACGGTCCGGCATGGCAAAAACTGGTCCTGGCCAAAGGCTGGGGTTATGCCGTCTTGATTCCTACCAGCATCCAGGCGGACAATGGCGCGGGATTGACCCAGGGCATTATCGGCCTTTGCAATAGAGGCCGGCCGCGCCAGCCCGACGATTGGGGCGCCTTGCGCGCCTGGGCCTGGGGCGCCAGCCGGGCTTTCGATTATTTTGAAACCGACCCTGCTGTGGACGCCAAACGGGTGGGAATCGAAGGCCATTCACGCTACGGCAAGGCTTCGCTCGTGACGATGGCTTATGACCCGCGCTTTGCCATTGGTTACATCAGTTCGTCCGGGGAAGGCGGCGCGAAACTGTTCCGCCGCAATTTTGGCGAAGTCGTCGAAAATGTCGCCGCTTCCAGTGAGTACCATTGGATGGCCGGCAACTTCCTGAAATATGCCGGCCCCCTCAATGCCGGCGATCTGCCCGTGGACGCCCATGAACTCATCGCCCTGTGCGCGCCGCGCCCGCTATTTATCAGCGGCGGAGCGACGCGTGGCGATGGCTGGACGGATGCCAAAGGCATGTTCATGGCTGCCGCCGCCGCCGGCCCGGTCTATACACTTTTGGGAAAACGTGACCTGGGAACGACAAACTTTCCGCCCATCGGCACCTTGCTTTCCGGCGACATTTCCTTTCGCCAACACACGGCCGGCCATACTGACGGGCCCAATTGGCCGTTTTTTTTGGATTTTGCTGAAAAGTATTTTGCGACTTCGATGACAAATTGATTAAATTTCCGCGATGAACCTGTTGCCATTTGGAAAATTGCCGCCCGCCCGGCCCAGAAACTTCGTGCCTTCAGACGCCGATCTGGGCGATTGGCCGAAGATTGCGCCGCTCTTTGACCGCTTGGAGCAACGCGCGCCCGGGCTGAAAACTGCCGATGATCTCCAGGCATGGCTCCTCGATTGGAGCGAACTCAACGCCGCTTTGGACGAAGAGTCATCGCGGCGCAATATCGCCATGACCTGCCACACGGACAATGAAGACGCCGAAAAGGCATATCTGCATTTTGTCGAAAATATTGAGCCGCAGTTGAAACCGAGGCAGTTTGCGCTCGAACAGATTTATACAGCGCATCCGTTGCGTTCGCAATTGCGACCGGAACGTTTTGCCGTACTGGATCGGGACATAAAAAATCATGTCGAATTTTTTCGCCAGGAAAGCGTGCCCCTGGAAACGGAGGAGGCCAAGCTGTCGCAGCAATATCAAAAACTGAGCGGCTCGCTCACCGTAAATTTTCGCGGCGAAGAAAAGACGCTCGTTCAAATGGGCCGTTACCTGGAGGAAACCGACCGGGACTTGCGCCAGGAAGCCTGGGAATTGGTTGCCAAGCGCCGTCTGCAGGAAGCCGACAATTTCGACGATATCTTTGACCGGCAAATTGCTTTGCGCGGACAAATTGCAAAAAACGCCGGTTTCGAGAATTATCGGGATTACGCGTTTCGCCGCCTCGGGCGTTTCGATTATGTGCCCGAAGATTGCGCCAAATTTCACGATGCTGTCGAAAAAGAAATTGTCCCTATCGCGCGTGAGTTGCAGGCGCGCCGCCGCGAGCAGTTGCAGTTGGATTCCCTCCGCCCGTGGGATTTGGCCGTCGACCCGCTGAATCGGCCTCCGTTGAAGCCGTTTTCACAAATCGACGAAATGGTTTCCCGCACGCAAAAAATCTTTAATCGCCTGGACGGCGGACTGGCCGGCGGCTTCCAGCAAATGCAGGACCTTAAACTCCTGGATCTGGACAACCGCAAAGGGAAAGCTCCCGGCGGGTATCAATCCACGCTGGCCGAGTCGCGGCTGCCGTTCATTTTTATGAATGCGGTCGGGTTGCAACGGGACGTGGAAACGATTTTGCACGAAGCCGGCCACGCCTTTCATGCCCTCGCGACTCAGGACGAAGACTTGTATCCCTACCGAAGTGCTCCCATCGAATTTTGCGAAGTGGCTTCCATGAGTATGGAACTCCTTGGAAACGAGTTCATCGAGGAGTTTTATTCGAGCGACGACGCGAAACGGGCCCGCCGCGTGCATCTCGAGGGAGTTGTCGGAGTGTTTCCTTGGATTGCGACCGTGGACGCATTTCAACATTGGATCTACACACATCCAAATCACTCCCGTGAAGACCGCCGCAAAGCCTGGCTCGGATTGATGGACCGCTTCGGTGGCAACGTCGACTGGAACGGCCTCGAAAATGTCCGCGCGAATTTGTGGCACCGCCAGCTCCATATTTTTCTCTATCCCTTTTATTACATCGAGTACGGCATCGCGGAGCTTGGCGCGTTGCAGGTCTGGGCCAATTCAAAAAAGGACAAAGCCCGCGCGCTCAACGATTACAAAAAATCGCTGGCCCTCGGCGGCTCCCGTCCGCTTCCTGAGTTGTTTTCCGCCGCCGGATGCCAATTCGAATTCAGCGAACAAACTATCCGGCCCTTGGCGGCAATGCTGAGGGAAGAACTGGCCAGGCTCTAATCGCTCTCTGCGCGGATCTGTCAAATCCGTTCTATATGCGCCGTTCTCGCCACCTCACCATGCTTACGTAAATTCCCTGTCACAACTTCCCGTTTTTTGCCACTCCTTATGCAAGATGAATTCAGATGCCGTATCCGAAGACGCCCGTCTGGTGCAACTGGGCGTGCGAGGCGACCGTGACGCGTTTGGTCGGCTCGTCGCGCGTTATCAATCTCCGATTTGCGCCCTGGCCTATAGCGCCTGCGGAAATGTCAGCCAGAGCGAAGATCTGGCGCAGGAAACGTTCCTTGCCGCGTGGCGAAAACTGAGTGACTTAAGGGAACCCGAGAAGTTTAAATTCTGGCTGTTTGGCATCGCTCGGAATTTGATTAACAACACTGCCCGCAGGCAAACCCGCAATCCGCTTGCGGTGGCCGCGCCCCTAGATGAAGAATTGACGGTGCCTGCCGCCACGTCCAATCCTGCCGGCCAGGCCATCAGCAAGGAAGAAGAAGAGATTTTGTGGCGCTCGCTGGAACAAATTCCGGAAGCCTATCGCGAGCCGCTCGTCCTGTTCTACCGCGAGCATCAATCCATCGAAGAAGTGGCAACTACGCTGGAGTTGTCCGAAGAAGCGGCCCGGCAACGTTTGTCACGCGGACGAAAACTGTTGCAGGAACAGGTCCTCGCGTTTGTGGAGGGTGCCCTGGAACGAACCAATCCGGGACAGGCATTCACACTTGCAGTTCTGGCCGCGTTGCCGGCGTTTACCATTTCTGCGAAGGCGGGAACGCTTGGCGCGGCGGCGAAAGGCGGCGCGGCAATAAAAGGCGTGGGATTGGTGGGATGGATTGGCGCGCTTTTGGGACCGCTCCTGGGGCTTTTCGCGACGCTGCTCGGGGCTTTTGAAATGTGGGTCCAATACCGGAACGACCATAAGGCGGCGGGATCTGACCAGGAGCGTAATTTTTGTCGCGGACTATATCGGCGCCGCGTCGGCTCGGTCGTTCTGATCGCCCTGCTTTTATCTATTTTATTCGTTTGCGTGGCTCCCATTGCGAAATCCAACCCATCGCTGCTGGCGGTTTTAGTGCTTGGCTCGCCGTTCATTTTCGCATCGATCATGGTTCCATTTGGAGTCTGGTCTCGCCGCGCCCAAAAAAAGTTATTCGCGGAAATATCAGTGGAAACCGTTCCAGCCGAACGAAGAAACCCGCTTTGGGAATATCGCAGTCGGTTTCAATTATTTGGCTTGCCCTTCATTCACCTTCGGTTTGGGAATAGATTCCCCAACTATTTTGGCATTAGCCGCGAGCTCAACCAACCTGTAAAGGCCTGGATCGCGGCGGGTCCAGTTGCCTTTGGAATGTTATTTGCATCCGGCGGCGTGGCCATTGCGCCGATCAGTTTCGGCGGTTGCACCGTTGGTTTGCTCTCATTTGGCGGGTTTTCTTTGGGCGCGCTGGCGTTTGGCGGATTCGCCTACGGGATTTGGGCGGCCGGCGGTTTCGCAGCCGGTTGGCAGGCCATCGCCGGTTGTGCCGTCGCCTGGAACGCGGCGTCCGGGGGCATCGCTGTTGCGCATGCCCTGGCGCTAGGCAGGTTGGCTCATGCCGCGCAGGCCAACAATGCATTTGTCGAGCAACTGTTCCTGGCAAATCCTTTCTTCCGAATTTTTGCCATACCGTGGCCCTTTTTTCTGTGGCTCAGTTTGTTTTGGGGGATTCCCACGCTGATTCGTTGGACGTTCATCGCGCTAAAATCCGATCAAAAACTCTATTCGGCAATTCCGGTGATTCTCGCCCTGTCTCTCGCTGCCGCTATCGACTTCTCAATCTTTCATCGCTGCGGACGGGACCAGCCGGCAACGGAAATCAAAGCCATTGTGGCAAATAAAATTGCAAATCCGGGAAGCGATGCGAGCTTAACGAATATGCTCCGAATTAAGTTGTTTGTTGACGGGAGCGACGTGATTGCGGTGAGTGGCAGTAAGCTATGGTTGGGGCATAGGGGATTTAAATTGCCTGATCACGTTTCCATCAATGGAAAATCATGGGATCCTCAGTGGAGAGCCGGGACCAACGCGCTTTACGAGAATTTGGACCCGGCGTTTAAACCAGGCGGCCCGCAAAAATTTCGGGTATCAAAACAAACCGGACGCGGAGATGTCGCCATTACCCAGATGCCCGCGCCGGAAAATAACGAAACGCTGGCGGTATGGATTTATGATTATGAACCGGGCGCCGATTGGTATGATCTTCAAATTTCATGGTAAACGTATAAATTCGAAATTATGCGCCACACAAAACTGACGATTTATCTTATCGCCGCCCTGGCGTGCAGCGGCCTTTCCGCTTTTGCCGGCTCATGGTCCGATCGCATTACTGTGACCGTTCGCGGCCACGGCCCGGACGTCGTGCTTATTCCCGGCCTGACGTGTTCCATCGCAGTTTGGGACGCCACCGCTATTCAATTGAAAGACCATTATCGCCTCCATCTCGTCCAGGTGAATGGCTTCGCCGGAACGCGGGCGCAGGCGAATGACCAGGGGCCCGTCGTGCAACCCACCGTCGACGCCATTGATGCTTACATTAAGGCCAACAAGTTAAAATCACCGAAAATTATCGGCCATTCGCTCGGCGGCACAATGGGCATGATGTTGGCCTTCCAGCATCATGAGGATGTCGGCGCCCTCATGATCGTGGATGCGCTTCCGTTTTCGGGAATGATATTTGGTGCAGACGACATGAAGGCTGCAAAAAAAATTGGCACCAAACTGCGCGACAAGACCCTTAAAGAATCCCAAAACGAATTTGCGCGGGGCGAAAAGAAATTCCTCCGCATCCTCGTCAAATCTCCGGATGGCCGCGAATTGGCAACCCAATGGGCGGTTGCCTCCGATAAATCCGTCGTCGCCCGCGCCACTTACGACGATATGACCACCGACCTGCGCCCGGATTTGCCGAATATAAAAGCTCCCGTCACCGTCCTCTACCCGTGGGACACAAAATCGGGCTATTCCAAGGACCAGACCGATTGGTTTTACCAGCAAAACTTCGACGCCCTGCCAAACAAAACCTTTGCGCGAATCGACGACTCATATCACTTCATCATGCTCGACCAGCCGGACGCATTTTTGAAGCAAGTGGACAAGTTTGTCGGATCGCCCTGATGCTGAAGGGTTCCACTCACTTTTCGTCCCTTCTGTCCCTGTGCCCGATTCGCAAAACAAAATCACTGCCCCACATCGGCCAGAGTCAGCGTCGAAACTCGATAACTTGGAGCGGGCGGGGGCGGTAGTTTTGCCTCTCGGTTCAACAAGTCATCAAACTCTTGCAGTGATTGCTCGGCTGCCATCTGATAGTTACCAATTGTCGGCAAGACGTCGGCGTCGGCATTACGTGTTGAAACCATTCGACCCGGCGTTGGCACAGAGGATCGCAGCGGCAGATCTGACATTTGCCGATCGTGCAACCCGATAATCAACGCCACGCAAACCGCCGCCCCGGGTAACACAACCCGCCAGTTTAATAAATTGCCGGGCAATCCTGTGATTCTCCATTGAGAGGATTCTTGCGCGCGCAACCGGGCGACCACGGTGCGATGAAAGGCGTCGGATGCTTCGATTTCGTGCGTGCTGTCTTCTAACGCCAGTTTTTCCGTCACTGCGGAGATTTCCTCTAGATACTGGCGGCACGGTTCGCAGGATTGAAGATGAGATCGGAGCTCATACGCTTCCCGATTGTCCAGTTCATCCAAAACCAGGAGGGCAATAGGTTTTCGTCGGTTGGAACAAGGTTTCATAACGTCTGGCTGCTCGATTTGAGATCGTTCATCGCCCGGAGTGTATCCAGGGCGTGAAAAAGTCGGGATTTCACAGTTCCCGTTGAACACCCCAGGGCTGCGGCAATTCCATCCAGCGAATCATCCACATAGAAGCGCAGGTAGACGACCTGTTGCTGTTTGAGCGGGAGCATGTGCACGCATTTCCAGACTAACGCGGCCTGTTCACGCATTTGAACGGCCAGATCCGGCGCCGGACGCTCGTCCGCTAAATTGGCGATGCTATTTTGGACTTCCATCCGATCACCATTCGCGAGAGTGGCAAAGGGCGCGGGGCGCTTTTTGCGAATCGTATTCCGCCAGCGGTTCAACAAAATGGCACAAAGCCAGGTGAAAAATTGGCAACGCTCGTTGTAACGGCGCAGGCATTTCCAGGCTTCAACCAACGTATCCTGCGTCAGTTCCTCTGCGTTCGCCTCATTGCCACAAAGCGCCATTGCCTGCCGCAAGAGGCGCGTCTCATAAACACGGCAAATTTGGCCGAATGCAGCCACATCACCGGCTTGTGCCTGGCCAACGAGACTCCGGGTCTCTGGAGCGTCTAGTTCCACGAAAGTTGGATTCAGGCTAACCACGTACTCATTTTACTCGAATTCATTTGAGATCGCCATTTGTCACGCAGGATCATTCCGTAACGGGTTGACCGACCTTGATTCCCGTCACGTTGAAGGGCGTTCCGGCGCTTTCGACAAAGATATAGGCTTCTGGAATATCCCTGGCCTGGAAAAACGTCGATTTGAGTTCGAACCCGCGGTCCGCGCCGTTGAACACAAACCGTTGAAAGGCGAACGGACCATCTCCACAGGGGTCGGCGATGGTTTTCAATCCGGCTTCTCCGTGCAATTTATATTCGATCGCCGCACGGACCATTGCCAAATCCACCTCGCGCCGAAATTCCCTGTGGCGGCAGCGCTGCCAGTTCGATACGAATCGAATGAAAAAAGGGTTGCCGGATTTCTCGAATTGGGCCTTTAACAGGTCTGGCCGGCTGTCATATTTAAGCTGGCCTTCATATTCGGAATAGGGCAGGGCCATGATCTTTCCAAGTTTCGCATACAGCGGTTCGGCGTCACGGATTTCGCGGGCCACACCGTCAACCGTTCCGCCGGCCGCATTCGTTAACTGCTCCCAATCTTCCGAACTATAATAGTCGAGAAATTTATGAAGCCCATCGATCGCTCCTTCGCTGTCGTCCGGATATTGTTCTTTGAGTTTTTGAATGCTTCTCAGATACCAATCGCGCATCGACTGTTCGGGGAAAACGCATTCAGCGACCGTACCGCGCGGCGGAGCGGCATCAAATCCGTCGGCGAGTCGCTGCAAGGTCTCGGGAGAAAAGCGATGAATATTTTCCGCGATTTCGTTGCAAGCGAAGCTCTCGATCGCCATTTCGACCAGGACTGAAATTAAAGTGCGATCTTGAGAAATATTTCTTCCCAATGTCAGATCCGCCAGCAAATCATCGCGCGCTCCGGCCTGGTTGCCGATTTGCAAGTCCCACATGATCTGGTATTGCGAATCAATCACGGTCCGCTTGGCGCGCGCCAGTTGAGGCAGGAGAGTGCGCGGTCCCTGGCTCAAATCAATTCCCCAATCGCAAGCCACTGTCTGATGAGCCGCCTGCCTCGACAATTCCAATTCCGCGGCAGTATTGGAAACGCCCGAACCAAATTCGTCATTCAGACGCTCTCCCCGCCACCATCCTTTCCACCAGTCATTCGTATTTAAATACTGAAGATCCTCGTCCTTGGGAGCCAGGAGAAAGGCCTGATAATAGAGCAGTGCCGGATTGATATCGGTGCGGTAATCCTCCCCGCGCGCGCCACACACGATCTTCGAAAAAATAAACAGAGCTATGCAGATTGAATTGCTGGTTTTCATAATTTGTTTTCGCGGTTCTGTCCGTTAATAACCCCAGCCGGACAAAAAGTTCATTTTTTTTGAACCCTCTGGCTCGTAAGTCCCGCGCATTCAACCTGCTTCAACTCTTCAAGGGTTCAACGAATATAAGTCCCATTTTCCCCGGAACGTTTTGCCTCTCGCGCTGTCTATTCAGTGCTGTTTCCGTTTCTCTTTTTAATTAAACACGTTAAATTTAATCATGGCACGGCAGCGACGATTCCTAATTTGCGCGGTGGCGACAATTGCCGGCATCTGGGTCATTGCCATGACTGGACACGCCTGGTTGGAAAGCCTCAAGATGACGGCCGACAAGGTCCGGGCCTATATGGAATCGGTGGATTTTGCCGGCCTCACCGGTGAAGCCCGTGCCAATGCGATCAAGGAATTAGAGGACAAACTCAACGCGTTGCCTTACGAGGAGCGCCAGCGGATGCGCCTGCAACATCTCATCGACCAATGGTTCAATGAAATGACCGAAGAGGAAAAAAGCCAATTCGTCGAGGCGACAATGCCGACCGGTTTCAAACAGATGATCACCGCCTTTGAACAGTTGCCGGACGATAAACGGCGTCGGCTGATTGATAATACCCTGAACAACCTGCGCAATGCCAATGACCGTCCCGCGCGCGGTCTGCAAAACAGCACGAACGCTCCCGCCGCCGGCACCAACGCGCCCCCCGTGATCAGCCCGGAACTCGAGGCCAAAATTCGCGATATCGGATTAAAGACTTATTACAGCCAAAGTTCGGCGGAGACGAAAGCGGAACTGGCGCCGGTCCTGGAAGAGTTGCAGCACCAAATGCAAAACGGAAAAGTCTTCCTCCGCCATCAATGAACGCGGAGACGCGAATCCACGTGGCAGGGACACCGCGCTGCGGTGTCACCGCGCGTAAAGCGCGCGGAACGAACGTAGCAGGACGTACGGCCACACATATTTCTCCCTGTAGATCCGGCGCCCCCACTTGGAGATCTCTGTTGCCGCTTCAACGCTTCAACCCTTCAACGGTTCAACGTCAGAGCGCGCTCCGCTCCGCGTTCAGCCTGATCGAATTGCTCGTCGTCATTGCCATTATCGGTATCCTCGCCGCCGTGGCGCTGCCGGTCATCAATCGCGCGCAGGAAGAGGGCAGGGCGACCGCCTGCATCAGCAACCTCCATCAAATCGGTGTCGCCCTGCAACTGTACGTGGACGCAAATAATAATATTCTGCCAGTGATGCGCGATGCGCCTTTGGACACAAACGCTTTGTCCACGAATACTCTGCCGACGGTCAACATTGTCCTCGGCACCGAACTGGGCAACACGAACGTGTTGCGCTGTCCTTCCGATTCCCAGGGCATCTACCAACTGACCGGCTCGAGCTATTCCTGGAACAACCTTTTAAATGGCCAGAACGCGAACCATCTCGTTGTGCTGGGCCTGAGTTTTAAACCTCAGGCCATCCCGGTCTTTTTTGACAAAGAAAGCTTTCACGCGGCGCGCGGGGCAAGTAAAGCCGTAAATTATCTTTACGCGGATGGCCATATCAAAAACTTGCTTACTGTCGAAGGAGCCTTGCCCCAATGATTTCACTCGTTGACGCACACAAAAAATTCGGCGACCGCGTGGCGCTGCACGGACTCACCCTCGAAGTGCGGCGCGGAGAAATCTTTGGATTGCTCGGCCACAACGGCGCGGGCAAAAGCACCGCCATCGGCATGATGCTTGGCCAGGTCTGGCCCACGAGCGGCATCGTGACCGTTTGCGGGCACGATGTCACCACCCACCGGGCGTTGGCGCTGCGGAAAGTCGGGGCCATTTTTGAGGCGCCCGCGTTTTACGATTATCTTTCAGGGTGGAAAAATCTGGAAATCCTGAGCCAATACTCGGCGCCCACTCCTGTTGAAAGAATCGCCGAAGTCGTGGACTGGGTCGGGCTCACCGGCCGCGAAAACTCCAGGGTGCGAACCTATTCGCACGGCATGCGGGCGCGCCTGGCAATTGCCCAGGCGTTGTTGCCGCAGCCGGAACTGCTAATTTTCGATGAACCCGGCAGCGGGCTCGATCCCGAAGGCATCGCCGAAATGCGCCAAACCATCCTTCGTTTGCACCGGGAAATGGGGCTGACCATTTTGTTGTCCTCCCATTTATTGAGTGAGGTCGAGCAGCTTTGCTCACGCATCGCCGTTTTGAATCAGGGTCGAAAAGTTTTTGATGGCCGAATTGCCGATGCCAAAGCTGCCCCCGGGCGATTGATGCTGAAAACCCCCGACTTCGCAAAAGCTGTGGCGTTGCTG
>DASXFM010000234.1:0-7823 GCA_036489615.1 Verrucomicrobiia bacterium | reverse complement strand
GGACGAATTTCACATCCGGGAAGGCATAAATATAACCCGTATTCCCGAAGTCTTTTTCTTCTCCGCTAAACGTATCCACAAATTCGCAAGGTCTGTTTGTACGGCCTAATGATTGGCCGTTTACCAGGAGTTCGACCGTGTTGCAATGGTTCGCAGCCACATACATCGTCTTCACAGTCCCGGCCGGATACGTCCAATGACCGATGAGGTGAATGTCCGGCGCGGAGTTTTGCATCACGCGATAGACGTAATACGCCTGTTTGGGCAACCGAACGGCATCCACCTTGCCGCTGACACGGGCGACCTCGCTGCTGTCCTGGCGTCCATCAGCATTGGAATCCGACCAAAAAATGCTCGCATATGCCGACCATTTTGAATGTTCGGGATCGGTATTGGTGATGCAATTGATAAAGTAATCGTGGTATCGCACCGCCGCAGCCAGGCAGAAAGTTTCTGAGTTCCAATGGTACGTGTCATTCCGTCCCGGCTTGAAGCCAAAGTGCGGCGGCGAATAATTGTCCCAAAAGCGCCGCGCGGCTTCGTCACGGAAATCCTCACATTCGATGAGCGGCGCTTTGTCGCGGCGTTCGGCGCTGTAGGCGCGGAACAAATTGGTATAACCTTTTAATCTATCCGTTCGCGGGTCCTGCCCGATCATCACGCCGAAATATCCGGCAACCGGAGTCGCCTCCTCCTCATCCAGGGTGCGGCAGCCAACCACACGCCCGCCGTGCGGATCATATTGAGCCTGCAAATCCGTCATTTGGCGCAGGTGCGCCGTTGAAATGGAATTATTCCCGGCCTCCCAAAACAAAATGCCGGGGCTGTTGCGAAAATAAATCATTGAGTCGCGCATCACGGCCACCCGCTGGTCCCATTGCGCACCTTCGACATCCTTCTCTTTATCGCCCGCCGGACAGACCTCGATGATGCCCGCCTGGTCGAAAGCGCGCACGTCCACAGCCTGCGGAGAGATGTGCATCCAGCGCATGAAATTTGCGTGCGTGCCTTTGATCAAATTCGCGTTGTACTCGTGCATCCAGTCCGGATACGCCTCGCCCAACCCGGCCCATTCATCCGATGAACGCTGGGCGTAACCTGTGAGCCAGACGAATTTATCGTTCAGATAAACGCCACCCGTTCCAACGCCACCTTTGAAGGCCGTTTTGCGAAAACCGGTCCTCACCTTTTGGACGTCAACCGTTTTACCATCAACAGCGAGTATGCAATAAACATCGTAGAGATTTGGATGGTCGTCGCTCCAGAAATGGGCATCGGTCAATCTGCCAGTGGCCATCATGGTTTCAGATTCGCCGTCCACCAGGTCCGAGGTATCACCGGCAAATCGCGCGCAGAGCCGGCCGTCTGCATCCACAATATCGACGGACAGCGAAACGCTCTGCTGATCGCCGATTTCATTTCGAACCTGGGACTCGACGTTGACGTCGCACGTGTTGTTTTCTATGGAAAAATTGGAAGGATAGACGTAAATACCGGTCGTCTTTAAATTTTCATAGAGCGGGAGAGTTTGATAGACCTTACCGGTCAGATACAGCCGGATGTCGTGGTTTAACCCTCCGTAATTGGGATTAAAGGCGCGCCCCATCCATTCATATTCGGCACCGGTTGCTTCTTCCTTGTAATGGTCGCTGTTGTCCACCTTCACGGCGATGACATTTTCAGCATCACCAAAATGAACGAGCGACGTCAAATCCAGGCCCAGCGGCGTCACCCCGTTCTCATATTTCCCGGCAAATTTTCCATTCACCCAAAAACATCCCGCCTGTTTCAATCCGTCAAATTCGAGAAAAACTTTTCCGCCTTTCGCGCCCGGCAGCTTGAAGTGTTTCCGGTACCAGCCGATGCCGGTATATTCATGCCGTTCCCCGCCGCCGTGCGAGATGATTTCATCGAAAGTATCCGTGTCGTTCCACGTGTGCGGCGCACTGACATCCGCCCATTTTGAATCGTCAAAATCTTGCCGTTCCGCCCCCGGCACATCGCCCTTGAAGAACTTCCAACCCGGGTTGAAATCGTAAACGGCATTGGGGGAAGCCGGTGGTGTGAAGATGGCGGCACGCGCGTGAAGAGCAAAAATTACCGTGAACAATATGAGCTTAAAAAAAGGGGCGACAAATTTCGCTTTAGGCATTTTGATATTTTTGTCCAGACGCTTCCGGCCGCGGCCACGATACAACCGAAATGCATTTCCCAACATTTCTTTCGCCCGGGAAGATCACGCCGAATCGAATTAACCGAAGAATTTTGCCGCTTTCACAGCACCAAAACTGCCGGATCACTGGTTTTGGCAAACATTAAACAGACTGTTGTATTGCGCGTAGGACTGCCCGGTTTCCGTATTAAGCAATTGTGATTGAATAACGCTCATCCAGCTAATATTTCCGGGGTAAGGACTTATGATGTTTAGATTGCAATATCTAACCGAGCCGTCAGTGAAGGTGACTTCAATGCCTTTGGAAGGCCACTGCGCCCAGTCGTTGGCATTAAAAGGGACGCCGGATCCTGAAGAGCCGTCCGGGCCGGTGCCGGCGGTGCCGGCATCGATATAATCCAAAATAAATACGTCCAATTGGCGTGCGTCTGCCGACTTGTTATATTTGCGAACGGGATCGGTCGTCGCAGTCGTCACTGCCGTCCCAGTCCCCGGATTCACACATCGCGGATTGTACATGTATGGAATACGAACAGAAGTGACGCTATCGCATGCGATACCGCCATTTGTTTGGTAATAGGTAATTTCGAGAGTCGGATCCAACAATAACGGACACCAAAAAGCCGTCGGATTCTTAACAAACCCGCCGGCGTAAAGAAACCCGGCGTTCTGGTCATACAATTCGTAATTGGGAAGAAACACCTGACCGGCGCCCCCCAGGGTTTGAGGAGGACCCGGCAAATTGGGCCACTCAGGGTTTGCCCCAAAATAACGAGTGTAATGAATTCCCTTGATATGATTGACTTCACCCGCTGTGCTATTGCCGGCTCCCAGCGTACATACAGGATACCAGTCGTTAAAATCACCGGCATACATAAAAGAGCCTTGCGCGATCTGCCTCATGTTGTTGATATCCACCGACCTCAGAGATTTGCGGCGGGCCTGCGCCAAAACGGGGAGCAGAATCGCCGCCAGGATCGCAATGATGGCGATGACCACCAGCAATTCGATCAATGTAAAGCCACGCGAACGCCCCGGCTGAATCCTGATATTAATATTGGTCATGAAACGTTTCGACAAATAACGCAGCCCCTGCCGCGCCGGTTTGGCGCCATCGGGTCCACATCGATTGGGTCATGTCAAAAAACCTAACAGTAACAACAACAAGTTCAATCGCCACTAAAGGTGACGACCTCGGGGAGTATAACCAGTTCTGGCTATGGCCGATTTAGGGGTGAAAATGCCAGGATTCAGGGTCAGAGAGGCACTGCGTGTCGCGTATTTCGTGTTGCGTCAAGCATGGCCGCGCATTGTTCCCTGATCGTTGACGCAACACGAAATACGTTCCACGCATGGCGAATCGACTTTCTGCGCCGGACTCGTTAAATTCGGAATCATGCAAATTCATGTTTCTATCGTGGAAGATGATGTGAAAGTGCGCGGAAGTCTCGCCCGATTGATTGATTCCACCGATACCTTTAGTTGCGTCAGCCAGCATCCGGACGCGGAAAACGCTTTGCGGGAAATTCCCGTCATTAAACCGGAGATCGTCTTAATGGACATCAATCTTCCCGGAATGGATGGCGTAGAATGCGTTCGGCGGCTGAAGCAACTGCTGCCTCAATTGCAAATTGTGATGCTGACAGTCTATGAAAACACCAACATCATCTTTGAAGCCCTGACCGCTGGAGCGACGGGATATTTGTTAAAACGCAGTTCGCCCGACCAGATTATCGAAGCCATCCGGGACGTTCACGGCGGGGGCTCGCCCATGAGCAGCCATATCGCGCGAAAAATCGTGGCCTCGTTTCAGAAAGTCACAAACCCCGTGCATGAATACGAAAAGCTTTCCACCCGCGAATATCAGGTGCTCGACTATCTGGCCAAAGGCTTTCTCTACCGCGAAATTGCCGAAGAACTCAAAATCAGCTACGCGACCGTGCATACGCACGTGCGGCACATTTATGAAAAACTACACGTCCGCTCCCGCACGGAAGCTGTGACCATCCATTTGTCCCGAAGGCGCGCGCCGTTGGGTTAAATGATCTCCCGGGAATCGCGCCCAACCTATTTTGCCGTGCCCTGTGTTGATGGCGTATAAGCCTCAACGGCTTTGCCTTTGTCCGAAAAGAATGCCGCCAATGGATCTCGCGCAAGGCTTTCTAATCCCGCAACAACGCAATGCGCATTGAATTCCGCGCCTTCAGCAGTTGTGTGGGTGCCTTTGTCTGCAAACAGCGTTGCTACCTTCGCTGTCCCGATTTTCCGATAGCCTTCACTGACCACCATCGTCAGGTCCAGGAAAGATGAACCCGTGGCCGTGGCCACTTCCGCGTCCCATTCGGCAATGTCAGAAAAATCCCGACCGTTTTCCCATCGTTGTTTATGCGGTATCGGCGAACAAATAACCACGGATGCGCCGCGCGATTTCGCGTCCGCCGCAAATTGCGCCATATACCAGCCAAAAGTATGGACCGCCATTTTCGAACCGTCCGGCATGACGTCATCCACGGTTTCCGGCCCGACGCCCCGGCAATCGGCGCGATGTTTGTTTGCGGGGTCGCCGATACGCCCCTGGTCATTGTGACCAAATTGGATGATGACAAAATCGCCCGGCTTAATGGACCTGGATACCCTCATCCAGCGGCCTTCCGTGAAGAACGTGCGGGCGCTTCGGCCGGCGATCGCATCATTGACTACATTGACCTTATTTGTGTCAAAATACGGGGAAAGACGTTCGCCCCAACCGACGATGCCTTTCCCGGAACCGCTCCCGCGCACCGTTGAATCGCCGATAATGTAAAGGGTCGGCAAACGCTCGCGGTTAATTTTTTCCAGAGGTGCGTTCGTGATGTCAACCACCGGGCGTGCATCTTCCGCCACAGCAATCCAAGCCGTGGAAAACAATAAAATGAGCACAGCCCATCGCATTTTAGAGATCATTTTTCGCAGTGACCGGCGCAGAAGTCGCCGAACGTGTCAAATCAGCCGGAGCGACGGCGTTTGCTTTTCCTGAAAAATATTCCGCCACCGGATTGGTCTTGAGATCCTTGAGCGCCGCAATCACACAGGTCGCATTGGTCTCGGCCCCGGCCAGGCTCGTATGCGGCCCGGCGCCGGCAACAAAGAGCAATTGGACTTTTTCCCGCCCGAGAGCATCGTAATCGCGAGCGATTATCTCGTTTATGTCGAGGAACGAAACGTTCTCCGAATTTGCCGTCTCTTCCGCCCAGCCGGCGTAGTTGTTCTTGTTACGTACGACGCGGCCATTCTCCCAGTTGTTGCGCGGTATCAGCGAGCAAACCATCGGCGTGGCGCCTTTTGCTTTTGCCTCAGCAATGATGCTCTTCTCGTACCATCCAAATGAATGAACGACCTCCTTTTTCCCGGTGACAAGATTGTCGATTTCACGGGTCTCATCCCCCACCCCGTTAATGGTGCCGCGTGCCCGGCTCGTATCGTTGATGGGACTGCTATCGTTATGTCCAAATTGCATAATAACGAAATCACCGGGCTTGAACATCGCCAGTACTGCAGGCCATTGGTCCCGGTAAAACGTTCGACTGCTTGTTCCACCCAGGGCGCGATTGACCACGTTGATTTTGTTGGTGTCAAAATAAGGCGCGAGCAAATCTCCCCAACCCCATTGGCCGCCTGTGCCGATTCCTTCGCCATTCCGCACAGTTGAATCTCCGATGATGAATAACGAAGGCAAACCAGGGTTCGCCGGTTGATTGAAATGGTGGCGATTCCGGGCAGTTGCCACCGGCGCATTCCCTTGTGCCGGGGCACGGGTCGCAACGGTCAGAAGAATTGCGCCCAGGGCCATGATGAATTTCATTCGTGGTTAATAACAGCCCGCGACGAGAGAATGCAACTCGACAATTCTGGCGATACCCAGTGTCTTCGCCAGCCCCTACCCTTGCATTGCCTGCGACGTTCACTGATAATAACGTTATGCCCCCATTGATCAGCCAACCGACACGGTTATGGGCCGTATGTGGCTTCATCGTGTGCGTCAATCTGCTGGTCTTCTCACAAGGAACGACTCCCGAAGCGCGGACCGCCTCCGATGACTACCTGATCAAAACCTGGGACACCGAAGACAATCTCTCCGGCAGCACGGTTACTTCGATTCTCCAAACTCCCGATGGTTACCTATGGGTCGGCACTTACGAAGGACTGACTCGCTTCGACGGCGTGCATTCAGTCACCTTTGATTCATTGAACACGCCGGCATTGAGTCATAGCCGAATTCAAGGCCTTTACCTGGACACCGGCGGCACGCTTTGGATCAACACCTATCGCGGCGGCCTGACGTCGTTCCGGAACGGCGTCTTTCGTCGTGAATGGCCCGACCAGCCGGATTTTGACCTTCACACAATGATGGTCTCGTCGTCATCAAACCAGGTTACGTTCGTTACCCAATTCGGTGAAATATTGAAAGGTTCCGTGAAGGACACCAACACCAGTTTGACCGTATTAAATCCCCCGGGCAACAGCCGGCCAAGATTCCAATGTGTGGATGGAGGCGGCACTCTCTGGTTTCTCTCACGCGAAGGACGGATCCTCCGGGTCGTAAACGGCCAGTACTCTCAATTGCCATCCGACTCCGGATTAGCAAACACACGGGTCCTGACTTTGACATCCGATGCGAATGGCCAGGTTTGGGCAGGTGCCGTAAATGAAATCGCCCGGTGGAATGGCCAGTCGTTCGAAGACGTCACGCCGACCAACATGGACTCGAGTAAAGAATTCGACCCAATCACGCTATTTCCCACGTCAAATGGAGCCGTCTGGGTCCTGGCCAACGACCGCCTGAGGGAAGAGATTGACCGGCACTGGACGGCGGAAGCAACCGAATGGCGTGGATTGCTGGGATCAGCTTCCAACCGAGCCATGGGTGTGCATGAGGATCAAAATGGCGGCATCTGGTTTAACCACTACGGCAATGGCGTATTTTACATTACCCCGGCCGGCCGTTTCGAACGCTTTACCGTTCGAAACGGATTGCCGGGCGATCGTGTTGGCGCATGGTTTCAGGATCGCGATGGAGGGATATGGCTCGGCGTGGATCGCGGCGGCCTGGTGCGATTGTCCACACGGCATTTTCAGATGATCGGGCAGGCGGACGGTTTGCCGGTGTGGGCCGGCGTTAACGGTTTGCCAGGATGCCGATCACACGGTTTGGATCGGCACGGCGGGGGGCGGACTTGCGTGTTACAAAGACGGAAATCTTTTGAACAGCAGCGCCAGCGATACCACAGCCGCGAATTTTATATTTTCCGTTTACCCCGAATCAAACGGCAACCTATGGCTGAGCGCCGGCGATGGCGAAGATCTTTTTCAATTTCTCGACGGGCAAATTCAACGCTCGCCATGGGGAGTTCATGGCGTCAAGTCGTTGCTCATGGACCGCGCGGGACGATTATGGGTGGGCACAAAAGTCAATTTCGGATGGTACACCGAAACTTCACGGCGCGTTTTTGGCGCCGCCGACGGTGTGGCCGATTCGGCCGTACGCGCATTGGCCGAAGCGCCTGACGGGACGGTGTGGAGTGGCGCCGATGACGGCACTTTGTACCATTGCGAAACCAACCGCGTGCAGGCGTTTCAACCGGCCGACGCCATGGGCGCGCGCCCGATTTTG
>DASXFM010000219.1:0-6633 GCA_036489615.1 Verrucomicrobiia bacterium | reverse complement strand
GGCTGCCTGTGGATGCGTTTGCAGGTAGTCATTTGCCGGTTGCGTAAACTCGTGGACCTTGTCTCCAATGCCATTGCCTGCCGGACGATGTCCAATAAGTGATTGCGTCCAAAACCACACCACCAAACTCGCCGCGATAATCAGGCCACGCGTGGCCCATTTTCTGACCACAGGTTTTCCCAATTCCGCAATCGGGAAAGGGTCAGGGTGAGGTGAGGGCTCTTTCAGATCGTCCGTCATATTTTAAACTTTTTCCTTTTTCCTTTTTAATTATTTTGCCTCCTCCACCGACAACTTCTCCGCCATATTCCGAACCTCGCGCAAATCGAGTTTGCCCGTGCCCAGGTAGGGAAATTTTTCCACCTGATAAAACTGATCCTGTCGAGGTTTCCAGATATTCGGCAAATCACATTGCGTGAGTTTCTCAACGCATCCGGCCAATTGCTCCGGCCGAAGGCGATGCAACACCACCAGTCGTTCACCTTTTTTCTGGTCCGGCACGCCCACCACGACAAACGTTTGCTCGGTGGCGCCGGCCAGTTCGTGGAGTTTTTCTTCCACCTTGATGTGCGGGACCATTTCGCCGCCAATCTTGCTAAACCGGGACAAGCGATCAGTAATTTGGAGAAAACCATCTTCGTCCAGGTTCGCAATGTCACCGGTCGTGTACCAGCCGTCACGGAGCACTTCAGCGGTTTTTTCGGGTTGGCCAAGGTAACCCTGCATGATGTTCGGGCCGCGAACCAGCAGCAATCCGGCCTGGCCGTCTGCAACCGGGGCGTGCGTTTCCGCATCCACAATCCGCACAGCAATACCGGGGAGCGGATGACCAATCCGTCCGCGCTTCGCGCCCACCTGCCGGAGACCGGCGGCCCGATAATCCTGCGTATTCACCGTTACCGCCGGCGAACATTCCGAACAACCATATCCTTCCAACGGCCGGATTCCAAAGTGTTCCTCAAAAGCCGTCGCGAGCCGATCGGGCAGTTTTTCCGCGCCGGTCATCACCAGGCGCAAACTGCCGAACGCCTCGGGCGAACAGCCGCGAATGTAAAATTGCAAAAAGGTCGGCGTGGCCAGGAGAAAACTCAGCGCGTATTGATGCACCAATTGCCCGATGCCTTTCGAATCCAGGGGATTGGGATGATATACCGCCCGAATACCGAGCACGGCAGGCAGGCAAAGCGTGCCGGTAAAACCAAATGAATGGAAAAACGGCAGTATGCCCACAACACCGTCGGAACTGTTAAACGCAAAAACCTGCTCCAACTGTTCGATGTTTGACGCGATATTGTAGTGACTCAGCAAGACTCCCTTCGGAATGCCTGTGCTGCCGCTGGAAAAAATAATCGTCGCCACGTCGTCCAGGCTGCCTTTTCGCGTACGTCCTAACGAACGTTCCAACATCCCGACGGGAAAGAGAAAAGCCGCCACGAGTGCGCTCAACTTTTCAAAGGCTCCCGGATTCGCCGCAATGTCTTCGATAAATAACGTTTCCGCAGCGGGAATTTTGAGTTTCACCTTTTCCAGAAACGCCTTCGACGTCAGGACCGTTTTAATTTGGCATTGGTTGATGCACGATTCCAGCACTGGCTCAGAAACCGTGTAGTTGAGATTGACCGGCACCTTGCCCATCAGCAACGCCGCAAAGTTTGCCAGCGCGCCAGGTACCGATGGCGGCAGCATCAATCCCACGCGTTCCTGCCCCTCCCATGCCCGGCGCAATCGTCGCGCCAGATATACCGTCCGCATCAGCGCGGAGGCGCTGGATACTTTGGCATTCTGGCCGTCTGCCATCGCAAAGTGAAACAGATGTTTGCGCGCCGTCCGAACGAAGGAACGATGCAGCGGCTGCATGCTCCGGCGTCTCATGGTCCAGGCATCGGCAACCAATTCCTGAACGCGCTGCCGCACTTCCAGCGGATTGGCATCATGCGGCATGGCACGCCCGTAATTTACGGTAACTCGATACGGTATTTGTCGCGGCCACTTGATAAACGCCCGCCCCCCTTCGAAACTGAATAAACTGCCCCAAACGCCGTCCAGTCCCACCGGAATGATGGGCGCATCCACATCCTTCATAATGCGCTCAAATCCGCGCCGAAACGGCAACATTTGTCCGATGCGCGTGACCTGGCCTTCGGCGAAGATACAGACAATTTCGCCGGCTTGAATCGCTTCCGTCGCCGCGCGCAGAGACTGTATCAATTCGCGTGGGCGCATCTCGGATGAAATGGGAATTACCCCCATCGCGCGCGCGCCCGGCCGGATCCACGGTAAATCGTAGTTGTGTTTATACATGATGAACCGGACCGGCCGGTCCACCGATGCCAGCAGAAACATCGCGTCGATGAATGAAAGATGATTGCAAACGAACAACGCACCGCCCCGCTCGGGGATGTTGTCCCGGCCAATGACCTGGATGCGATACAGCGTCCGCGTCGCCGTCCAGAGCATGAATCGAAGCAAGGCATCGGGCAGCAGATGCACGGTATAAACCGTTCCAAGGAGCGTCAGAATGCCGGCAAACAAAAACACACCCTGCGGGCCTACGTGCAGCGTTTCGGTCAATAAATAGTGTACCGGCCAGACGGCAAAGACGCCCACGAACGAAAGTAAATTCGCCGCGGCAATGACTTCGCCTTTCTTCGAGGGATCGGGCCGATGCTGTAGCAACGCCGAAATCGGAACGATAAAAAAGCCGCCGGCAAATCCCAAAAGCGCGAGCCACACCAGCGCCGGGACGAATGAATCAACAAAGAAAAGTCCCACGCAAGCAATCGAAAGACCCGCCGCGCCGAACGGAATCAGGCCCGTTTCAATCTTATTGCCCGAAAGAAAGCCCGCTGCCACGCTGCCCAATCCCACACCCAGCGCCAGTGCGCAACTGAGAAAACTGTTGTGTTCGTCCGAAACCTTGAGCACGTCCGACCCATAAAAAAACAAATCCAATAACAGGAGCGTCGCAATGAAGCTGAAATAGATGTTTCCAATGACCGATAGCTTCAAAGCCCGGTCTTTTCGGATCAGGGTCATGCGGGACCAAAGATCCTTGATCAAATTGGCCTCGAACGCGCGGTTCGGATCGGCGGCCGGAACGCGCCCGACGCCAAGGCTGCACAAAAGTCCAGCGGCGGCCAGCGCAATCAGAATGACGCCTGAAATGGCCTGCCGCGCATGAAACCTCTCAGACAACTCCCCGGCCACAACCGTGCCCAGGATGACGGCGACAAATGTGCCCAGTTCGAGCAATCCGTTTCCCCACGAAAGCCGTTTCGCGGGCAATTGTTCCGGCAACGATCCATATTTCGACGGCCCGAAAACCGCACTATGAACACCCATCAAAAACACGCCCGCCAGGAGTATCCGCAACTCACCCAAAAGGAACCCGACCAGTATAAAGGTCATGACCCCGATTTCGAAAACTTTGACCCCGATCATGACGCTTCGCTTCATGTAACGATCCGCCAGATACCCGCCCGCCATCGAGAACAGGATAAACGGGAGCGAATATAAAGCCGTCACCCATTCACCGATGCGATGCTGCTCCGCCAGCGACACCTTCATACCCATAATCATGAATACGACGAGCGTCTTAAGAATGTAATCGCTAAACGCCCCCTGGAATTGGGTGACAAACAGACTCCAAAACCCGGAGGTAGAGACGGCACCCTGTGGTGTGATGGCAAGTGGCGCCACCACCTGTAGACCGTGTGCCCCCACACGGCGTCCCTCGTCTGATACTGTTTCTACTGTTTCCATAACGGTATCCTGTTTCTAATTTTGAACCTGGAAAGAGCATACCTTAGACGGTCGTTAAATGTGCAATTGAAAAAAATGAGGGGTTAAATGTATTTTTTCAATGATTCCCAAAATCGGCACAGTCGCTAGCTGAAGCCCGAGCGGGCCCAGCGGGGCGATATATTTGTAGCCAGGGGTCGAGCGCGACTCAGGGAGCGTGACCACCCCTGGTAAAGATACCCAACATATAAGCCGCTGATTGCGAAGCCGCGCGGCAGCGCGAATCGTTGCGGCCTCACTTCCTCACCATTCCGGCAATCCAAAACCCGAGTTCCCGGCCATTTGAAAAATGCTCAAGCTTCGTTAGAGCGCCAGGAGATCGCAAGTGGCGCTGCCACCGCGAAGCTGATCTGCGGCATCCTCCGGAACTAGCTTGTGCTCGGCCATCCGTTATACGGCCTCTTGGTTGCAAACGGCTCCTGGGAGCATTCTTTTGACGCGAATCCAATGTCTACTTCAGTAATATTGTCGACTGTGTCCCTCGGAAAATCGAAAACATCTGAATACGTTGCGACTCGCTCTTCCCCCGGATCCCAATCTTGAACGAAGTAAAGATTAAGACATGATTTTCCGGCAGCGTTCGAAAAAAACACGCCGATGACGCAGTTGTGCAATTCTCGGCCGGAGGTATTTGTTAGCCCCAATGAATGTCTCGTCCTTGATTGGAGAAATCCCGGTACTTGATCCGTAAATGACGCAGTAATGAGTTGGCACTTGGTGATAGGGCCACAGAAATTTCTCGTTAGAGTGGCGAGCCGAACCGCCAGATCATCCCTGTCATCGAAGAGATTCTTTCTCGCCTGGACTGCGTCCCATAAATTTTCCGCTGCGTTCAATAGTTTGGTTCCGCCGTCCCCGACAAATTTGCGTTGTCCTGAATATAAGCCCAATGCGGCTTCTGCAGACCCGAAAATAACTGGGGAAAATCGAGGGGGATTTTCGTCCAGATGCTGGGCGTGCGAAATCAGATCGGAAAAATGCCTCGCGATCGGCGCCAGTTTTTTGTCGTGCCAGGAAATATGAGCAAGCTGATCCCGTTCCTCTTGCAGCAGGGATTCGACCATAGCGCCAGGCAATGTAATCTGCGTCTCCCCTTCCATCGGCAGCGGTTTAAATAAATGCTCACACATAAACACGTAGTCAGTCTCTGTGTCCTTACGGGTCATCTCAAACGTGACCGCCCAAATAAAGAGAAACCCAATCGCGCCAACGATAGGCGCTCCGGCATACCCCAAAAAACTGGGCCTTTTGGACGATCTGTTTGAGGGCAAAGCCGGTGGAATAGCTTCTGGATTCATATCTTTCGCTGATTCTTTTTTATCTGTTACACGTCTGCCTGCATTTGCCTATACGGTTACGGTTGCTGAATCTTGCATAGAGAGGTCGATAAGATGAACCTCGAAAGCGTCAGATCATTTGCCAATGTCGCTGGTTTTATCCGGTTGTTGCTACCTTGTTGCTGGTTGTGTTGCTACTTTAATCGTTGATGCTCAACGTTGTAGTCCCGAAGGCTTTCGGGATTGCTGGTTTTCAGACTTCATCTCACAATCATCGTTCTCCTCCAGATTCCATCCTGTTCATCCTGTCAAAAAGACCTGCCGGCCATAGCGTCAGCGATGGCAGATAGAATGCCCCCCCGTTTACACCTCCTGTCATTGCCAAAAACCCCAAATTTCTCAACAAAACAGGGGTTTTTTCGCCTAACTCGGACGCCGTTTACACGTTTACTTACATACACACAGAAAATGTGCGGGTGCTCGTAGGGCAGGCACTTCGCCCGCCGGTTACGCGGGCATCCCTGCCCGCTGGTGCTCGCTCGCGTACAGCCACCGCTCGCACCTGGAAGCTTCGAGTTTTCTTCCTTTTTTCCTGCCTTCCTCATTGCCTAATCTGGTCAGGCACACTTAAGGCTCGCGTTTCCATCCGAATCGGCCAAATCTTTGAATTTCCCAATGAAACCGTTCCTTTCACCGTCCCAACCCGCCTCGTTTCTTGTTTCTGTTCCTATAGATACAAAATGTGCAAGGGGTATCAGGCAGGCTGAGGTGGTGGCGCCACTGGCAGGCAGCCCTGCCCTGCCAGATTAAAAGAAAAAGGCCACGGGCAAGCCATGGCCTTCAACTCTGGTTAACGTTCCGGTTAAATAATATTTTGGCGAAACTTACAGCTTACAGCGAGTTCCGGCCCGATGCTTTCGCCTTTGCCCAGCGCGCGCGTGCGGCGGCGGCAATTTTGGCTTTGGCGGCGGGACTCAATTTCCGTTTTTTGGCGGCAGGGGCGGGTTTGGTCTTTTTGAACTTCGCCCAGCGCGCTTTTTGCGCGGCAATGATGCGGGCGCGGCCGGCGGCGCTCATACGGTTCCGGCGTGTGCGGGACGGCGCGGGAGCGCCATTGGCGATTCCGCCGCTCCTGCTGCTGCCGCCGCCGTGGACGATGGCTTGCAGTTCATTTTCCAGCGCGGCGATTTGTTCTTTGATATCCGCCGCGTGTTTCAGTTGTGATGGTGTAAGATTTAATATGTCCATAAGCAATCCAGTGTATCTCCCGCCCGCAAAAGCGCAACAGCTGATTTTAGAGGGGCGAAGTTATGAATTAGCAGATCAGCGGACGTCATCATCAAGGAAAATTCGCGGTTCAGGCGGGCACATCCACACATTGTTCTTACGTCGGTGGTGGTAGGGACGGCGCGCTGCGCCGTCACCGCCCGTAGAGCGGGCGGAATCCCGCAATGCGGGACGGTCCAGCGTCCGACCACATTCGTTGCGCCGCTAAACGCGGCGCGGACAGCGCAGCGCGCCGTCCCTGCCAAGAACAGTGCCAAGATGCGCCCGG
>DASXFM010000190.1:0-7435 GCA_036489615.1 Verrucomicrobiia bacterium | reverse complement strand
TTGAAGTGAGCTTCCGGGTCATTGGGCGTTAACTGGACTGCCTTCGACAAATCACGAATGGCGTCTTCCATCTTGCCTGTCTCGGCCCAACCGATGCCCAGGTTCTCATAGGCGAGGGCGAAATGGGGTTGGAGCCTGGTGGCCTCGTGGAATTCAACGATTGCCTTTAGCGTTTGTGCCCCGTTCAAATAAACGGTCCCCAAATCATAATGAAACTGGGCATTATCGGGTTCAAGTTTGACGGCCTGTAATAGTTCATCCGCAGCCTTCGGCAATGCGCCCTGTTTCAGGAACGCCTTTCCCAGGGCGTTATGCGCTTCGGCAAATCCCGGCTCGATATCGAGACTGGCCGTAAACCTTGCGATCGCGTCGTCCGTTTGGCCGTGCTCCAAAAGAAACTTGCCAAGAATGTATTGATAATTGGGATCGTGCGCGGCTGCTTTCGCGGCCGCGTCAACATGGTTAAGCGCCTGAGTGTGATCACCACTTTTCCAAAGCGTTTGTGCGAGGAAAAATTGTGCCGCTGGATAATCGGGATTGATGCGAACGGCCTCGCTACCATAGGCGAGCGCGTCCGCATCATCGCCGATGGCGTCCAGTGCCTGGCCAAGACAGGCCGCGGCGACATAATTATCGGTGGTTACGGCCAAAGCATGACGGAACAATGTGATGCTGTTGCGCCAATACGTGATTTGAATTGAAGTGAGAATCGCGCATGCGACCAGCGAGAAAATGGCGGCAGCGACAATAACCGGCTTTCCGGCGAGCTTTAGGTCAGCCAAACCCCAGGTAACGGCAATAAATAGTCCGATGGCTGGGAGATACGAGTAACGATCCGCCATGGACGCTGAGCCCACTTGCACAATTCCAATTACCGGCACCAGCATCCCCAGAAACCAAAACCATCCGACAAACAGATATGGCCAACGGCGCGAAACCAGAATGAACAGTGCCGAACCAAGCATTAGCAGAATGCCCGATTCGATGGCCAACAGCATGAGTCCGTGTTCGGGGAACGGATAAACAATCGACAGATTGGACGGCCAAAAGATTTTTGAAATATACCGTTCATAAGCCCACAAGGCATTTGAAATCCGGAACGGAAAAGGTCGGTTAATCACCGCGCCGCCCGTCTTTTGGGCCAGGTACGTTACGATACTGCCAGCGAGTGAAAGGGCGAAGAAGGGAAGTTTTTCGGTCAATAAACGGCCAATCCGCCTTTTCAACCCATCCGTCGCGTCCGTCCTGTCAGTCCCATAAAACCGTCCAAGCGGCCAGAAATCGAGCAGGATCAGCACAAAGGGCAGGGTGACCACCATCGGCTTCGACATCAGCCCGCACGCGAAAAAAAACAGCGCCAGCAAATAGAAAGGCATTGAGGATGGAGGATGGAGTACCGAGGATGGGCCATTATCGGCCTTAGCCATTCCGCATTCCGCACTCCGCATTCCGCATTCGCCATTGTGCCGCGCATACCGCGCATAACACAACAACGTCAGCATCCAAAAAAATGCGCTAAGTACGTCTTTCCGTTCAGAGGCCCAGGCCACGGATTCCACGTGCAGCGGATGCCAGGCAAAAAGCGCCGCCACAAACGCGCTACGCCACATCGCGCCGGTCATGTAGTTCAACAGGATGAACAACAGCACGGTGTTTACTGCGTGGAAAAGCACGTTCATCAAATGATGGTCTCCTGGATTCAAGCCGAAGAGCTGGCAATCCAGCATGTGAGAAATCCAGGTCAACGGATGCCAGTTTGCCGCATAACCGCTCGTGAAAGCCCAGGCCACATTCGACCAGGACAAGCCGTTTGTGACACGGGGGTTCTCGGTGATATAAGCGTCATCATCATAATTCAAAAAGCCGTGCGTGATGGTCGGGCAATACAGCGCAATCGTCCCCGCCACCAGCGCCAGGCAAATGACCGCGACTAGTTGTTTTTTGGACTGTTTCAATGTTTCAAACTCGCGAATAAATGCCATGAACGGGCGCCTTCATTGGTCGTTCCAAACCATCGATCGACAATCTGCAACTGTCTGCGAAGCAGCGAATTGAAAGCCCTGAAAGGGCGGACTATATTAGCCCGGGGCAAGCGCGAATCTTTGGAAGTGGCACTGCCACCGAGCGCGCCGCCCCGGGTAAAGTTGCATGAACTCCAGCCGCTGATTGCGAAGCCGCACGACAGTGCGAAACTGATTTGCGGCATGCTCTTCGCTCCCATTGCGTCGAAGTACGTTGCTCTCATTGATCGGTTCATGCAAAGTGCTAACGATTCTAAAAAATGAATCGTACCGCAGACTTCCAGGTCTGCTGTATCGCAGGTTTCTAAACCTGCAAATCGTGCGTGGTTGTACGCCTGCCGATTTGAAAACCTGCGATGCGATGGTCGGCTCATGCAAAAGTCCTGCATTTCTTTAAAATTTAATGAAGCACCGGATGTGCCACCAATATCTGGTCCATTTCCTTCTTTGCATCGGCAAAATCAGGCGCCAACTCCAATGTTTTCCGATACTCCGCTATTGCCTGCGAAAAATCATTTTCGTCCCGCAACGCCTGGGCCAGGCGATAGTGCGCCTTGGTTTCATTGGGCGCCAGGCGCAGTTCCGCCCGGAATTGACCGGCGGCTTTGGCCGCCTGATGACTGTTCAAATATGCGAATCCCAAATTGAAACGAGCTTCAGAATCGTCCGGTTGCAACTCCACGACGCGGGCAAAATGAACAATCGCATCGTCCATCTTCCCTTCCTGCGCCAGAGCGACGGCGAGATTCTCGTGAGCGAGGGCGAAATTCGGCTGAATCCACACGGCCTTGGAAAATTCGGCGATCGCTTGAGCCGGTTGCGATTCGTCCAACAGGACGGTCCCATCATCGTAATGAAATTGGGCGTCAGCCGGTTTCAGCGCGACGGCTTGCGATAACTGATCCGCCGCCTTTTGCAATGAGCCTTGCTTCAAAAATGCTTTTCCCAGCGCGTTGTGGGCTTCGGCAAAATCGGGGTCGATGTCCAGAACCGTGGTAAAATGCGAAATGGCTTCATCCGTCTTGCCCTGTTCCAACAAAAATTTGCCAAGGTTATATTTAAAATCGGCGTTGTTCGGCTCCAACTGCGTCGCCAGGTTGAGATGAGTCAGCGCATCAGTTGCGTCTCCGGTCTTCGCGAGGGCCTGTCCGAAAAAGAACTGCCCGGCTGCGTAATCAGGATTCAGACGAACGGCCTCCTTGCAATAGCGCAGGGCGTCTTTATTGTCATCGGCGTTATCGAGGGCCTGCCCGAGGCACGTGCAGGCGACATAATTGTCCGTGGTCACGGCCAAAGCCAAACGGAACAATGTGATACTGTTGCGCCAATATCTAATTTGAATCGAAGTCAGAATCAAGAAGCTGGCCAGCCACAGGACCATGCAGCCGGCCAGAATCGGTTTGCCGTGCCTCGAACGCGCAAGGTCAGCCATGCCCCATGCAATTACGATAAAAAAGCCGATACATGGAAGATAAGTAAAACGGTCCGCCATGGATTGGTAACCGGATTGGACAATTCCGATAACCGGAACCAGGGTCCCCAAAAACCAAAACCAACCCACCAAAAGGTACGGTCGGTGCCGGAATAGAATGATGAAAGCGACCGTACAAACCAACACGAGCACCGCCCCGACCAGACCAGCGACGACAGGTTCATGAGTCGGGAACGGATAAAGTACAGCCATCTTCGCCGGTACTAATGTCTTCGATATGTACTGAAGATATCCCCAAAACGAATGAATCAGGCGAAATGTCAGCGGCTCAGCCGAAGTCGATGCGCCCGCGCCGCAGTCCCGATACGTCGCAACGCATTCGGCCAATGCCAGGGCAAAAAAGGGAAGTTTTTCAGCCAATAAACGTCCAGGCCGCCCTTTCAACCCGTCAGTCCCATAAAACCGCCCAAGCGGCCAGAAATCGAGGAGGATCAGCACAAAGGGCAGGGTGACCACCATTGGCTTCGACATCAGCCCGCACGCGAAAAAGAAGAGGGCAAGTAAGTAGAAGAAAAGAGGTAGGGCGGCGTTGCCGCGCCGCCCAAATTTCGCATACCGCGCATAACACAACAGCGTCAGTATCCAAAACAACCCGCTCAACACGTCCTTGCGTTCACACGCCCAGGCCACCGATTCGACGCGCAGCGGATGCCAGGCAAACGCCGCTGCCACAAACGCGCTGCGCCACATTGCGCCCGTCATGTAATTCAATAGGATGAACAGCAGCACCGCGTTTACCGCGTGGATGAGCACATTGACCAGATGATGACCCGCCGGATTCAGCCCAAACAGACTGCAATCAATCATGTGCGAAATCCACGTCAATGGCGCCCAATAGCCGGCATAAACGTGCTCAAAACTCCAACGAATGTTTTGCCAGCTCAGCCCCGATGCGACGTGCGGGTTTTGGTAGATATAAACGCCGTCGTCGAGGTTGATGAAATCATTGCGGACGGCCGGCAAAAATAAAATGAAAGTCCCAATCGCAAGAGCAATACAGACAGTAACGAACCATTTCTGTTTGCTCGGATTGGCTGTCTGCATGAATTAATCAATCAATCAATCAAAATGGGACGATTTGGCGACGGCGTTGTTCGAAGCGGCAGGCCTTCGTGTAACCCACACTTCGCGCGAGTGCCACGGCTTCGGCAAAGTTCATTCCCACTTCTCCCGGCGCATGGGCATCCGAGCCAAAGGTGATGGGCACATCCGCGTGAAACGCCAGTTGCAGAATTTCGCGGCTCGGATAGATCTCGGTGCAATCCTTTCGCAGGCCGGCCGTGTTCAACTCAACGGCGCAGCCCGATTTTTTGGCCGCATTCAAAAATTTTTCATAGAGCGGTTTTGCGTTTTCAGGCGGTTTATGGCCGAATTTTTTCGGCAGGTCCGCATGCCCAATGATTTGAAACAGCCCGGATTCCGCCGCCGCAGCCAGCCGATCGAAATAAATCCGCCAGACCTCATACGAATCGCGATTTTTCCATCCTGAAACTTTTTTCGGATCATCGATGGCCCAATCGTCCGAGACATAATGGACCGACCCGATAAAATAATCCCAGGGATACATCCCGGCCAGTTCGCGTACCCAACCCTCGCCGTTCGGAAAATAATCCACCTCCAGGGCCATCTTGATAGGCAATTGAGGGAAATCCTTTTGGATGCGCCGGACTTTATCCACGTAGATGGCCAATTTATCGAAATTCATCCGCCATTCATCGAAATTATCCTGGCGCATCGGCGAATGATCGGACATGCCCATTTCCGGCAGGCCAAGTTCAATCGCGCGACGCGCATATTCTTCCGGTTCGCCGGTGGCATGGAGGCACAACGGCGTGTGCATGTGATAATCTGCGGGCAAAGGCAAAGCCATGAGATAATTAAAAAGGAAAACTGAAAAAGGAAAAAGTCAAAAGGTAGAGACATTGCGCTGCGATGTCCCTGCCCGTAAACCGGGCGGAACGTCCATGGGCGCATCTTGGCACTGTTCTTGGTAGGGACGGCGCGCTGCGCTGTCCGCGACGCGTTTAGCGGCGCAACGAATGTGGTCGGATGCTGGGCCGTCCCGCATTGCGGGATTCCACCCGCTCTACGGGCGGTGACGGCGCAGCACGCCGTCCCTACCACCACCGACGTAAGAACAATGTGTGGATGCGCCCAACCTCCATTGTGTGCTGCGTCAAATATGGGGTAGGGCGGTGCTGCTGCGCCGCGCAAATCCGCCCGGACTCATTTCCCGCTTGATCGCGGTCCCCGGAGTTGTTAATGGAAGTAGTCAAAATTAGCCCACCCTCTTGTAGATCAAGCCTATGAAAAATCCAGCCATCGACCGGCGCACCTTTTTGAAAACGGTGGGAGGATTGTCCGCCTCAGCGTTGCTGGCTCCACGCGAATTGATTGCAGCTGACGCGGTTACGCGAAAAAAGCCGAATTTCCTGGTCATCGTCGCGGATGACCAATGCTTCCGCACTCTCCATGCCCTCAACAATGATGAGGTCCATACGCCGAACTTTGATCGATTAATGTCGCGCGGGACGACGTTTACGCATTGCTTCCATCAGGGTGCATGGCAGGGGGCAGTGTGTGTGTGCAGCCGCGCAATGATGCACACGGGACGTTATTTGTGGACGTGCGGTGGGGATAATTGCGGCACGTATCCGTTGCTGGGCGAAACGCTGCAACAGAATGGTTATCATACTTATGCGGTGGGCAAGTGGCATAACGGCGACGCGACCGCGTTGAGAAGTTTCATGACCGGCAAGACCATCGGGCCGGGATTCCTCGAGTCCACACCGATCAAAGGGTTCGCGTACAATCGTCCGCGTCCGGGCGATCCATGGACAGCGTGGAACCCGAAATATCACGGGCATTGGACGCCGAAAAATTTGTGGGACATCGAACGTCCGGACAAGGCCGGTCCCCGGCAGGCGAGTGTGCGATACGAAGCGAAACAACATTCCTGCGAGTTGTATGCGGATACCGCGGTGAAGATGCTGAGTGATATCGCCGGGGAACCGGACAATCCTTTCTTTCTCTATGTCGCGTGGAATGCGCCGCATGATCCGCGGCAGGCGCCGAAGGAAATTTTGGACATGTATCCCGTGGACAAAATCAAAGTGCCGCCGAATTTTCTGCCGCAGCATCCGTTTGATATCGGGGCCAATGGGCGCGGTGAAGAACTCGCGCCGATGCCGCGGACGCCGGAAGCTATCCAGGTGCATCGGCAGGAATATTACGCGCTGATCACATACATGGATCAGCAGATGGGACGCGTGCTGGACGCGTTGGACAAATCCGGGCTTGCGGATAATACGTATATTGTAGTGACGGCAGACCACGGGTTGGCGGTGGGCGAACAGGGCTTGATGGCCAAGCAGAACATGTACGAATGTTCTGTGCGGATGCCATTTATCATGATTGGGCCGGACATCGCGGCAGGCCGGAAAATTGATGCGAAGATGTACCAGCATTGCCTGTTTCCGACGATTTGCGATTTAGCGGGAATTTCTGCGCCGTCCACTGTCCAGTTTCCGAGCCTGATGCCGCTTTTGCAGGGCAGGAAGAGTCAAATGTTTGACTCAACGTACTGTGCGTATCGCAAATTCCAGCGCTCCGTGCGCACGGACCAATACAAGTTGAATCTTTATCCCGAAGTGAAACAGATACAACTGTTCGATATTGCCAACGATCCGTGGGAGACAAAGAACCTCGCCGGCAATTCCGCCAATGCGGCGACTATTTCGGAGCTATACCACGAACTGACCCGGTGGCAGCAAAGGATTTCGGACAAGCTGGTCCTCCATCCCGAATCATTTGGCATCAACGCTTAACGAAGGCTTACCGGCGAGCCAAAGACTCTGCATTTTGGTGTAGGCCGGGTGCCCTCACCCGGCGTTCTCCCTTTCAATACCGCGCTTGCGTCCTG
>DASXFM010000117.1:0-10150 GCA_036489615.1 Verrucomicrobiia bacterium | reverse complement strand
ACTCTGAGCGCGTAAAAATAATTTTCCACCTTCGCGTAAGCGGCATTCCATTCATCAAGTGAACGACCGGCCAGGACGGTGGCATCTACGGGCAACGGTGCGGGGAGTTGATTTAAGGCCGGGTCCATTGATAGATCCACGTTTCGCCGATCGGCTTTTTGTTTTGTTGCAGCGTAAGCCGAAGGTCCACAGGGACATCGTTAGTCGGGGGCTGCATTTTCACGACGGCGCGCCAGGTTTTCTCGAATGGATTCCAAACCACCTGGCTGGCCTCGATGGTCGCATTGGTGCTGCAATTGACGACGGCGACCGGCGGATTCGTCGGCGCGATTTTATTCAAATCCGGTCCTGCGAAATCAATCATTATCTCGCGCGCATCGGATCCCTTGGATACTCCAACACGCGTCGCCACGACTCTGTCTGGCGGTGAAAATTTTCGGTCAGTTTCGCGCGTCCAGTTAAGCCGGTAACTGAAGCGCCAGGGCTCGAGCGGCCCTGGCACGATATTCGGACTCCAAAAAGCGACAATATTGTCCCAATCTTCGTTTGGGCCGTTTAGTTCCACAAGGTGCACATTGCCGGCGGACCAATTGGTGCCGCGCGGTTCAATCCAGACACTCGGCTCATCCTGATGGTCCGTAAACAGGTCCTGGTAGGCGGTGAAGTCGCGTTCACGTTGCATGAGGCCAAAACCGCGAATATTGGACGCGGAAAAAGTCTGATGCCGCAGTTCCCTCGGGTTCTTCAGGGGTTCCCAAAGCCGTTCGCCATTGGCCATTTCCATCATAAGTCCGTCAGAATCGTGGACCTCGGACCGGTAATCATCGGGTTTATATTCGGAGGTTTTGCCGAACCAATAGCTGCTCGTGAGCGGCGCCATGCCCACAGTTTTAATTGGAGGCGTATTTGAAGCGGCCTGAAGAATCATGCTCGACAGACGGAAATACAGCACCGCATCCACGTCAACAGTCGTTGTTTCGCCCGGACGGATGTTAAATTCATAAGCGCCGGCGCAACTGACTGAATCCAGGATCGCATACAGGGTTAAGTTGGTGGCATTTTTGGCCGGCTTGCCCAGCCACCAATCGGTGAAAAGGGGAAATTCCTCGTTTCGGTCCGTTTCTCCGCAGTTCAGCGCCAGTCCGCGCGCAGAAATACCATAGCTTTGGCCCTTGCCGAGCACGCGAAAATAACTCGCGCCCTGGAAAACCGCCAGGTCATCGAACACGTTCGGTTTATTCAACGGATAGATCACTTTATATCCCGCGTAGCCGATGCTGTTGGGAATTTGATCCTTAATCTTCAAATTGCCGTAATCAAAAAAATCCTGCACGAAGGGAATCCGTTGTTCATAGCCTGGAGTAAATTCATTGACGTGAACTAACTCCGAATAAAGGTAGCCCGGATGAAAAAATTCGACCCGAAATGGCAAATCGTCTTCCGCCCAAAGGGCTTTGCCGGGAATGAAACGGATTTCGCGATATTTATCGTAATCCAGGTTTGTCTGATTCAAGACGGAGGGGAGGTTGACCGCCGGCGAATGATACGCACGTTGCGCGCGGGCCAGCGCCAGTTTGGCCACATAATCCAAATTGACATCCACCGACTCGGGCGCCGCCGCCGCCGTGAAAGCGACGGCGATGACGAAAATTGTGATAAAACAGCCTCGGCACATCCGTAACAAGAGAGCCCAAATCAGGAAAAATTCAATTAAAAACTGATAAGCCTTTGAATATCAAAGGTTTGATGGCGGCTAATTAATGGGGTCCACGATATGAATATCGATTCCAGGCGCGTGATGCATGAAAAAATCGAGCACATCGGGCCGGGTGAACTGCCACCATTTGCGCTCGCTGGTTCCAATGACAACGAGGTTAACGTCGTTTTTCCGGCAATAATCCAGCAAGGCCTGGCAGACGTTTTCGCTTTCCAAGACGGTCACGCTGCCGCCCAATTCGGTGGCCAGCTGAACATTCTGCATAAATTTGCGCTGCAACTCCGAAGGAATGTGATTGGGATCTTCGCTTTTGCGGCGAACATAAACCGCCATCCATTCGCGATTGAGTTTGCCTGCCAGCCGCGACGCAGCGCGAAGCAGGCGCGCCGTGGTGTCCGGATTGGTGCTGAAAAAAACCGCGATCTTCTCACTGACGTCGGTTGGCGATTTGCCGCCGATACGGGGACGGCGATCGAGCGCGGCGGCGGTTTCGCGCAAAGCCAGTTCCCGCAGCGTGTTCAAATTATTTTCGGTGAAGAAATTTTCGAGCGCCGCGGCCGCGCGGTCGGCGGGATAGATTTTCCCGCTTTTCAACCGCTCCCGCAGTTCTTCGGCGGTCAAATCAACGTTGACGATCTGGTCTGCTTCCAGGACAAATCGGTCCGGCACCCGTTCACGCACGTCCACGCCGGTGGCCCGCAGGACAGTGTCATGCAGGCTTTCCATGTGCTGGATGTTCATGGCCGTGATGATATTGATGCCGGCCAGGAGCAAGTCATGGATTTCCAGGTAACGTTTGGGATATTGAGAACCGGTTACATTTGAAAAAGGCAGTTCGTCAATGATACAAACGGTCGGGTAACGCTTGAAGATGGCCTCCACGTCGAGTGTTTCGACCATGCTGTTGCCGTGCGGCGTCTTTTTTCGCGGAATGATTTCGAGTCCTTCGAGCAACGCCTCGGTTTCCGTGCGTCCATGCGTTTCCACCCAGCCAATGACGACGTCCACGCCCGCCTTTTTCAGACGATGGGCTTCTTCGAGCATCGCATAGGTTTTGCCGACACCCGCGGCATGGCCGAGGTAGATCTTGAGCTTTCCCAGGCGGCTCTTTTCGATGAGTCGCAGGAAATCTTCCGGCTTGAGCCGCTCGTCTGGCGCTGGAACTGGTTCAGCCACGAGGGAAGGAAAGAGGAAAAAGGAGGAATGAAAAAGGAAAAAGTTTTCCGTTCAACCAGGATTCACGCCTGACCATTGGAAAATGATTGCTCCGGAATCCTAAATCAGTACTGAACGCTTTTCACAAACCTTGTGAAAGGGGCCTTTTGTGCAGCAACTATAGAAGGGTCGCCCATCAGTTTATAGAACCACGTTTGGCCCGGCAAACTGACGACGACGCCGATAATTTCCGAAGGTTTCCCGGACTCAGGGCTATTACCGCTGACATCCACCAGTTGAGCCTGCCCGCCGGGAACTGCAAACGTTACTGTGGAGATCTCGTCCATTGGCTGAAGGCCAAGCTGTCCGCGCCACCGATTGACATTGGCCGCAAGTCCGCCGCCGTCGCCGGTGGAAGAACTGACGTTGATATCTGCCGTCGCGCCGTTTTCGCCGTTGATTTTGAATTTAGCGACCAGGAATTGACCGGCGGAAACAGCCTGCCAACCGGATGGGACACTCCAGGTGGGCTGGCTTGAGGCGGTTTCTCCCGTTGATGGCGTAGTCACGCCACTGATGTCCGGATGGCCGGGCGGCAATTGCGCCTGGGGCTGTTGCGATCCGAAATTTAAAGATTGGAGGAATGTGATAAACGCAGACTTTTGCTGTTCCACCAAACCGGCATCTCCGTCCATTTTGATGAACCAGGTTGTGCCGTCCCGGTGTTGGATAGCGGCGAGGATGCGGGTGGCGCGGCCGTTCGAGGCGTCTTGCCCGCCGATGTCATAAAGGCTGGCAGGCTGGCCTCCGGCCTGGACAGCTTGCGCTGATTTTTGCAGTTCATCATCCGTTCCTGCCTGTAAACCAACCTGGCCGCGCCAGCGATTGACGTTGGCAAAATCTCCGCCACCCATGCCGCCCAACGGAACAATACTGACGTCGGCCGTCTGGCCATTATCGCCGGAGACTTTAAACGAGGCGACCCGCATCTCGCTGGGAGGAACGGAGGTCCAGCCGGATGGGGTGGTCCAGGTAATGGGCGAAGCATTTTGAACGTCCGAAGGCACGACCCCGGACGGCATTTGGGCGGATGAATTGTCCGTGGTGGAAATGTTCGGATGGCCGGGCGGGAGGCTTTCGGAATTTGTTGCCGGCGCAGGGGCCGATTGCTGAGACCCATCCTGGTCTGAACTTACCTGATACACTTCGACTTTGCTTCGCCCGCAGCCGGCGGCCAAAAGCAGCAAAGCCATCCACAGAGGCGGAGCTAATTTGGAGGCTCGGAATCGCGATTTCGACGGCGCGCTTTTATCTTTGAGAGTCATTTTATTTATCCACGAATGAAATGCAGATTAAAGCACATATACCAATAAAGGTAACGAGGATTTTGAATCTTCTGCTTGCCCGCGTCCGGTTTTGCTTAAACGATAGGGAGAATAGAGCCGTATAAGCATGGCACAAATACCAGCGGCCCAAATCGACCTTGAACGTGCCGTTGGAACGATGGTTCGAATGAATGATTTTACAAAATCGTCGCCTTTACGGCCGCGCAAGCGGCCTGTAGCTTTGCTGTGGCTTTTCCTGATTTTATTGATCGTAACCGCGATTCGGATTCGTCTTCTCGATACTCCATTGGAACGTGACGAGGGAGAATTTGCTTACGGCGGCCAGTTAATGTTACAGGGAGTCTCAATTTACACAGGGGCATACACCGACGCTTTGAAACTTCCCGGCACGTGTGCCGCATACGCGCTCGCGATGATGCTATTTGGCCAGACCGCCGTCGGAATTCACGCGGCCATCATTTTTGTGACCCTTGCGACTGCCATTTTCGTGTATCTATTGGCCCGGCGCGCTTGCAGCGAAGCCGCCGCAGTCGTCGCTTCCGGAACCTACGCTCTTTTGTCGATTAGCCCGCCCTCCTTTGGGCTCGCCGCGCATGCCACTCAATTCGTCATGCTGCCGGCGGTCGCCGGAATTTTTCTGCTCCAGGACCCTGGCCGGCAATCCGGTCCGGCCCGAATTTTTTTTGCCGGCCTATTATTGGGCCTCGCAATCTTAATGAAACAAACCGGCGCGGTATTCGGCGTTTTCGCTGCACTATGGCTGGCTCGTTGTGAATGGGTTTCCATCGCGCCATCGCCGCGCCGTTTGGCTGTGCGCCTGGGCTGGCTCGCACTGGGAGGTTTGCTTCCCTTCATTGTGACCTGCGCCCTCATTGCGGCCGCAGGCGATTGGCCCCGGTTTTGGCTTTGGACATTCAAATTTGCCCATGCCCATGCCGACATAGTCCCCTTAAAACGAGGGCTGGAAACGGCGGTGGGTGTGGCTGCTCAATTATTAATGGCCGCTCCAGGACTATGGATTCTCTCATTGCTTGGATTGGTTTTGCTGTTCCGCGGTCCTGTTCCCTCAACCTGGAAATTTTTCGTGTGTGCATTTTTCCTTTTTTCGCTGGCGGCCGTTTATCCCGGCTGGCGAGGGCATTATTTTATTCAATTATTTCCCGCGGCGGGGCTGCTTGGCGGCATTGCGTTTGACGCACTGGCCGCCCTCCTGGCCGGCTTGAAGCTTTCCTTTTCCCCGCGGCTGGTTTTAGTGCCGATATTTTTTGTCGGGATGGCGAGCCCGATTCTCCAATGGGGTGATGTGTATTTCACACTGGGGCCGGCAGCGGTTTCGCGCGCGATTTATGGTCTGAGCCCGTTTCCGGAAGCTGTTGAAATCGGACGTTATCTCGCTGCCCATTGTCCAGCGCGCGGCCGCATCGCTGTGTTGGGTTCCGAACCGGAGATTTACTTCTACAGCCATCGCCGCGCCGCAACAGGGTACATCGTCACGTACGCTCTCATGGAGCCGCAGCCCTATGCCGTCCAGATGCAGAAAGAGATGATCAGCCAAATCGAACAGGCCAATCCTGACTATGTTATTTTTGTTCATGTCCCCGTCTCATGGCTGCAGTATTCAGACTCAAAAACGTTAATCCTGGACTGGTTCCCCAAATATCAAAAGGAGCGGTTGCGTTTGGTCGGCCTGGTTGAAATCCCTTCGGACGGCAGCCCGGACGTGTACCGGTGGTTTAATGGAAATCCAAAGGACGTCCAAACGAACGCACAGCTTTGGATCGCCATTTTCGCGAGAAACTAAGCATTGCGGACGGACCGTTTTTTGTTAGGATGATAAACGGCTGTGGCGGAAAACCAGCCGAATAAAAAACCGCAGTGAACGCTGAACTTATCAACTTTGCCGCACGCGTCGGGCGCATCCTCTCCCAACGCGAAAGCGCCTTTAACGAACTGGCGCTGGACCTTTTTGGCCTGCAATTCCAATACAATCCGGCTTACGGGCGGATTGCCGAGGCCAAAGGCCTGACGCCGGACAGTGTCCGGCATTGGGCCAACATTCCTTTCGTACCCGCCGCAGCTTTTAAGGAACTGGAGTTGTCCTGTATTCCCGCGGACGAGCGAACGGACGTATTTCATTCCAGCGGCACGACAGAGCAAAAGCCCAGCCGACACTTTCATTGCCGGGAATCCATGGCCGTCTATGAGAAGTCGCTGTGGAGCGGGTTTCAGGAAAATGTAATCGGTCCGTTAGGGGACTACGATTTGCTTGTTTTGACGCCGCACCTCCGGCTGGCGCCCTATTCCTCATTGGTTCATATGTTTGAAACGGTTCAGCGACAATTGGCCATGCCGGAAACAGCCTTTGTCGGAGAACTGGATGGCGACGGGGTGTGGGCCCTTGATTTTGATGCGGCGCTGGCGGCTTTGCGAACGGCCAATAAGCCAAAATTGATTTTGGGAACGGCTTTTTCTTTTGTGCATCTGCTGGACTTTCTGGCTGAGCACAACATGCGTCTGCAATTGCCGGACGGATCGCGAGTCATGGAAACCGGCGGATACAAAAATCGCTCCCGGACGATGCCCAGGGCGGAATTGCATTCGTTGATAACAGAATTTCTTGGGATACCGCGCGAACGGATTATTTGCGAATATGGCATGAGTGAGCTCAGTTCGCAGGCGTACGATTCCGCGAATCGTGGGCGCTATTTTCAGTTTCCGCCCTGGGCGCGGGTGCAAATCGTTTCACCTGAATCCGGCTGCGAGGTTAGCGAGGGCGAAACCGGGCTGGTTCGAATTTTTGACCTGGCGAACGTGTTTTCAGTGGCGGCCATTCAAACAGAGGATTTGGGCGTGCGCAGAGGGGACGGTTTTGAATTAATTGGCCGGGCAGCGCTGACGGAGCCTCGAGGTTGTTCGTTGATGACAGCATAAGCGCAAGCACACCATGAACCTGCCCAATTATTTTTTGGCGGATTTGCCGCCCGAAGCCACGTTATCGCCGCTGATGATTTCCGAGGCGTGCCAGACGCTGAAACGCAATCGCGAACAGTATTTGGCAAACCGTTCGTTGCCAGGCATGGTGAATCTGCTTTCGAGGCTTGCGGACAACTGGCTGGAACCGGAATTCCCTTTTCGAAAATTCGCGATGGAACGCGCCACGGACGCGGGATTCTCACGAGCGACGCTCGAACGCGGCCTGGACAATTTCTTCAGGCAATTGACGCGCGAAAATTTTAGGGCGTTGATTGCCCAGGAACTTGGAGATGCCACAGACGCTACCACCGGCAAGTTGGAAACGGGTGCCGCAATAAAAAGCCGATTTTGGCGCGGACCGGAATTTCAGGTGCACATTGGCGCGGGCAAAATTCCGAATCCGGCGATGATGAGCCTGGTTTTAGGTTTATTGACCCGCTCGGCGCAGTTTCTCAAATGCGCGAGCGGCAGTTCTTTTTTGCCGCGATTGTTTGCGCACTCCATTTACGATGCGGACCCCAAGCTCGGCGCATGCCTGGAGATCGCCGAATGGCGCGGAGGCAATGCCGGCCTCGAGAATGCGCTGTTCGCCGAAGCGGATTGTGTGACGGCCACGGGCAGCGACGAAACGCTCGACAGTATCCGCGCAAAACTTCCGGGATGGGTCCGATTTCTGGGGTATGGCCATCGAGTCAGCTTTGGATTTGTCGCAGGCGAGATTTTATTTGGTTCGCGCGCGGGAAAAATTGTTTCTGCCGCGGCGGACGACGTGATCGCGTGGAACCAGCTTGGTTGTCTGTCGCCACATGTCATTTACGTCCAGACCGGCGGCGACGTTTCGCCTGAACGTTTCGCGGAATTGTTGGCGGACGAACTGGCGCGCCGTGAAAGCGCCGAGCCTCGCGGTGAAATATCGACGGAAGAATCGGCGGCCATAGCGTCCCGGCGGTCGATTTATGAAATCCGTGCCGCGCATTCGCCCGAGGGAACGCAGCATTGGCGGAGCGAAGGTTCGACGGCATGGACGGTCGTTTTTGAGGTGGATCCGCGGTTCCAGCTTTCCTGCCTGAACCGTTTTATCTATGTGAAACCGGTGTCGGATTTGAAGGCGCTCCTGGAAAGCGCCGACTCCGTGCGGGGAAAAGTGTCGACGGTCGGCATTGCCGCACCGGATGAGGCGATTCCCGAACTGGCGGCGCAATTGGCGCGCTGGGGCGCAACCCGGATTTGTCCGCTGGGACAAATGCAGAACCCGCCGCTGACCTGGCGGCATGACGGTCGTCCCCCGTTGGGAGATTTGGTAACCTGGACGGATTTGGAAGTTGAATTATGAAAATGGAATTACGAAAAACGTTTCAATTTGAAGCGGCACATCTCCTGCCCCGTTTGCCGGAATCGCATAAGTGCCGGCGTCTGCACGGTCACAGTTTCAAGGTCGAGGTCGCCCTTGCCGGCGCCTGCGACGAAAAAAAGGGTTGGCTGATGGATTACGCGGACATCTCAGACGCGTTTCAGCCGATTTGGAAGAAGCTGGACCATTATTATCTCAATGAAATTCCCGGCCTGGAAAATCCGACGAGCGAAATTATTGCGGCGTGGATCTGGCAAAAGCTAAAGCCAAAGTTGCCGTTGCTGACCGAGGTGGTCGTGGCCGAAACGTGCACGGCGCGGGCGGTTTATCGCGGAGAGTGAGTGAGGCCGTGATTTGGTTGAATTTGAAAAGTGAACAGCGATTTCGTGCTGTCAGTGCGCATCTTCAGTTTTCTTTTCTGGCAATAGGCCTTGAGTTGACGCAAAAGATTTCGGTCTGTTGCGGTAAAGATTGTTTTCAAGGATTCCTTGCCAAAGGTGACCCGTCCCCATTTGACGCACTGCATCTGAATCCAATTTCCGTAAGTACCGTTCATAGTTCTCCGATTTTTAAAAAAACGAAGCGAGTTGGCTGAGCGCCTCTTGTTACAGTATAGGTTAAGTATTTGATGCCTCAGCCAATACTCGCTTGTTGCTGTTACTGTTAGCGTTTTGGATGCCATCTGGCGTTTCTCGCGAATTTTCTATTATATTTCAATCACGCCGGGCGCGGATTTCATGCAAACTGCAAGAGTGAATTTCCGTATCAGGTGAATTGCGTGCTTAAATTGCCCTCAACTCACTTTGGATAGAATGGCTTTCTTATTTTGAACGATTCTCCCTCACCCCAGCCCTCTCCCCCTGGGGGAGGGAGAATTGTCCGCCGATCTTTGGTGCGACTAATGACCGCCGCGTTCAGAAGGTCCAATGCGCGAAACCTTTGGAGAAATCTCACCCCTTCTCTATGGCGGACAAGACGGAGGGCAAAACAGTCTGTGAATCTAGAGTTTAACCTTCAGCAGGAAAAAAGAGAGCCGCGTAGTCATTACCCGCTGCCGATTTTCAGCGAGGCGGGCCCGAGTTCGCCGCAATCCTTGCAGGAGGGCTTCCAAATCCTCGGCTTTCATCGCTGCCTCGTGCAGTGATTTTTTACCTTGTTCGATTCGTTGCATGAAAATTGCGAACTTTCTCCCGATTTTAATGACGGGCGGTTGCACCGCAGCCATAATTACGGTCCGGTCAGTCAGAAGGAGCGAGCCATTTCGTGTGTTCGTTCCAAGGAATGAGCATTGCAATTTCTTGTTGTCGGGCTTGGATGAACCGCCTGGTCGAGATTTTTTAGGGAAGATATGGACCCGGGTCGGCGGTTTTAACGACACATCACTGTCCTCCGGCATCGCCTGATCGGAGGATTTCTTCTTCGCGGGCTTGCTGCGCTGATCGTCGTCCTCTTCTACTTCTTTTCCCATATCCGATTCTTCAACCTTAAGCGACGAAGGTTGAGGGGTCAACCTTTATTGCTTTGACGCTGAATTGTTTGCGGGATGGTACACATTATTTTTGTGTATGTTTGTAAACGTGTAAACGGCGGGTGAATTGCGCGAATTAA
>DASXFM010000010.1:0-10420 GCA_036489615.1 Verrucomicrobiia bacterium | reverse complement strand
CCGGGTCAAACCGGTCCTCGAAAAGCTGGGCGCGTCGCCGCGTTATGTCGGCGGCTCGGGCACGGCGGCGCAGGTCAAGGCGCTCGTCAACATGGTGATGAACATCAACACCGCGGGCCTCGCGGAAGGCCTTGGTCTCGGCGCGGCGTTGGGGCTTGACGTTACGATCTTGCGCGAGATTTTTTCGCAGACTGGCGCAAATTCCCGCGTCCTGCAAACGGACGGTGAAGACATGCAGAATCACGAGTTTTCCTGTTTTTTCAGCGCTGCGCACGCGGCGAAAGATTCCGGAATTGCTCTCAAACTCGCGAAAGAAGCGGAATTGAACTTGCCGCTCGCCGCCGCGACATTCAAACAATATCGCCGCATGATTGATGAAGGATTGGGCGGCTTGGATAAATCCGGTGTTGCCGAACTGACTTTCAAAGGCCGCCATCAGTCAAAACCCAAATGAGCAAACCCATTCTGCGCCACGTCGCCAATCTTTGGACCCTTCTTGAGAATCCCTCCCGGAAAAATGAATGGTCGCTATCTAAAAAATTACACGCGATTAAGGACGCGGGATTTGATGGCGTCTGCTGGCGGCCTTTCCCCGGCTTAGCACAGGGTCTGCGGCATCACGGATTGTTTTTCCTCGGCGGCATGGCTTCCGGCAAGGCGACAGAATTTCCGAAGCTGCTTGCGGCATTGAAAAATACCGGAGCAGATCATGTAAATGTGCAACTTGCCGGCGACGAAACATCAGCGTCACAGGCGTTAAAACTTGCGCTGGCATTAAATCGTGAGGGCAAACGGCTGGGGCTCAGGCCGGCAGTCGAATCACATCGCGGCACTTGTACCGAAACCCCGGAAAAAACCTATGCATTGGCCGATGCCTACAAGAAATTGACTGGCAAACTCCTGCCGATTTCCTGGGATTTTTCACATTTCGCTGTGGTGAAGCATTTAGTGCCGGAATCTTATGCCAAACGATTACTCGTGCGGCCGGACCTAATTCAGTACGCGCAGCAATTTCATTTTCGCCCGTTTAATGGCCATCATGTCCAGGTGCCGATTACTGACAACAAAGGCAAGTTGACACCGGAATTCAAAGACTGGCTGCCATTTGCCGAGGCCGTCCTGAAATGCTGGCTCGACGGAAATAAGACCTCGGGGCGAGAAATTTTCATTTGCCCGGAACTTGGCCCAACATTGGGCGGCTATAAACTTTCGGCGTTTCCGAACAGCTGGGAAGATGCAAAGCTTTTACGCCACGAGATTGATCGACTTTGGCGAAAGCTCATCAAATAACTTTAATCACAGACAGTCAGGGAGATTTTCCCCCCTGCTGTATTTCTCGGATAAACCCCTTGTCCACTCGACGGTGCTCTCGCGGCGAACGTCCGGCCACGCGTTTGAAAACCCGATGAAATTGGGCATAGCTGCCAAACCCGGACTCAAGCGCGGCATCGAGCATCGTGCGCCGCTGGCCCGCGCCGTAAATCTGCAGGAACTTCTCGACACGTTGGCGATTACGATAGTCCACCAGCGCAACTCCCGTTTGCTGCTTGAACAAGCGGCTCAGGCGATGAGCGCTCAAACCGGAACGCTTTGCCACTTCAGCCAGGTTCCAGGCCGCGCTCTCGTTGCGAAGCAATTGCGCGGCGCGTTCCACGGCAGGATGGACGTCATGCGCAGGGACATCGGTGGCGCTCTGAAACTTGTGCCACGCGGCGTGCAGAACATAATTCAATCCGGCGTTCACCAATCCCGCACCGCTCTGCGATTCGACAATTTCTGCAAACAATTCTTCGAGTCGTATTGCGTCCCGCCGTGACAATCGGCGGCAAAACTCGCCCACCGGATTTAATTGTGCCAAAACCTTTGCATCCATGTCAGCCGCGGCTTGCCGGACCGCTCGCGGCTTGAAAACGCCAATCCACATCTCAAAATCCAGGGTCTGTTCTACGAGCACATGTTCTTGTGCTGGAAACAACCATAATAAATCGCCGTGCTGAATTTCATATTTTCGCTTTTCGAGCAGATAGAGCCCCCTGCCCTGCGTAACGAGATTGAATTCCAATTCAGCGTGCCGGTGCATCGCGTGCGTGCGGCCAGGATTGCGATAATGCCAGAGATTACCATTTAACGCTTTCGGCAGATCGAGTCGTTGGCGCATATCGACAATAAATGATAACAAGTTGGGGAAAAATGAGAAGCATTTAGTCGCCGCCAAAGGTAATTTGTTTTCATGAAATCAATTATCTCTCAAGACCAACGCAAACTTTACAAAGAGGAAGGCTACATGATTTTGCCGGGGGTCATCCCCCCCACCCTGCTGGAAATGTTGCGCGAGGAGTGCTCCTATTATCTCGGGTACATGGATGCGTTGATGGATTCCAAAGGGGTGCAATCCGTCGGCATCACACATCGCGGCAAACGCTATTTTATCAACAATCGCTATCGCTTGAGCCAGCGCCTGTGGCAATTCATTTTCAGCGATGTCATGGCCGAAGTCGCCGAAGCCACGGTCGGACCTGAAGCGTATTTGTTTCACGAGCAATGGGTCGTCAAAGGCCCCGAGCAGGGAATGAAGTTTTCATGGCATCAGGACAGCGGTTACGTAAAGTGGTACGATCCGACAACCAACCACAATCCGTATGTCACTTGCTGGTGCACGCTCGACGCGGTGAATGAGGAGAATGGCACGGTTTATCTTCTCCCTCACTCACGGGCCGGCACGCGCGGCAAAATCATCGACCATTTTAAAGAGGAAGGCTCAAACGATTTGATCGGTTATACCGGAAGCGACCCGGGTGATCCATTGATTGTTCCGGCGGGGAGCATTGTGGCGTTCGATAGTTTTGTCTTCCATCGCAGCGGGCCGAACAAGACGAATCGCATGCGCCGCATCTACCTTCCACAATACAGCGGCGCGCCAATCAAGCGCCCCGATGGCAAACCCTGGGCAATAGCCACACCGTTTCTCAAAAATGGCAAAAATGTTTACGATCACGGCAGTGACACCGAATCCAACTTCGGCCCCTTCCCGGACGAAAAGAAAGAAAAAATCTAACATCGGCCGCGGAGGACGTTTTCGCCGCTTCTGCGCTTTTATGATTGAAAAGGCTCGCCTGGAATTGCACGAATCGTTAATTATCTGTCACAATCCGTGAACGAAAACCAATTCAGCTTTCAAAAGGTCGGCAGTCGAATTGTTTGGCGTTTGAAAGAGCAAACACTCTGGGTTGAACCGTGCGGAAAAGATTCCATCCGTGTTCGCGCGACGACGCTCGTGGAAATGCCGCAGCGCGATTGGAGTTTGCTGACGCAGAAGAAAACATCCGCCAAAACCTCTATCGAAGGCAATTCAGCGCGCTTGGCAAATGGAAAATTGACGGCAACCATTGACACCAAATCCGGCCGCGTCCGCTTTTTCAAAACCGGGATCACCGAACCGCTTTGCGAAGAACTTTTTGCGCGCACCAATTATCCACCATCGCGAACGTTCAAATCCGTCGGGGGCGACTTATTCCACTGCGAAGCCCGCTTCCAGGCGTTCGATAACGAGCGTATTTACGGTTTAGGCCAGCGACGGCATGGTTTGCTCAATCAGAAGGGCTGCGTCCTCGAACTCACGCACCGCAACTCGCAGGTCTCGATTCCTTTTCTCGTGTCCAGCCGCGGCTACGGGTTCCTTTGGCATAATCCCGGCATAGGGCGCGTCGAACTGGGCCGAACCCAGACGCGCTGGGTCGCCAATGCGACGCGACTGATGGATTATGTAGTTACCGCCGGCGATAACTACGCGGACATTTTGGAACGCTACGCCGATTTGACCGGGCGCGCCCCAATGCTGCCGGAATTCGCCGCCGGTTTTTGGCAATGCAAGCTGCGTTACAAAACTCAGGATGAATTGCTCACTGTCGCGCGCGAGCACAAACGCCGCGGCCTGCCGATGTCTGTTATCGTCATCGATTATTTCAACTGGACGAAAATGGGCGAGTGGAAATTCGACCCAACTTCCTGGCCAAACCCCAGGGCGATGGTAAAGGAATTGGAAGGCCTCGGAATCAAAGTCATGGTCTCGGTTTGGCCGGCGGTAAATCCGGACAGCGAAAATTTCGCCGAACTCGACAGAAGAAATTTACTCGTGCGCGCGGAGCGCGGTTTGAACAGCTTTATCAAATTCACCGACTCAAACGCAAATCACACAGTAATCTCCAGCCTGCTCGACACAACACATCCCGACGCGCGAAAGTTTTTGTGGAACAAAGTGCGCGAAAATTATTTTCGGCACGGCGTCAAAACGTTCTGGCTCGACGCGATTGAGCCGGAAATGGCGGCCTACGACCACGACAACGTGCGTTATCACGCGGGCAACGCCCTCGAAGTCGGGTGCATTTACCCAATGATGCAACAAAAGGCGTTCTTCGACGGCATGAAATCGGCCGGCGAGAAAGAAATCATCACCCTTGGCCGCGCCGGCTTTGCGGGCAGTCAGCGATTCGGGGCGGCGATTTGGTCCGGCGATATTCATTCGACGTGGGAAGATTTGCAGCAACAGGTGCGCGCCGGATTGAACATCGGCATGAGCGGCATTCCATGGTGGACCACGGACATTGGCGGATTTTTTGGGGGCGAAATTGAGACGCCGTATTTTCAGGAATTGATCGTGCGCTGGTTTCAATATGGAGCGTTTTGCCCGCTATTCCGGCTCCATGGCTGGCGCAATAGTTCGCTCGCGCATCCGGAAACAAGCGATCCGACGCGCGGTGGACCAAATGAAGTCTGGAGCTTCGGCGAACGCGCTTACAATATCATCCGTGAAATTCTTTTTTTACGCGAGCGATTGCGTCCTTATATCAGACAACAAATGAAAATCGCCTCGCGCAAAGGCATTCCTCCGATGCGCCCGCTGTTCTTTGATTTCGCCGACGATAAACATTGTGCGGAAATTGAAGACCAGTTCTTGTTCGGCGCGGAGTTGCTGGTTGCGCCGATTCTTCATTCCGGCATGACCAAACGAGAGGTCTATTTGCCCGGGGGCGCAAAGTGGACAGATGCGTGGACTGGAAAACAATTCAAAGGCGGGCAAGCCATCCTCGCCGAGGCGCCCCTGGAAAAAATCCCATTGTACCTGAAAAATGGACGCAACCTGCCGATCCGCGGGTGAACAAGACCTCCTATACAAAACGATTTAGTTACGCCGCAAGCGATACCGGCGGCCAACTCATTTTTGCGGTCATTTCATTCTATCTGTTGAAATTTTACACGGATGTATTTGGAATTTCCGCCGCTGCCGCCGGGTCCATTTTACTTATCGCGCGCTGCGTGGACGCCGTGGACGCACCGGTTTGGGGAATCATTTTCGACAAGACGCGCAGCCGCTGGGGCAAAAGCCGTCCGTGGTTTTTGTGGCTCTGCGTCCCCTTCGCGACATTCGGCGTGCTGACGTTTCTCACGCCCAATATCAGTTATCACGCGAAAGTAATTTACGCCGCAGCGACCTACATTATTTGCAGCATTCTGTACACCGGCATCAACACGCCAGTCACATCTATTTTGTCCGCGCTGACTCCGGACCCGCGTGAGCGTGTCACGCTGACATGTTTCCGTATGTTCGGTTCCAAGCTCGGCGCCCTGCTGGTCAATCTTACCGCGCTCAAGCTCGTGCAATTTTTTGGCCATGGTGACGACCGCAAAGGTTTTATGATTGTCATGCCGATTTACGCGGTTGGGTCAATTTTTCTGTTCTTGACGGCATTCTCGAAGCTGGAGGAAATAAAAGAAATCGTCGCCGAAGAAAGGCATTCCTTGCCGATTACCGACAGCTTTCGTGCCCTTAAAGGCAATTGGCCATGGCTCATTATCTTTGCCAGCAGCCTGTTTTTCTGGATTGCCTTCATCGCGCGCGTCAGCGTCGCACCGTATTTTTTTGAATACACACTGCATCGCAAAGATTTGATTCCGACCGCGTTCGCCCTCGATTCCATTTCGCTGGCAACGGCGTTTGCTCTTCCTTTTTTCTGTCAATGGACTTCCAAACGAAATGTGTGGATCATCGGCTTGCTGGGCATGGCCATCGGGCAGATCATCGTCTGGCTCGGCATTCAAAATCATTTGTCGCTGCCAATCATCATGTCTGGCTGGGCGTTTGGATTTTTAATGAGCGGCATGGCGATGGCGATGCCATTTTCGGTTTTGTCCGATAGTGTGGATTACGGCGAGTGGAAAACCGGAATTCGCGCCGCCGGATTTTTGACTGCCATCGGCGCCGCCTTTTGCCTAAAAGCGGGCAGCGGATTGGGAGGCGCCCTGCCCGCCTGGATTATGCAGGCCCACGGCTATGCCGCCAACATGGAGCAAACCCCGCGATCGTTGCACGGAATTGAAATCGGAATCGTCTGGCTGCCGACGCTATTTTTCATCCTCGCGATTGTGCCAGTTTGGTTTTACAAAAAGTTTGAACTTCTCGAACCGCAAGTTCACGCGCAACTGGAGCAAAGGCGGAAAAACCTGATCGCTAATTCGCAGTTGATCAACGGTTGAGAGTTATTTGGTCCAGACGCCGTGCCCGATCGGCTTCAATTCTAATTTTTGGGGATCAATAACAACATGCTTGATGCGTTTTCGTTCCCACGTATAGGTGATATGGACCAATCCGTCGCGAGTTTGAATCACGGCAGGATATGAAAAACCGTTGGGCGCGTTCAGATCGTCCTCCAATACCAGCGCCGCAGACCAATTCGTTCCATCCGGCGAAACCGCAACGTTCAATGGACTCCGGCCTTTATTGTGCGAACCGGCCCTGATGTTGTGATTGTAGACCAAAAGTTGCCGCCCATCGCGTAGCGTAACCGCGTCAATTCCGGAATCTGGATTCGGCAAATCGGTCAGCGTTAGCGGCTGCCAGGTTTGACCACCGTCGCCGGAGAAGCTGCTGAAAATTTTACCAACGCTCGTGCGGCCAAGGGTCTCAAGCAAACCATCTTTCAAAAATAGAATTGTCGGTTGAATTGGACCAACTTTTCCCGGGTCCTTCAACGGCAACGCCGCGCTCCAGGTTTTTCCGAAATCGCTTGTCCGTTCAAAGTGAACTTTCCGCCCGCTATTTTCGGTGCTGCTGCCGCAAAGAATGTCACCGTCCGGCAATTGCACCGGCTTATCTTTGATCGGCCCGAGAATTCCGTCAGGCAATCGTCGTGGTTTCGACCACGTTTTGCCTTCGTCGGCAGACAACATCATCATACCCCACCATTTGGCCGGGCTTGGGCCGACCTTGTAAAAGAGCATCAACGGACCGTTTTTCGGTTGGAACAAAACCGGATTCCATGTTGGAAAACGATTGGGCGCAAAGCCTACACCGTCCGCGACGGTGACCGGCGACGTCCAATGTCCATTTTCATTTCGCGAAACATAAATGCACACGTCGGGATTTCGCTCGGCGGTTCCGCCAAACCACGCCGCAACCAAGGCGGATTTTGTCTCCGCAATCGTCGACGCATGGCAGGACGGAAATGGCGCCCTGGCAAAGATGAATTCCGATTTCACCACAGCGTCCTGGCCACAGGCCGGCGAGCACCCGAATCGGAGAAATACCACAAATACGATGGATAAAAATAAGAGGGCGGGATTTTTCTTCATTTGCTCACGATGTGGTACTGGCCGCTGCCAAGTTCAAATATTGCGCGGCCATTTTCAAAGCGAATTGGATTTATTCCGCCAGCCTGCACACTTTTCAGACTGCTTGCGGGAACAAAGACCGTCGCCGTCGTATTCGCCGGAATCTCAATTCGCCAATCAAAATCAAAGCCTGGCTTCCCGGCATTTCCACCGCAACGCCATTCACTGAAAATCTTTCCGTATGGCGAATTGTCCGTGGCCTTCACCCAGGTCAAATCACCAACAGGCGTCGGACGCATCACGATGTGTTTGAAACCTGGCTGTGCAGGATCAGATTTGATTCCGGCAAGGTCTTCATAAAACCAAATCACGAGATCACCGACGAGCATCACGTGATTGCCGGAATTCATCGTCGGGTCGGCGGTATTACCGTTCCATAATTCCCACATCGTCGTAGCGCCGTGCTCAATCATGTAACCCCAACTCGGATAATCCTTTTGCGACGCGATTTGATAAGCCAAATCCGGCCTCCCATTTTCCGTAAGCACGCGCATGAGATATTGTCCGCCAATCAATCCTGTGCCGATGTGTCCGCGGGTGCCATTCTCGATTTGATCGGCGAGATGATTGAGAATTCGTCCTCGCATATCCTCGGGTACGAGCTCAAAGGCGAGTGGCAGGACACAGGAAGTCTGCGTGCCATTGCTATACTGGCCTCTGTCGCGGTCGAGGAATTTTTCGTTGAACGCCGCTTTGATTTGTTCCGCGAGCGAGTGAAAGCGTTGCGCATCGTCATTTTTGCCGAGAATTACCGCGTCATTTTCCATCAGTTTGCAATCGTGAAAAAAATACGCGGTGGCGATGAGCGCCTTATCGGTTATGCGTTTCGGGTCCTGCGAATGAATGAGCAATGGATCTTCCGGCGGCACGCACCAATCGCCGTAACTGTCGCGTGCAATGAGGCCGTTGGTCACCCAACGGCTCATGTAATTCATCCATTTTTTCGCGCTGTCATAGTGGCGAGCGATTGTTTGGATGTCGCCAAATTGTTCGCGCAACATTTCGGGAATAATCAGGAACGTGCTCGGCCAGGTAACGTTGTCGGAGTAAATCGGCCAATAGGTCGGCGCGATATCCGGCAAACTGCCACTCGGACGTTGTGCATCGGCAATATCCTGCATCCAACTGGCATAAAGGCCTGAGCCATCGAAAAGAAACGATTCGCCGCGCGATTCTTCCGAACGGTCGCCCAGCCAACCCTGACGTTCGTCGCGTTGCGGGCAGTCCGTTGGAATGCTGCGGTAATTTCCACGCACGCCCCAGACGATAGCCCGATAGATTTTATTGAGCAATGGATTGGATGTTTCAAAGCTGCCCGTAACGGGCAAATCGTCATTTACGACGCGGCCTTCAATGGAATTCAGATCCGGCGTGCCGGGAAATCCGGCAACTTCGACATAACGAAATCCGTGGGTGACAAAACGCGGCTCCCACACTTCCATCCCCTTTCCTTTGAGTGTGTAAATGTCCGTTGCCTGCGCCCCGCGCAAGTTGGCCAAATCCAAATTGCCGTCCGGTTTTAACGTCTCGGCGTGCCGTAAAATGACTTGTCGTCCCCGAGGACCGGAAACCTTCAAGCGGCACCAACCGGAGATATTTTGCCCCAAATCATATATATAAACACCCGGCGAAACCTCACGAACGGAAATCGGCTTGATCGTTCCTGTGACGCGAATTGGTTCCTGCGTTTGCGCGCACATGTTTCCAGACGGCGTGGACACGATTTGAGCCGGCCGCCATTCAGAATCATCAAAGCCAATGCGGTCCCAACCCGGAAATTCCTTGCGCGCATCGTATTCTTCACCATCGTAGTCATTGTTTGCGATAATCGGACCATTCATCGTCAATTTCCATGAACTGTCGCTGACAATTTCGGAAACTGAACCGTCCGAAAACTCGACCCGCAAATCCAGCAGCAATTTCGGCCATCCAAACGTTTCAGTGCCTGTATAAACCCGGCTGCGGTCCGCGTAAAAGCGCCCGTTGCCAAGAATCACGCCAATCGCGTTGGTCCCGCGATGCAAATCCTTCGTGACGTCGTACGTAACATAAAAATCGCGTTTGTTGTATTGCGAAAATGCCGGCGACAACACGGCGTTGCCGATTTTTGTGTCATTGAGATAAAGTTCAGACAACCCGAGTCCACAAAAAGACACCGTCGCGCGGCGAATCTTTTTGCCGGCGACAAATTCTTTCCGCAAATAACGCGCCGGCAAACGGCGCGATTCAGAAACACGCACCTTGCCCCAGGGCTGCATTCCGACAGGGCCGATCCTTTTCGCCGCAACCCAATCAGAATCGTCAAAGCCGATTTTATTCCAACCGATAATTTCCTTGTCCGAAACTTTCCATGAATCGTCCGTCGGGATGATCATCGGCGCGCCCCGGTCGAATTCGATTGTCAGAAGGCCGACGATCCCGGCAGGTCCGGCATGTGCGCCAAAACTATACCCTGTGAAGCCGAAGACGTTTGTCGTGCCGGGAACAAGGCGACCGGTAATGTCGTCGTCCCTGACCGTGTGAAAATTATTTCGGGCGCCAAGGTCAAAACCATTCAGCCAGCCGCGACATTCGTCGTCCCCGGTATACTCCCATTTCGCGCGTACCACCTTCCGTCCGGGCGGGATGACGACGACTTTTCGAAAATAATTTGTCGCGGGCGCGGCGAATGTTTCTGATTTGCCCGATGGAAACCAAATCCAGCTTGTACCGGCCAAATATTCCATCACATCTCTGCCATCGAGGCCGATCCATT
>DASXFM010000005.1:0-6415 GCA_036489615.1 Verrucomicrobiia bacterium | reverse complement strand
AAGGTTCCACCCGCGGCCACGGTCACCGGACCCAGGAAAGTGCCGGCGATTAACGTGCCGCCATCAATCAAAGTCGTACCGACGTAATGATTGGTGCCGGTGAGAGAAAGTGTTCCGCTGCCCCGCTTGGTGATCCCGCCGCTGCCGTTAAGAGGCTGCGGGATAGTGATGTTGTAACTTTGAGAATCAATCACCGCCCCGCCCAGGTTGACATTGGCAATTTTCAGGCCCGTCACAAAATTTGTGTTGTTCGTTCCCGCCTGGAGCGTTCCGCCATTGAAATTCAGGGTGCTGGCCCCGCTACTACTGCGGGTGATCCCGGTGGTGTTAAAAACTCCTGCGTTAAGATTTAAAGTACCGCTGGCACCACTATCGACACAAAGGATTACATTACCCAATGCCGTAGAACCTCCGTTCATATTCCAGGTGCCGCTGCCGCTTTCGCCCAGCCACGTGTCAGCGATGGTATTGGTGATCGCACCGCCGGTTTGAGTCAGGATGCCGGTGGCACTGGCGCCAATATCCAAGTGCGTCGTGTTATCGCCGCTTTTGGTAATCGCACCGCCGCTCATGTTCAAAGCTCCATTGCCCCCGTCCCGCCCGAGGGCGATCCAGTTGGTGACAATCAATGCCGCCGTGCCGCTAATGTTATAGGTGCCGGTACTTGGTGAGGATTCAGGGATGAGAAATTGCCCTGCACTATTAATCGTCCCGCCGCTTTGATCCAATTCGCCCACGCTGCTGCCGCTGCCAGTTGTGCCGAAGCCGGTGCCCACGAGGAAATTCTCGCCGCTGGCGGTCTGGTTAAAAGTCCCGCCGCTCATAACAAAAGTCCCGTTGCCACCACTCCGCCCAATCGCGACCCAGTTGTTAATGGAAAGCGTACCGCCCTTAAGGTTATAAAGGCCCACGCCGGAACCTGACGGGCCGTTACCATTACCCACCCAAAGCTGGCCTGCCGTACTCACCGTGCCGGAAGTCTGGGTCACGATATCTGTATTGCTGCTGCCGCCCAGGGCCACGGCAATATTACCGCCCAAGCCTGTATCCGTGATGGCGCCGCCATTAACATTTAAAATTCCGGTGCCGAGTTCTCCCACATTAAAATCGCTGCCCTTGAAAGCAAGCGTTCCACCGGACAGAGTGTAAATTCCCATGCTGTTGGTGGCCACGCCCAGCCGGAACCAGCCGTTGACGTTGACGGCGGCGCCTTTTTGGGCAAAGGCACCGTTGGTTGAGCCATTGCCGGCGCGAAGGTCACTGACCGTCCAGGTTGGATCTCCGATATTGATTTGGACGACGTTGTTCGTGCCGTTGTCATTGACGGCGTTTTGAAAATTGGTGGCGTTGGGCACCGCGCCGCCCTGCCAATCCGCGGGCGTGTTGTAATCTGCCGCGGGGCCGATCCATTCGATGTTCCCGACACTGGTGATAGTGGCCGTCTGGTTTAAGCCGCAGATGAGATTGGTGTCAGGCTTCATCCAGCGGTCGTAGGTCATCAATCCATTGCATTCATTTTCCACATCGGTGATTTCAGTGTAAACAGCGGCATTCAGTCCCACCGAAGATTTGTCCTGGACCAGGTCATCGGCATAGGTGGTGTACAAAGTGATGATTTGGTTGGTGGTACTGACATCGGTATAGCCGCCATCCGCCTGGGATGGATTCCACAAATGCCCCGGCATTTTATAATTGATGCCGCCGTATTCGCCATCCACGGGCGCTTGCGTGGTGCTGGTTGGAGTGCCGGGGGTGGGATAATTATGATTGTCATAGACATCGCCGACACCGTAATAGGATCCACCACTGGCCTGATTGACCAGGCGCGAAGGGTCGAGCGTCTTGATCAGTTGGACCAGGTAGGCCGTATTAGTTTGTCCCACGCCCCCTCCGGTATTTTCCTGCCCCTGGCTTTCGTTAAAGATGTCCCACATGATAATGGACGGGCTGTTCCAATGGTTTGTGACCAGGGCGGTCAGCTCATTGATGAAATCCAGCGCGTTGACCGGCGGAGGGGTGGGATTGCCGGTGTAGGAATTGCAGCTCGGCATGTCCTGCCAGACCAAGATCCCCAAAGTATCGGCCCAATAGTACCAGCGCTGGCGTTCCACTTTGATGTGCTTGCGGACCATGTTAAAGCCCAGGGCTTTTTCCATCTGCAAATCATACTCAAGGGCCGCATCGGTCGGCGCGGTGTAAATGCCATCCGGCCAAAATCCCTGGTCCAGCGGGCCGGTTTCAAAAAAAGGCTGGTTGTTCAGATAGATTTCCGGAACACCATTGGTCACCACAACCGAAATTTTCCGCATGCCGAAATAGCTGGAGACACTGTCATTCGTCACTCCGCCATGAACAGTCCAAACTTGCAGTCCATAGAGAAACGGATTGGTCGGCGACCATAAATTGACATTCGGAACCGGGATGTCGATTTCGGTCTGGGGATTGCCGGTCATTGTATTAATCGAAACTCCGTTGCTTGACACCGTTGCGCCCACGGTGACTCCACTCGACGCCAGGCAATTGACGGTGAGTCGCAATCGTGAATTATCCACGTCCGGAATAATCCGCAAATTATTGATGCCGGAGGCGTCAACGGGCTCCAGCCAGGCTGGTTGCCAGATGCCGCTGGAGGAGGTGTACATGATGCCGCCCGGGTACAGTGTCTGTTTGCCGCGAGGCTCGCCCGCATTGTCTTCGGGACTATAAACGCCCACAATCAGTTCATTCACCCCACCATTAAGATAGGGCGTGATGTCGTAACTGAAGGGATCATAACCGCCCTGGTGAAGGCCAACCTGCTGGCCGTTGACATAAACTGTGGCCTGCCAGTTTACCGCGTCCAAATGTAAGATGGTTCTTTGACCGCTCCAGCCGGCCGGAACGGTGAACGTACGGCGGTACCAGGAAAATTCAGAATATTGCATGACACCGGAAATCGCGGATTCCATCGGATAGGGAACGAGGATTTGGCTGGATAAAGTTTGGCCGACGGGAACGGGGTCATTGGTGGCGCCGGGCTGGAATTGCCAGATGCCATTTAAATTGAGCCAATTGCTGCGCACCATTTGCGGGCGGGGATATTCCGGCAAAGGGGTATTGGTATTGACGAGAGCCGTCCATTGGGTCGCGAGCGGCGGTTGTTTCATCTGCCAGGCATCCGCATTTAAGCCTGCAAACAGGGCAAAAACGCAAAAGACCAAAGGGGGGAGAGAAAGCGGAACTCGGCGGGCTGTTATCATGGTACAGATATCAGCATCTCAGTTTACACCGGCGCGTCAATGTGGCATGAAATGGCCACATTGACATCGCCCTCGTAATCGCCATCCTCTAGGCTGATAACCATGAACTTAAGTCATTTACTGTTCGCGCTGACGGGATGCGCACTTTTAGCTTCCCCGATTTCCATGCAATCTCAATCCCTTGAGGAATCGCTGCCCATGGTTGGCACGGATGGCCACGGCCATGCTTATCCGGGGGCGACCGTACCTTTTGGCATGGTGCAACTCAGCCCGGATACACGTACGGCGGGATGGGATGCCTGTTCCGGCTACCACTATTCTGATTCTACCATCCTTGGTTTCACCCATACGCATTTGAGCGGAACGGGCGCCACTTGCCTGGGGGACATATTATTGATGCCGACGGTCGGCGACCTGCAACTGGACGCGGGCTCTCCGGGCAATGGCTATGCTTCAAAATTTTCCCATACGCAGGAAGAGGCGATGCCGGGCTATTATCGGGTCTTTTTGCAAACACCCAAAGTCACGGCGGAATTAACGGCATCCACCCGTTGCGGTTTTCACCAATATACTTTTCCCGCTTCCGATCAATCGCACTTCATTCTCGACCTGGCACACAGCATCGGAAGCACCCCGGTCCGGGAAGCTGTGCATATTGAAGATAATCATACAATCAGCGGTTATAGCGTAGCCAATGGCTGGGGCGGCAACCGGACAATCTATTTCGTCATGGAATTTTCCAAGCCGTTCGATTCCTGCGGTGTGCAACGCGATGGCAAGGAGATCAACGATGTCCATGATGCGGAAGGAAACGACATCAAAGCGTTTTTCAATTACAAGACCTCGAACAACGAAAAAATTCTCGTCAAAGTCGGCATCTCCGGCACGGGCATCGAGGGCGCCCGCAAGAACCTGGCGGCGGAAATCCCGGGATGGAATTTCAATGACGTGCGCAAGGCGGCATCGGCCCAATGGAAAAAAGTTTTTGATGCCGTCGAAATCAAGACCTTCAATCCGGACATTGAAAAAACCTTTTATGCGAACCTGTACCTGACGGCGCTCGCGCCGGTCGTGTACAACGACGTGGATGGCAGCTACCGGGGCTACGATCACAAGAATCATTCGGACCCCAGTTTCCAAAATTACAGCACCATTTCCATCTGGGATATTTACCGCACCGAGTGGCCGTTGCTGACCCTGTTGCAGCCAGGCCGGATCAATGACATGGTTCAATCCATGCTCCTGGAAGATCCGCAACTGGGGCAACATTCCGTTCCCATCTGGCCGCTGTGGGCGAATGAAACGTGGTGCATGATCGGTTATCATTCCGTGGATATGATGACGGAGGCGTACCTCGAGGGCTTCCGCGGCTTTAATGCCGAAATGGCTTACCAGCAGATGCGCGACACGGCCATGCAGGACCGCAATGGTTTGGATTCGTACAAATCGATCGGTTATGTGCCATCTACTCCGAACGGTTCGGCCACTTCGAAAACGCTCGAATATACCGTGGACGACTGGTCCCTGGCGCGCATGGCTGAGGCGCTGGGCCATCCGGATGACGCCCAACTTTTTTACCAGCGTGCGGCGAATTACTGCAATCTCTTCGACCGCACGACCAAATTTTTCCGCGGGCGCAAAGCCAATGGAAGCTGGCGCACTCCTTTCGTCCCTAACGCCATGGTCAACGACGAATATACCGAGGCCGATGCCTGGCAATACGCCTTCGCCGTCCAACAGGATGTGCCCGGCATGATCGCGCTCTACGGCGGCGATAATGATTTTATCGGCAAACTGGACATCCTGTTCACGACCAACTCAATCATCGACACGCCGCTGCCTGATTTAAGCGGGCGCATCGGGCAATACGTTGGCGGTAACGAACAATCCTGCCACATCGCTTATCTCTATGATTACGCCGGGGCGCCGTACAAAAGCCAGTACTGGGTGCGGCAGGCCATGACCCAATTATACGGCGACAAGCCGGTGGATGAACCGGGCAACATCGATTGCGGGCAAATGGCGGCGTGGTACGTCTTCAGCGCCCTGGGATTTTATCCGGTGAATCCCAGCAGCGGTGTTTACGTCATCGGCAGCCCGGTGGTGAGCAAAGCCGTCGTGCATTTGAATTCCGATAAATATCACGACCGTACGTTCACGGTCATCGCCGACAACAACAGCGCGGACAATATCTATATCCAATCTGTCACCTTAAATGGCAAGGCGCTCACCCGGTCATGGATCACGCGCGACGAAATCATCGCGGGAGGCACGCTGCATTTTGTGATGGGCTACCAGCCGAATCCTCAATGGGGCAATGCTCCCGCCGACCGGCCGCCGGCGACAATGCCGGCAGACTTTAAGTACCCTGCCCTGCCCGACCCGGCGCCAGCCAGCCAGGCAACCCACTTTTCCCTGCCCATTCGCATTGTCTGCGGCAGTGATAATGCTGTGGGCGATTTCCTTCCTGATCCTGATATGGTCCAGGGCGCAGAGAATGAAGCTGACGCGAACGTCGATACCAGCGCAGCCAATGCCGCCCCCGCTGACGTTTATAAAACGGAACGTTATGGCAGTGATTTTACCTATACTCTTTCCGTTCCCCAAAACCAGGTCTATACCGTGCGGCTGCATTTCGCGGAAGTTTTTGACGATGGCGCCGGACGCCGCGTTGAGAACATCGCCATCAATGGAAATTCCGTCCTGAAAAACTTCGACATCTATACTGCGGCCGGAGGAATGAACAAGGCGGTGATAAAAGAATTTTCCGATGTTGAACCCGACCAATACGGGAATATTAACATCCACGTCACCGCCACGCCGGATAGTCCCGACCAAAACGCCAAGCTGACGGCGATAGAAATCTTAAAGTAGGCGGCAGCGTTTCGAATGATTGAATGAACGGACGCGTGGTCACGCCCGCGAAATTTTCGACAAGAACCCTATGGTTCATCTTTCCTGACAAATCGAATAGTAATAAGTAGTACTTCTATTGGAGCGCAAATAATGCGCAGAGAGCCACTTAAAACTACCCACTTGGGGGGCTAGGCGAGCCGGGGTTTGGTGCTAACATCGACAATACCCATGCAGCAGTGAAAAAAGCGGCACGTCAACATAAGTCTAACTCTGAAATTATTGCAAACCCATATTGAAAAATGAACTCATCCAATTTTAAT
>DASXFM010000066.1:0-12187 GCA_036489615.1 Verrucomicrobiia bacterium | reverse complement strand
AACTCATTTTTCCGGGAATAATTTCTGCCAGAATTTGGCGAGTTCATCGGCCCCGAAGTCGGCGAGAATCTCTCCATCCACGTCAATCACCGGCGCCAGTGTCTGGCCGGAAAGACGCACCATTTCCGCATTTGCTTTCGGGTCGGCAATGACGTCGAGTGTTTCGTACGAAATGCCATGTTCATCAAGCCACTCCATCGCTTGATCGCACCAGCCACAATATGGCTTGATGAAAAGACGGATTTTCATTTGATTATCATTGAAGAGCTGAACCGATGAAACGGGGGCGAAAGAGCCACGGAGTTACCTTCCGTTTGGGCGTCTGACTGGGCAGACCCGCCACCTTTACTGGCGGGGACGCCGGTGGCAACCCACACGGCGTCCCTTACCATAGATTAACTTGCAACCGGGTCTGCGGACGCGGCCTTTTGGCGGAACGAGAGTTTTTCTCCCTCACGAGTCACCACAATCGGCTCATTTTCATGGAGGCCGCCCCTGAGAATTTCCTCCGCAAGCGGGTCTTCGAGAAACCGTTCGACGGCCCGGCGCATCGGACGAGCGCCGAAATCGGGATTGTAACCCTTCTCGACAAGGAATTCCTTCGCCTTTTCGTCCAGTTCCACTTTGATTTTCTTGTGGCGCAACCGCTGTAAAACCTTTTCGATTTCGAGATCCAAAATCTGAATGAGGTCTTCCCGCGTGAACGAACGGAAGACGATCACATCGTCCAACCGGTTCAAAAACTCGGGCCGGAACGTGCGCTTGGACTCGTCGAGAATGCGTTCGCGCATTTTCTCGTAGCTGGCTTCGTCCGTGATGGGCGAAAAGCCGAGCGTGCTTTGGCGCTTGATCGTGTCCGAACCGACGTTCGAGGTCATCAGGATGATGGTGTTGCGGAAATTGACCACACGCCCGACGTTGTCCGTCAATTTTCCTTCTTCAAGGATTTGCAACAGAATGTTCCAGACGTCCGGATGGGCCTTTTCCACTTCATCAAAAAGCACGACCGAATACGGATTGCGCCGGACTTTTTCGGTCAACTGGCCGCCTTCCTCGTAACCCACGTAACCCGGCGGCGAACCGATGAGGCGCGAAACATTGAATTTCTCCATGTATTCGCTCATGTCCAAATGGATGAGAGATTTCCCGTCGCCAAACATTTGCTCGGCGAGAGTCTTGGCGAGCAAGGTTTTGCCAACGCCAGTCGGCCCCAGCAACAGGAATGTCCCGATCGGGCGTTTGGGATCTTTGAAATCCGCGCGTGAGCGGCGCAACGCCTTGCAAATGGCGGAGACGGCTTCGCGCTGGCCGATCACGGTCTTTTCCATTTCGGCTTCCACGTTGAGCAACCGCGCAGCCTCGTCCTGGCCCATGCGCTTGAGCGGCACGCCGGTCCATTTCGAGACCACGTGCAAAATGTCCTCTTCGCCCACCTGCACGCGCTTTTCCTCGCGGTGCGAGCGCCATTCGCGCAGGAGACTTTCCAGTTTTTCCTTCGCCTGCTTTTCCTTGTCGCGCATGGCGGCGGCGCCTTCAAAATCCTGATTTTTGATGGCCCGCTCCTTTTGCGTTTTGATTTCTTCAATCTCGGTTTCGAGCGTCTTGGATTCAGGCGGACGGGTCATGGTCCCGATGCGCGCGCGCGAACCGGCTTCGTCCAGGACGTCAATCGCCTTATCCGGCAAAAACCGGTCGGTGATATAACGGTCGGAAAGCTTCACGGCAGCCGAAACGGCGTCATCCGTAAACTCGGCCTTATGATGTTCCTCGTATTTGTGGCGCAGGCCTTTCAAAATTTCGATGGCATCCTCAATGGAAGGCGCTTCGACTTTCACAGCCTGGAAACGGCGCTCCAGCGCGGCATCTTTTTCGATGTATTTGCGGTACTCGTTAAGCGTGGTGGCGCCAATGCATTGCATCTCGCCGCGTGAAAGCGCGGGCTTGATGATGTTACTGGCATCCATCGTGCCTTCGGCCGAACCGGCCCCAACAATCGTGTGCAATTCGTCAATGAAGAGAATGACGTTTTTGGCGCGGCGGATTTCGTCCATGACCGCTTTGATGCGTTCCTCAAATTGACCGCGATATTTGGTCCCGGCGACCATGAGCGCGAGGTCGAGGGTGATAACACGCTTGTTGAGCAATATTTCGGGCACGTTGCCTTTGGCAATTTCCTGCGCCAAACCTTCGACGATAGCCGTTTTGCCGACACCCGCCTCGCCGAGCAGCACGGGATTATTTTTCGTGCGGCGGCAGAGAATCTGAATGACGCGTTCGATTTCATTCTTGCGGCCAATGACCGGATCCATTTCGCCTTTGCGGGCGATTTCGGTCAGGTCACGGCCAAAAGCCTTGAGAGCGGGCGTTTTGACTTCGCCCTTCTTTTCCTGCTGCGGCGGTTTCTCGCCGGCGGGAATGGACGATTCCTCGTTTCCAAAATTCGGGTCCAATTCTTTCAGCACGCGTTGGCGGGCTTCCTCGATGTCCACATCCAGGTTTCTCAGAACTTGCGCGGCGATACCGTCGCCCTCGCGCAGAAGACCGAGCAAGAGGTGTTCGGTGCCGATATAAGTGTGGTTGAGGTTTTTGGCTTCGCGCCGGGCGAGGTCCAAAACCTTTTTCACACGAGGAGTGTAAGGGATATTCCCGATCATTTTCTGGTCGGGACCGGTGCCGGTCTGTTTTTCCACTTCCATGCGGACGGTCTCCAGGTCAATACCCATGCCCTGGAGGACATTCACGGCGACGCCCTGGCCCAATTTAATGAGGCCGAGCAACAAGTGCTCGGTGCCCAGGTAATTGTGGTTGAAGCGGTCAGCTTCCTTTCTCGCCAGCGCCAGCACTTGCTGCGCACGCGGCGTAAAATTGCTCATTGACTCATCCATGTGATTATAATCCTACGAAACATTGATTTTGTCCAGCGTCACTTAAACCTGTCAGTGGGGGCCGGAACACCAGTTCTGGATTTTGGACGCTGAATGGATTTCCGCCGTTCAAAGACCGTTGAATTGCCAAGCTTATCGCGGATTTCGAGTGCGAAATGCGGGTTGAAAAGCCGCTCCACACGCTCTAAGCGCTTTCTGGCAATCAGTGTCCATCCGCCGGCCTGAGCAGCATGGACGATGCCGCTTCAGGCAGAAAGCATCGCGATTAGAGTTCAACCGTTTTCGTCATCATCGGTTATCTCGTTTGAGGGAATTGAAAGCCCGGAAATGATAAACCGCCCAGGGCTAATCGCGGCCTGGTTCACATTTCCCGTCCCAGCGCGCGGTTCATTTCGCGTACGAGCCATTCCGCTTCCGGTCGGCTGGCGATGTAGCCGGCCACCGTCACTCCGGACGGATTGCTTACTTTGAAGGTCAGCTGAGCAGGTTGGCCGGTTTGTTGAAACTGTTGTTTGCGTGAGGCGAGACTATCCTGGTCGTTTGTGCCCGCCACGAGCTTAATGTCGTGATACGTCGTCGAGCCGCTGGTCCCGCCGATTTTTATTTCGAACCGCGCAACATCTCCGGCAGCAAATTGTCGCGTGCGGCCAAAAATGAGCCAACGATTTTGCAGCGTTACTTCCGTGCTGTTCACCGTGACACGGCCGGACTTGAACCACACATTGCACCAACCCCAGAGCAGAAAAAGTTCAAACAGGCCAAAGACGATCGGAAACAAAATCGGCGCGTGTTTCACTATCATCAACCAAAGAAATCCACTCCACACCATGAGAACCACCGAAAGCATCAACGCCATGCCGAGATTGCGCGCGGCGGGAAAATAAAACTCGCGGCCATGGAGACCGTCGGTCACCTGAATGCGCGAATGTTCGTCACGGCGGATCTCCTCGACAGACAGTTGCATCGGCGCGGCCGGGTCCGCTTCATCGTCAGTAGAGCTCGCGGCTACGCCGGCCACGTGGAATACGGGCACTTCAAACGTTGCCGCAAAACTCGGACCGCGCATTTTTGATTTTGCCTTGAGCCGCCAAATGATAGTCGGATTTCCACGCGGCGCGGATTCCGGTTGATTTTCCGGCAAACGAAAATGGACCGGGATTCCGCTGCCGCCCTCGCTGGTTGATTGCAAGCCGGCGTCCTGGCGCAACACTTTCTCGTCCTCCCAAAGCACATCTTCGCGCACGCTTCGGCTGTTTCCGGAACCGGAGACCGTGCGGCAAACGCACGATAGATTCAGATGCAGACTGTCTTCCAGGGTCAGGCGCTTCGAGGTTTGGATGACGCCGTCGAACGAACCGCCGAGCGGCGCGGGGATTTGACCCAGTTCAAAAAAACAATCGCCGAAACGACGTCGCGCGAGCCACGCCCGGGCAGCGGCGACGATGAATCCCAATCCGGCCAACGGAAAAATCAAGGTGACGAGGGATGCATAATGACCCCTGGCCAGCTCTTTGGGAATGACTGAGAAGGACGTAACACCGCCGATACCGGCGAACGCCGCCCCCATAAACAACAAAATTATCCACTGCACGCCAGTGGAGGACTTGATTTTTCCGGCCGCCCAATCGTCGCGCACAAGCCAAAGCTTTGTTCCGCCGTCGGTTTGCGTGGCCCACTTTGCTTCGGCCGCTTTTTGGCGACGTCCGGCGGTGATGGCGACGAACATTAAGCCAAAACCGATTGCGCAGAAAATCAGCGCAAAAACAAAGAGGCCCGCGCCCTGCCCGACTATGCCTGCCCGGAGTTTTTGGATTGCCTGCCCGGCTGCGAAAACGCCAAAAGCGGCAAACGGCATAGCAAACAAAAACAAGACAACGCGTCCGAAGAGCAAGCTGGCCGGGGAGGCCGCCTGGCTTCGAGTGAACTCGGTATTAAATTCGGTCACAAAAAGACGTTGTTAGTATTTGATTCCGATAGCGTTCCGCACGCTGCGCCCAGGAAAGTTGAGCACAATCCTTGCCAGCGAAGGCCGCGTTTCACTGCGCCGGCGGCGCGGGCGGAGGTGCGGGCGCTATCGCCGGATGCAAAAGGCTCAGCGCATGCTGATAAGTAACCAACGATTTGGCCGTTTGCGCCGCGGTGGCTGACGTCGCCGCGTTCGTAGGATCACTACTCGTTTGCCGGATTGCGATGGCGATCAGACTTTTCTGAACGTCGTTTAACGGGGTTTGAAGCGATTGATCGTCCGAGCCAACGACGCATTGCGCCGTAATATTCGGCCAGTTCACGTTTTTGTTTTGGTCATCGAGGGCAAGAACCCGATCCAAAGTAGGAGCCTGTTGAATTCTCGGACTCGGGAGAAATGGATGATTGGGATCCGACGACAGCAAAAGCCAATCCCGCAGCGTCGCCAATATCGAAGTGTGATCGTACGGCGGCTCGCCCGATGACGAGCGAAAGACCGTGCCGGGCTGGACGTAGGACGAAATGACAATCGCCGGAATGCGCACGCCAAATCGGCTAAAATTGAACTGGCCGTCACGTGATAGAGGCGATGGCTGGGGCGCAGCCGCCCCGGACGGCGGCGGCACGTGGTCATAGCAACCACCATGCTCATCGAACAAAATGACGAGCAGAATATTATCGCGATAAGGAGAATTCCGGACCGATTGATAGACGCCTGCCAAAAATTGTTCGCCGCGACAGACATTGTGCGGGGGATGGTAATCGTTTGGATAGTCGATGGTGAACAGTCCGGGTTCGGGCGTAAAGCGAGGTTCCACAAATGAATACGATGGCAACCGAGCGGACATCGGCGAGGTCGCGCTTGCCTGACAAAGTTTTTGAAAGACGTCGTAACGATGAAAATGGTCCTGCACGCCGGCTAACTGGCCGAAAAATTGGCCCAACGTCAGGGACGGTATCAGTGTGGTGTTATGAAATACGCCCCAGGATTGCCCCTGGCTTTCCAGTACATTGAAAATGGTTGGAATATCATAGAGTTCGTAATTGTCATTGTTGATGTGGCCGTCCGAAGAACCAGCATGGATAAATGCCCGATTCGGCCACGTTTGCGACGGCACCGAAGCGAACCAGCGATCGCACACCGCAAAACTCCGCGCCAATTGATTGATCACATTTGCGTCCTGCGGGCCAAAGCTCTGCATGATTTGACCGGCGTTCGCCGAGCCGGCGGTGGTGGTCGCATAATCCGCGAGAAAGCCGCTCATGTCCGGCACTGCGCCCGGCACAGGCGTGGCTGTGCCGAATAGTTGCCTGGTAATATGATCAAACTCTTCCTGCGGGTCCGGAGCAGGAACCAGCGCCGGATTATTGGACGGCGGCCAACCGGTGGGCGGATGGATGGCATTTAAGGTTTGCCCGTTCAGGACGTTGGAATACTTACCTGCCGAAAGCCCATCGAACGTCGTGGGACGTTGGCTCGGGATGTTAAACGGCGGCGGGTCGGTGTCGTTATTGTAGAGCCAGCCCAATAGACTATCAAAAGACCGGTTTTCCATCATGACCACGACGACGTGTTCGATGTTATTCATAGTGATTCCTCTTTCGCGAAAATCCCGATTCTCCTGCTGACAGAATTGTGTACCAGGTGCGGAAAATGTCGATTGTCCTTTTGCCAAGGTCTTAGCCACAGATGGACACAGATGAAACACTCATTCATTGCTTGTCCCCGCCGGCGCTATGTCGCCTGCGGTTTAAACCAGCGCCGAAGTTTCCATTTTTGCGGGTATAGTACGGAAACTGGAAACTTTGGGAAACGAAAAGGGAAACGGAACGGTTTTCAGGGTTAAAAAATGCGCGTTTGTTGGCAAATTTGAGGATTTTAGGAAACGAGGATGTCGCGGGTTTGAGGAAACTTCGAGGTGTTTTTAGACCGTCCGAAGTTTCCATTTAGATTAGAATTACGACTGTATAAGTTAACAAGAATGAATTGTTATTCCTGCAAAAGGGTTTCACGGCCTGACCGTGATTCCAAATCTTCACACATGCGCCGCCAACGGATTTTTTGGCTGCTCACGCCGGTTTTTCTGACACCGGTCGATGGCCTTTTCGGTTTCTTGAGCTACTTGAATTGCCGCCTCCAGATTTTCCAGGTTTAGCCACGCCTCTTGCAGTTCCGCGCGACTGCGTTGCGCTGCTTCCAACAACGCTCCCAGCTCATCCTTTCGGCTTATTTGGGACATGCGCCACCCTAACACCCCGGCCCCCAATGTCAACGATCCGCCCACCGCCGCGCCGCGGTGAAATGAAGACAGGTAAGGAGCCTCTGATGGATTCCGCGGTCGGAATTCCTGGCATGGCAGGGAAGCCAATAAACATACGAAATGAACTTGAGATTATGCCAAGTGGCGCGATAGTCAAAACAGGAGGAAGCCCGTCCGGGAAAAAAGCCCAAATGGGAAATCTCAGTTTGATGAACAGCAAAGCGCCATTTTTGTGCCATGACCCGACGAAGTCCAGGGACCCATCCAGGATATTCTCCGGCGGAGGCGAGATGGGCGAGCGCATCCGGAATTTTAACTGGAGCAAAACGCCTCTCGGGGCTGTTGAATACTGGCCGCAATGCCTGGTGACGCCCGTTCAAATCATGCTGGCTTCCCGGCAGCCGATCTGGGTTGGCTGGGGCGCCGAATTGACCTATCTCTATAACGATCCATATAAAGCCATTATCGGAGGCCGTCATCCATCGGCGCTGGGCAAACCGGTGAGTGAAGTGTGGCCGGAACTCCGGGACCAGAACGACCCTGTGCTTCAACGCGCCATGGCCGGGCCCGAAGGAATATACGTAGAGGAACAGTTGCTCATCATGCAACGGCACGGGTTCAGGGAAGAAACCTATTACACCTATTCCTTTACCCCCATCCAGGACGACAACGGTATCGGCGGTATCATTTGCGCCAATACCGACGACACTCTGAGGGTCATCGGGCAGCGCCGAATCTCACTCTTGCTGGAAATGGCGGCTTCTGCGAATGCGAGGAACGCCGAAGATGTTTGCCACCGAATGAAGGCGGCCCTGGCGACAAATCATAAAGATTTGCCGTTCGTGCTCATCTACCTGTTCGATGCGGCGGGCAAAAACCTCGTACTCAGGTGCGCCGCCGGAATTTCCGATGACCATCCAGTCGCACCCGCCGCAATGGCCCCAACCGACGACGCGCCCTGGCCCGTGGCGCAGGTTTTGCAATCGAATGCTTCGCGCATTGTGGACCTGTCAAACTATTCGGATTTGCCTCACGGCTCCTGGGCGCAACCACCGGACAGGGCCGTGGTGCTGCCGCTAACCGTCGGGCCCGAAGGCGGGCGCGCCGGGGTGGTTATCGCGGCACTGAACCCTTTTCGCCAGTGGCGCGAGCCCTATCAATCATTCATTTCGCTGGTGGTCAGTCAGATTACCGCAGCAGTCACCACTGCCCGGGCATTTGAGGCGGACCGTAAAAGTTTTGAACGGGAACAAGCAGCGCGGCAGGAGGCCGAAAGCGCAATGCGGGTAAAGGACCAGTTTTTGGCCACGCTATCCCACGAGCTAAGAACGCCGCTCAATCCCGCCCTCCTGATTGCAAGCGATGCCGCGGCGGATTCAGCGTTGCCGCCGAACATTCGCGGGCAGTTCGAAATCATCCTCAAGAACATCGAAGTAGAGGCGCAGCTCATCGATGAATTGCTGGATCATTCGCGAATTACCCATGGAAAATTGAACCTGAAAATGCGGACTGTAGACGCGCACGGCGTCCTGCGGGAAGCCCTACAAACTGTGCAGGACCAAATCCAAAAAAAGCGAATTCAAATCGCCGTCAAGCTTAAGGCCAAACAACACCTGGTTTCGGCAGATTCCGTGCGCTTGCAGCAAGTTTTTTGGAATGTCCTGCGAAACGCCGTAAAATTTACGCCGGAATATGGAAGGATATGCATCGAAAGCTTCCAGACCGGAAGCAACAGCACGTTCAGTGTAACGATCACTGATTCGGGCATCGGAATGACACCTGAAGAACTGGACAACTCGTTCTCGGCCTTCGCGCAAGGTAATCACACGAAGAATAAATCGGCAAGCGACGGCGGCCTGGGATTGGGATTGGCCATTTCAAAGAGGCTGGTCGAGCTTCATTCCGGCAGCATTCACGCAATGAGCGACGGCCGCGGCCGTGGCTCGGCCTTTACCATCGAGTTTCCAATCGTTAAGGACTAGAGCGAGTTCATTTTCTGCATCGGCTACCTTCATCCGAAAACGCCTGCCGAAGGCAAAGCAGGGATAGCCTTTCCACCAGTCCTAATTGCCGTACGTGGGATCGCCGGCAGGCGGATCTCTGTAGGGCGAAAGGTCAATTCTATCCGCTGTCTCAACCTGAGAGATTCCATGTGGATTCACCGACAAACCCTGGTTCCCGCCCTTCATCCAGATATTCACCGGAACATCATTGGTTTGCGGCGGGCCAAGTGTGCTTCGACCGTTTGCGACGTATTTCTCCAGAAGCTTTACCAGATTGGTGACCACCTGCCGATTACTGGCTTCGATATTGACTCGTTCTCCCACGTCGTCGTGCATGTTATAGAGTTGAATGGAAGGCAACCCTTCCCGGAGGGCTTCAGGGTCGCGGGGCCGGCTCCCGCCGCCCGATCCCGGACACAGCTCCAGTTTCCATTTACCCTGGCGAATGGCAAACCGGCCATTGCCACCCGATTGATTCACAATGGTATTGTCCGGATGCAACGGTCCATGGTCCTCACCGAGGAACGCAGGCAATAGACTGACTGAATCCTCGCCCGCGTTTGCCGGCAGTTTGACATGAAGAATGTCCGCGCATGTCGCCATCAAATCCCAGAGCCCGACAATTTGGTCGCTCCGGCTGCCGGGTTTGATCTTTCCCGGCCATCGAACCAAAAACGGAATGCGATGGCCACCGTCCCAGATGTCTGTCTTGTAACCACGAAACTGCGCGCTGGGATAATGACCCACCGCTTCGAACTTGTGCGAGCCCACGTTGGGCGCGAAACCGTTGTCACTGGCCATCATGACCAGCGTGTTGTCCCCCAAACCTGCGCGATCAACTGCATCCATCACCTGGCCCACCGCCCAGTCCGTTTCCATTACATAATCCCCATAGGGCCCAAGGGGGCTCTTGCCCTGCCATTGCTTTTCCGGAACCAACGGCGTATGGGGCGAGGGCAATGCCAGATACAGAAAGAACGGCTTTTTATCGGCGCCTCGCTGCCGGATATAATCAATGGCTTTGCGCGTGCAATTGGGCAACACATTCACCGCGTCAAAATCAGGCGACGCCCGGCCCGGTCGGACTGGCCCCGGACCGGAATTGAGCGTTCCATAGACAAATGAGGGAAACGCCTTCCGGGCGCTGGGAACTTCTGTCCAATGATCGTTTTCAAAATAGTCGTACGGCGGAATGTCCAGCGAGGCAGAGAGTCCAAAATAGTAGTCAAAGCCATGTTGCCGCGGGCCGTCCGTGATGGGCTGAGCGTAGTCGTTTGTGTCAAATTGCAATCCAAGGTGCCATTTGCCAATCCCGGCGGTCAGGTACCCGCGTTCCTGGAGAAATCCAGCCACGGTCAGGCGGCCCGGCTCAATCAGCGGCGGGCTCTCTCCGCCCAGCACACCGTGCTGCAGCCGCGTGCGCCAGGAATATCGCCCGGTGAGAATGCCATAACGCGACGGAGTGCAAAGCGAAGAGACGGCGTGGCAATCGGTAAAGGCCATGCCCTGGTCTCGCAGCCGATCCATGTTCGGCGTGGCAATTTTGCAGCGATCCGGATTAAAAGCATGCACGTCGCCATACCCCAGGTCGTCACACAAAACATAAACAATATTCGGCTCCTGGCCAGCCGGCAGGCTGGACGCATGACTTGCAGTCACACCAAGCACCGATGCCGCAGACAAGGCCGTGAGGAATTTAAGACCAGACGAGAGTTTCACAAAAGTGTTCGGTAAAGTTATGGATTTACATCCATTGTTACCGCGACAGTTCCATGGCGAAAGTAAAATTACCCTTTCAGGGGGTGGCCCAAACGGGCTCCCCGGAACACTCTCATGACCCGAAAAGGTTCCCCCTGTCGTCTGCCTGGCGACACAGAATAGCAGAACCTGCCGGACCTAATTCGGACAGACGCTTTTGTATTTGAGAATGACTCTCAGAAGATGTTCTTTTGCCGGTTGGGGCCGTGGATTTTCCGGTGGCGCGATTGGAATTTTGGCCGTTTTACCGGCCCCTTTCTGCTGCCCGGAAACGACCGCTACTCCAGCTCCCACGTCCAAGATGAATGATTCGCTACCCTGGTTCGCCAGGTCTGTTTGTTCCTGTAAATAGGCAACCCAGGCTTCTCGAAAATCACGGGGGCAATCGGAACAATCAACCTGCTGCAAAGCCTGGATCTGGCGCATCAATCCGGGGCTTTGGGCCACCGCCAGATTGGCGGCGGAAATCACGCGCTGGATGCGGACCAATTCTTTGGCGCGATGAAGTTCATGGAACCAATAGATATCAAAGATGAAGAAAACGGCGCATAGAACTGATAGCAGGGTTTTCATATTCATTGGGAAATTGGATGATTGAATTTGAGGGTCTCCTCACGGCTGTCCAGCAGCACAAAATGAGGAGGCAGCAACAGCAGTTTCCCGCTCTTTTTTACCGCTCGCATAACCGCACAGATAAAAGCCCAGGAGTTCTGATGTCTGAATGGTGCGGATAACAGGACTTGAACCTGTACGCCTTACGGCACTACCACCTCAAAGTAGCGTGTCTGCCAATTCCACCATATCCGCGCACCTGAAAATAATAAGGAACCGGACTGGCAAAGGCAAGCCGTTGTTGAAGCGTATCAACCTGCAGCACGAGCCCTGTCTCATCGCTCTAACTCTTCAACGGTTCAACATTTTTAGCGCGCCTGAACCTTTTTGTTCGATTGCAAATAGCGGGGCTGAATGCGACTATCAGCGCAATGTTCCCGCCTTAACAGGCCCGTCGACCACTCTATGAAATCTAAATTCCATTTGTTCCTCGTACTCTCGGCAATGCTGTGGACCGTTCAGTTGCCGGCTCAAACGAATTCATCCACCATGCAACCCAGCCTCATCCCCGAAGCGGCGTGCGTGCCGGCCACGCGGGACAGCCCAAAGAATTGGATGTCGCGCCATGAAAAATTTGTGGCCCAGGCCAAACGCGGAGGGATCGATATTCTATTCATGGGCGATTCCATCACCGATAATTGGCGGAGCAAGGGCTCGAATGTGTGGAATGAAGATTATGCGCCCCGGCATGCCGCGAATTTCG
>DASXFM010000535.1:0-8432 GCA_036489615.1 Verrucomicrobiia bacterium | reverse complement strand
GTGAAGCTGGCTGGCGGGAATGAGTTGGTAGAGAGAGTACGGCCTGCCGACTTTAGGGTTCGTCAGCGATTCATCACCACCCGCGCCCCGGGGCAATTGTTGCCTTACCGCCCCGCCGTTGACATTGATGGCCAATTCCGGCGGCGCTTCATCGTGTGTGCTAACGAAATCAACGACCAACTGATAATAACCGGTTTCCTGGTGGCCGCCGTGCAAACCGTCCAATTGAAAATGGATGGTGAAGTCGTGGCTCTTACCGCCCGCCCAACCATCTACCGGCCCGGGCAGGATGAATGGCCAATCACGCGCCGGATCACTCTGCCCCACGATGTAGTTAGCATCATTCGGAAATTTCTCCGGATACTGGCTGTAATCTCCAGCAATCGCAAATTCACCGTAATTACCATCAGGAACGCCAATTTGAAAAACCACATTCGTTTCCGCCCCCGCCGCCCACGGCAAAACGCAAAACAACAACAGCCAAAATGCTTTATTCATACGAGAAATGTTTAAACATTTACGATAATGCACTCGAAACCGTCAATGCAATTTTGATATTTGGTAGTGACAGCGCGCTGCGCTGTCACCGCGCGTAAAGCGCGCGGAACATATGCGATGGAACGTCCAACGACTCTCATTGCGCCGCTGAACGCGGCACGGACGCCGCAGCGCAGCGTCCCTACCAGGAAGCGACATCTCCTCCCCTCCCATCGCGTAAATCGCAAATCGTAAATCGCAAATAACAAAAACCGTTTCCACGAGAGTATTTTCCATTGCGCCTGACCCGAAAATAGAAAAAAATCACCATAAATATGCCTTCATTCGACATTGTTTCACAGGTTAACTCGATGGAAATCGAGAACGCAGTCAACCAGGCCAACAAAGAACTGGCCAACCGTTTCGACTTCAAAGGAAGCAACGCGACCATCGTTCTCGAAAAAAACGAGATCAAGCTAAGCGCCAAGGACGCGTTTCAGGTCCGCGCTCTCAACGAAATGGTCATTGGCCGGCTCGCCAAACGCAACATCAGCCTCAAGAGCGTCGAACAGGTCGAGCCCGACATTTCGCCACTGGGCCACGCGCGCCAGAGCATCAAAATCAAGCAAGGCATCGAAAGCGCCGTCGCCAAGCAAATCACCGGATTCATTCGCGACGGCAAATTCAAAGTAACCACCCAAATCCAGGGCGACGAAGTCCGCGTCAACAGCAAAAGCCGCGACGAATTGCAGACCGTGATCGCCGCCGTCAAAGCCAAAGAATTTCCAGTATCCGTGCAGTTTGTGAATTTTCGCGAGTGACCATTCAACGGCGCTTCCAGGACTACCCACAAGAGAATGGCGACGAGAATTGTCGTCCGATGCTTTGAAACAACAGCGACGGAACAGGCCGAACGGTCAACCGCAACGCACCCATCTGCCAATGGTCAAATCCTCTCCTGGGGGAGAGGATACAGGTGAGGGCGGGCGTTCCACTGACTCAAATAATTTCCCTCATTCATAAGGAGTCTCCGGCATCTCAATGCAATATCCAGGTTAAAACGCCGGACTATTTCCAACTGTCCCGCCGGGACACCGTCCCACGTTCACTCTCAAAAATTCTAAAAAAACTTTCGCGAAAAAACCCCTTGCGTGGAAAGGCATCAGTAGTACAGTGGCTGTGCCCCAATGAGAACTGGGCGCCTCGGCGGGTGTGGCGATGTTTAACGTGTGTCTTCGCCGCCCCGCCGAATCTTTTTTCCCAACAAAGCGAGCTTCTATTCAGACCGGTTCAATGGTTCAGCCGCGATCGAATTGAGATTCCCGGAAACATTTAGTCAACCGGCAAACGGAGCGCGGCAACTATTACGCAGGGTCGTTTGATACCACCGAATCTCTTCCATCGGGTGTGCTGCGGCTGGTCTCCGACACAGCCGCGCTCCGAAAATGATTCAACGTTCTAACATTTTAACATTTCAACGTTTCAACGCAGTCACTGCTCCATCACCACCGCCGCCGAACGCGCGGGAATTTCAAGATTACCATCCGTGGGCATGGGATCGGGCAACTCCGGTGTGGCGACGATTAACTGCCCCGGGTTGGGCATCGATACCTGGGCCTTGATCGGCCGATCCAATTCCTGGTTCACCACCACCACGGCGCGTTTCCCGCTGGCAGTCACAAAAACCGTATGCCGCACAGTCCCATCGGCGGTCACATCCGCACCCAGCGTATCGCGGAAATCAGCGTCCCAGAGGTATTGCTTGTAACGACGGCGCAGCGCGTCGATTTTTTTGCCGTAGGCCAGCGTCAGCGGAAAATCTTCCAGGTAACCCTTAAACTGAAACGGTTCGTAGCTGATGATGTAACGATCCATCAGAATCAGGTTGAGCATTTCCCGATCGTTCCAGCCGGTCACAGCGCACATCAACGGAAGTTTCGCATCGATGTAACGGCAGACGGGTTTGGAATCGTTGCCGATCCGGAAATAGGAACAGGGAAAATATTGCATCAACCAATCTTCCGGACCTTCGCCGGCCAGCACGAAATCCGGATTCACTTTGTCGGCTTCCTGCATGATCTGGCTGCACAGCAAAATATCGCCGTGATAGATGTATCCGGGCGGAGTGTAACCGTGATCGGGCGCCCAGGAATAGAGCACGTCAGCATGATGACACAGCTCGTCCCACAGCCAGCCTTCGGCGCCCAAATTCAGGATCTTATCAAATTCGTGGGTCGCAATATCGCGATATTGCGGGTCCATAAAATCCATGATGGCGCGGCGATGATTATTAAGTCCGGCGAGCTGCGTGGGCGTGTAATAGCTGTAACCGCCCTGCTCATATCGCTTGCCGTTTTCATCGGTACACTGGTACTTATACAATTCATTGGTGTACCACGGTTGAGTCAGGTCGGCCCAGTTTGGTTTGCCGCCAAACAAAACAATCTTCACGCCTTTGGCCTGAATCTGGGCGATGGCATCGTGCAGTTCCTGCCATGTCCCCAAACCCGGCTCAGTGTCCTCCGCCGGGTCTCCGCCGTCCTGGCCCCAATGGTTCCAGCCGACGAGTTGAATCGCTTTGACACCGTTATCGGCGCATTCCTGGCCGTATTGAATCAGATTGGTGTAAGCCACGCGGAAATCCTGCTCCGGCGAATCAATCTGGAGTTGTTGCCAGGCGTTCACGCCGTCGATCCACGGCGCCAGGTGCGGCTCCTTGAACCAGGTTGCCCGCCACTGCTTGTAACAATCCACACCGGCATGCCAATCGCCGTTGTAAGCGCGCAGGACCACCGGCGCCAAAACGGTCGTCGTGCTCGGATGCACATAAGCCCAATGCGTCGTGTAAAATTCCAGGCGCGACGGGTTCTCCGCCGATTTCGCAAAACCGCGGCGGTCGAAGGTAAAATTGAGCAAATAGGGTTCAGTCGGATCATGCATCTCCACGTACAGACCTACGTTTGTGGATTGGACCAGGCAAAAGAGGCTTTGCCGGGATTGCACAGGCTTGCCCGGGATGTCGCCATCCTGAAGATTGGCATACCACATGTGCTCCGTCTTCATCGGCGCGCCTTTGGTCGGCGGATTAAAACTGCCGAAATAGGGATAGTCTAACGTCGATACCATCAGCGAAGAATCATTTTGGATCGTGCTTTCAAATGTCAGCGCATCGCCGTTCAAAGAAACCACCGCCGTCAGCGTGATCGGCAACGTCCCCGCACCCTGGCTGACGAGGTCTTTCCATTGCAGGCGCACCTGATGATCGGAAATTTTGGTCACCTCAGCCGCCTTTTGATCGCGACCGTACATAAAATTATCATGCTGGTCCTGCGGCGCATTGAGCCGGAAAGAAACGCCCAGTTTCGGACGCGATTCAATGTCCCAGCGGGTCGAATGGCTGTCCAACCGCACGAGCGCGCCGGAAACGCCGTCAAAGGCCACCGTCCAATATTTGTTCTTCAGCGTCACTTCCGCGGGACGCACGGGCGCGCTTTCAGTCGCCTGCGCCGCGGGCTGAGCTTGCGCCGCGGGCTGAGCCTGCTCCGCCGGCTGGACTTGCGGCTGAGCTTGTGGGGCCGATTCAGCTTGCGGCGCCGGTTGTTGCGCCGGTTGAGATTGCGATGTTGTCCCCTCTACCGGTTGTTGCGGCGCGGGTTGCGCCATCGGTTGATCCGGAAATTGAGGTTGTTGAGAATGAAATAGTTTGCAACCCGTCACGAGCGCACTGGCAATTAAAACGGCGGCAAAGACTGTGGATTTTGGATATTGCATATCTTGCGGATTACAAATTTGACTGTGACTGTTTATACAGATCTTCGCCCGCTTGCATGTCGCCCTTGTAACATTGCATGACGATGGGCGTCAGATGCGTGGTCGAGTGCCCGGACGCAAAAACGAAATGGCACGTGCGAAACACCAGGAAAACCGGCGTCATCGAATTTTCCGCCTTGTCATCAGAGCCCCAAAGCGAGTCTTTGCCGGAGACTTCATCTTCCGGTGGCACCAATTGTGTGATCGATGACAGCACCCCGGGATGCTGCTCGAAAGTATATTCGAGCCGATACGACGCCTTGGGCTCGGCCGGCCGCACAGAAATCCCCTCGTCCGGCGCCTGCAACAGGCAGAACATACTGTGATAGTCATCCATCGCTTTCGTTGGATAAAAGACGCCCCAATAACCCTTGTGATTTGCAAAGTGCGGGTACAGCTCCTCCTGCGACATATCGCTCATACTGCCCTGCTTCATCGTGCAGGCCTTGAGCGACGATTGGCGCGAAGGCGGATTGAAATCGCCAAAATAAGGATAATCAATCGTTTCCACCGTCAAGGTTGAATCGTTTTGCAACGTGGAATTGAAAGTCAGGACGCCATTGTTCAGCGTGACATCGGCGGTAAACGTCATGGGCAATACCCCGCCGCTTTCGCTCACCAAATTGTTCCACTTGATCTCAACTTCGTTGTCGGAAACCTTGGTCACCGAAACGGCGCGTTGTTTCTGGCCGTAAACCGGATTCCATCGGCGATCCGGCAACGGCGCAAACAGGCGAAACGAGACGCCCAGTTCCGGACGACGCTCGATGACCCAGTGCGTCGCCTTGTCTTCCATCCGCGTCAACGCGCCCGAATCCGAATCAAACGACACCCGCAACGCATGGTCTTCCAGCGTAACCTCATCAGCAGCGCTATTGCGCGCCGCCAAAGTCAACGCACCGAAAAGAACCGATGCCGCCATCAGGCGAACGCACGGCGTTAAAAAAAGTTTTTGTCTCATACAAGGATTCAATCAAAACGTAGAACGAACAAATTGTAAATCGGAAATAACTGCCCCGGACATGGTTCCATCGCCATCGCCATTTTTAATATTCAAAACACCGCGCACCGTCCAAACGAAACAAAACAGGACAAACAGTGCTCTGGATTCGCGGATGCTAGCATAGACGCTCGAACTGTCATTGAGGTTTTGCGTTTTTTTATTGAGCTTTTACGTCGGTAGGGCGTAGCTCCCGCGACGCCCAAATTAACACGAATTTAACCACGGACCCCAGAACATCCAACACTGAACGCGAAGAATCTCGGATTGTGGTCGCGCACGACAGAGCCGCAACCGCAGACCGAACTTAACCACAAAGATCACAGAGATCACAAAGGAGCATACCGGCCTTTTGACCGCGAACAACACGAACGAAACCTGAAACAGAACATTTCGCGTATTTAGCGTATTTCGCGGTAAAGACTCGGCGAATTCGGAACCAGAAACGCGGCAGAGATAGAACATTCGAAACCGCGAAATACACGAACTACGCGAAACACTTTTGCTTCGACATCATTTACCCGATGCGCATCATAGATCGTCGCCTGTAGGCCGGGTAGCCTCACCCGGCGCCCGTTTCAACGCTTCAACGCAACAAATAAACGACACGTAGCAGCGCGACGTCAGTCCGCTCTATCTCCTTCAGGACCGCACGTTCCCCCCGTCCACCGTAGCCTTGGCGGAGGCGGATCTTTGTAGTTAAAAAGATTTTGCGGCCATTGGCGTAATTCGCGGTTTGAAATATTTTATATCTGTGCGACCGTTGTGGCTAAAAATTTCCCGAATTCCTCGGCCGGAGATTGTTTCCCCTTCGCGTCCTTAGCGTCCTTCGCGCGAAACATTCCGGTCTTTCCGATCTTTTTTGGTTAATGAGCTTCCCGGCCATTAGCGGATCCCGGTCTCGTTTCCATTCAGCGATGCCAAATCTGTGAATTTGCCAATAAAAGCGCATATTTCTCGGTTTTTTGGACTCTCGTTTCTGGTTGCATTCCCTATACTCTTAAAATGTGTAGGCCTGTGCCAAAGCCTCACGCCAAGGTCGCAGAGGGCGCGAAGGTTCCTGGAAGAATTAGATTCTTTGTTTGATACAACCTTTTCAAGGTTGATAGGTTTTAGGGGACATTACCCAGTGTAGCCTCTCTGATTCGGCAACGCTGGGCTGAATGATGTAACGCCGTTGGCGTATTAGGCCCGGGAGGCGCGGCATTCCATATTTCATTTTGCGTGGCATCGGCGATTCCTCTAGGATTCCGACACGGCTTGTCGAAGGGATGAACGAAAAAAAACCAGAACTATCCGCCCCGCAAATAAAGCATTATTTCGTTGATGAGGCCGGCGACCCGATATTGTTCGATGCCAAGGGCAGAGTGTTGCCGGGAACCGAAGGTTGCAGCCGCTATTTTATTGTAGGCTTATTAGACGTGGCTGATGCCTCAAAGCTGGCGAAAGATCTGCATGACCTTCGGGCGAAACTCCTCGCTGATCCATATTTCAAAGGTGTGCCTTCCATGCAACCCGATGAGAAAAAGACCGCCCTCTATTTTCACGCGAAAGATGACTTGCCGGAAGTCCGGCGCGAAGTTTTTGCCCTGTTACAGCGGCATGAGTTGAAATTTTCGGCAGTAGTCCGGGATAAACGGGCGGTACTCGACTATGTCCGTTCCCGCAACGAACGAGGCACGGCCTACCGTTACAAGCCTGACGATCTGTATGACCATGCCGTACGACGTCTCTTCAAAGAGCGGCTGCATAAACATCAAGGCTACACTATTTGCTTCGCGATTCGGGGCAACAGTCATCGCACTGCTGCGTTCCGGACAGCCCTGGAAACGGCTCGCGCCCGTTTCGCGCAGCAGCGTAATATCGCCTTGGCCGGTCCATTGGACGTCAAGGCCGCGCGCCCTACTGACGAACCGGCCCTACAGGCCGTGGATTATTTCCTCTGGGCTCTTCAGCGGACGTATGAAAGGCGCGAAGACCGCTACTTAACACTGCTCTGGTCCCAATGCAGTCTCGTGATCGACGTGGACGATACTCGCGAGGCAGAATACGGCGCATATTATACAAAACAAAAGCCGCTGACGGCAGCGGCTTTGAAAAACGGTTGAGGGATATAGGACCGACACGCCTCGGCGCATCGTTCACACGGCACGGGGCCGACTTTTGTCCCTCGAACCGTGAATAATATGTGAATAAGTCGTGAATAAAGTCAACAATTTTATACGTATAAAATGCATACAAAATGCGAATTCTGTCCATTCTGTCGACGACCAAAATCTAATTACCCCCTAATATTCGACTCATCGAAAATTAGCTTTTTTCCGAAAAATCCCATTTTTGAAAATTAGCCCGAATCTGCGAATTTCCCAACAAAACCGCGTCATTTTAGACCCCTAAACTTCAACTTTAGCCCCCAAAACCATAGCATAACGATCTTTGCTAAACTTTGCCCGCCTATGCGTAGCAGCCGATGTGAATCGGCTCTTTTTTCCGCTTGGACCGTCCTTGGTGCTCGGATCTAGTTAAAACGGGCCGGACTTCGCGTGAGATTAGTTTCGTTCGTATATTTCGCGTGGTTCGCGGTTTGGAATGGATCTGTCCCTTCGCGTGAAACCTTCCGGTCTTTGTGGTCTCTGTGACCTGTCCTCCGTAGACTCCAACCTTTTTGAAGGTTCATTGCACCAAGGAACCGTCAATTCGGCGTTCGAAGTTCGATGTTCAGCGTTCGATGTTTCTAAATATTCGTTTCTATACCTTAGGGATTCCTTGGTAGCCTTGGCGACGGCGGATCTTTGCGGTTAAGAAGATTTGTGGACGCCACAGCAGCACGCAGCAGCAGCGCCCTACCGAGTTTCCCACCCGTTTCAACACTTCAACCTGCGGACGCAGTTTCAGAGGCAATCCGATGGGCATTTGCCATAACCGAAAATGTAATCGTGGTCGCGGGGACCGATGGCAGGACGCTGGCGTCCACGACGTGGATACGGGACCATCCGCGGGGGCGGCCGAGGCAATCGGTTTCAAAGTCGCTGGCCGGCTGCGCGCGCATGGGCAGCGAACTGCCGCAGTGGAATCCCCTGCCCGGCTTCGAAATTTGCAGCATCGGCGGGATGACGAAACCGCCGAGGGCGCGAAATTGTCCCTG
>DASXFM010000495.1:0-16439 GCA_036489615.1 Verrucomicrobiia bacterium | reverse complement strand
GCGGCCAACCCGTGATTCGACTTCGGGCGAGGGCCGCGCGGATTGATATGCGGACCAGAACTTTTCAATCATGGCGTCCATGCCGGCATCCCCGGGAGCATGGAACAAACCCTTGAGACAGAAATGATTTAGCAACGACGCTACGTCAAACGCCGGTTCGCCAAACCATGCCACTTCACAATCCAACAGGATCATTCGGTCACCGCTCACGAGAATATTTTTGGGTGTGAAATCGCCGTGGACAAGGCATTCGCGCACTTTGGCCAGGCGCGCTGCTTCGGCCTCAAATTGCGAACGCAACGCCGGATGTTTCGCGCCCGTTGCCAGCAAGTAGGCTTCGATGCGCAATTGAAAAAACGTCGGCGTGGTATCAAAGAGACCCATCGCCTCTGCGTCACCCGTTGAATGCCGATGGATCTGGCCCAGGATGTTCCCTGCTTGCGCCGCGTGCTCCACCCGGGCCTGTCCGGCCAGGAGCAATTGTTTCCAATTGGAATATTCCCCGTTGAAATATTCCATTGCAAAATAATTGTCCATTGCCGAGCACTGGCGCAGACCTGGCACGGCCATGGGCAGGAATTTGGAGACGTAACGGATATATTCCCATTCGGTCCGGTTTCGGCGAATGTCGGCAAACCAGTCCGCCTTCACCCTCAACTTTTCCAGCGCCCGTTTGACAACGAACCGGTCATCTCCGTCCTCAACCAGATAAATATCGCACGAGACTCCGCCGCTCAAAGGCACGAGCCGCGCATCCGGGGAGTAAACAACGCCGTCGCGACGGAGTAATTCCAAAAATGTGTCCTGGTCATTGATCACGCAAGTGGCCGGGCAATAGTTTGGGGGCGCAAATAATCGTAAAGCGTTTCGGGTCCATTGACGCCACCGCCGAAGCCGCTCAGGTTAACGCCGCCGTAAGGCAGTCCGTAGGCAAAGACATTATGAGCGTTGATCCAACTGTTTCCGGCAACCATCTTTTCGGCGACCTGGCTGGCACGCTTAAGGTCGGAGCTCCAAACGCTGTTGGCCAGCCCGTAGGCCAGTTGGTTAACAAGGGAAATGGCGGACGTCTCGTCTTTGAATTTGACGAGAAACGCGCTCGGTCCAAAAATTTCCTCACGACAGCAAATATTCTCCGGCGAACCTGCCAGCAAACTTGGCTGGACGTAGAAACCGCCCTCGCAACCACTTGGAGCCGCCGCTCCTCCCGGCAATACGGCTTCTGCGCCTTCTTTTACGCCGTTTTCCAGGTAACGAAGCACGCGTTGGCGCTGGGCGGCGCTCACGAGCGGTCCCATCTGTGTCTCGCGCGCCGGGCCAGGGCCCATTTTTGTTCCTTTCAACGCGGCAACGGCCCGTTCCACAAAGCGGTTGTAAATTTTTTCGTGAACAATCCAGCGCGTGGCAGTGCAGCATACCTGTCCGGTGTTCAACGTGATCGCGCCGGCCAGTTTTTGCGCCGTCATATCCACGTCTGCATCATCAAAAACAATCGCAGCGCCTTTGCCGCCCAACTCCAGTTTGCAAGGCACGAGATTGCGTCCGCACACTTCGGCGATTTTTTTGCCTACGGCCGGCGAGCCCGTAAACGACATGCGTTTAATTTTTGGATGCGTTGCCAGGGCTGCGCCCGCCGTCGGGCCGTCGCCGATTACCATGTTAATGACACCGTCGGGTATGCCGGCCTCCGCGGCCAGCCTGGCCATAAACAGGGAACTTAGCGGAGTGACCTCCGATGGTTTGACGACGACCGTATTGCCTGCCGCCAGCGCCGGAGCGATGCCCCACATCAACAGCGTGAACGGAAAATTCCAGGGAAAAATAAAACCGCAAACGCCATATGGCGCGCGATGTACCCGCGCCTCGATATTTTTGAGCGCCAGCGGAACTTCATATTGGGCATGCGTTGAAAGATCGGCGTAATAACGCAGGCACTCAATGCCGAACGGCACGTCGAACGCTTCCGCCGCGTTGATGGCTTTGCCGACGTCGAGCGATTCCAGGAGGGCAAGGTCGGCGGAATGTTTTTCCAATTGCTCAGCGAGCCGGTGCAATTTCACCGCGCGCTCACCGGAAGGCAGGGCTGACCATGACGGAAAGGCTTTCCACGCGGCAGCGACGGCCTCGTCGATCTCCGGCGCGCCGCCCATGGCGACGGTGGCCAGAGTGGAGCCATCGGATGGGTTCACGACATGTCCCGTGGTCCCGAGAGCGCTGTGTTGAGAGCGCCCGCCGATAAAGTGCTGGACCGGGTTCCGTAAAAAATCAGCGACGTTTTTGGTAAGTTGAACGCTCATAATTTCTCCTTTCAATAATTTAAGGTGGCGTCGGCGGTTTTCAGATCTTCGGTGATGGAACGCACCGGTTGAATTTTCCTTGCCTGCAACCCGCCATGATACGCCCTGACCGCCGCTTCCGGGGAAATGGCGCCATTGACAATTTCACGAAGAAACGTGATAAACAGCAGCGGATCCTCGGCCGCCTTGATCTTGCGGCCAAAGAGAGCAACCCGGGCGCCGTATTTCTGCGCGTTGGCCACGAGCTTAAACGCATCGAACGTGGTACCACTGCTGCCGCCCAGGACGCCCACGATGATCGATGGATCGTAGGCCACCAACTCCTCCAGGGCGCGCGGGCCAAAATAGGGAATTTTCAGAAACACTGGACGCGCCGACAGTGGCACTCCGGCAAGCATGCGGCAGACGCTATCGTTCACAAACGCCGAAATTTCCTCGGGTTTCAACCCCGCCTGCGTATTAGGCGCGAACACTTCGAGAAAATAATTGAATTTTTTCCGCTCCGCTTCCGCGCGAAACGCTTTGAATGCGGCGAGGGAATCGTGGTCCTCCGGCAGTTGATTATTGAGCGTGATGGAGTAAAGGCCGAGATTGACCACCGGTTCGCGGGGCTCCGCGACGAGGCTGCCGAACTGTGCTTCTTCGATGAAACCGCTGGCGAAGGGCGCCGATGGATAATTACGGTAACGGCCGCCGCGCGGGCACCACACATCGGTAGCGTCGTTGATGCGCACCGCCGGTGTCACATCCAGGGAATCAAAGAATTGTTCGCGATGCGCCAGCAGACTCATGGTGGAAATGGAGGCGAGCATGATATCCACAATGCCCTGGCGCGCCACGGCGCGGATTTGCTCGTGGAATTCCGGCATGGTCCGGTAGCGCGCACCTTCCGACGGCGGATAAAGCTGGCCCGGGCAGGGCACCCCCCATGCCATGTCGGCGTCCCGCGCATCTGCAAGAATAAATTCACGGCTGGAAGAATTGGCGCGGATACGGTTCAACTTTTCAATCAAGCGCGGCTTCATTATAGAAGCGACAGGTTAAATCCATATGCGTCGTTTGCAAACTAATAGTAGTGACATTTCGTTGCGCCCGTTTAAATTACGCCGCGTGAAAGCCTCGGGAAAGCCCCAGCCCCATTGAGTCTATGAACAGAGCAATCATTTTCGACATGGACGGTCTCCTATTGGATTCAGAACGGCCATATCGCGATGCCTGGCTGGTTGTCAGCAATCAGAGAGGCTATCCGCTCAGTGAATCAATCTATGTGAAAGCGGTCGGGCGCGACGACCGCGACACGCGCGAAATATTTTGTACGCATTTCGGAAATGATTTTCCTTACGACGAAATTTGCGCCGACGTTCGCGTTATGATGGACCGGCACACTGCCGATGCAGGACACGCACTGAAGGATGGCGTTGTCGAAGTGCTGGAGTATCTCGCGCAATGTTCCATTCCTTGTGTCGTCGCGACATCCACCATGCGGCAAAAAGCCCTGGCGCGTCTTGGCCAATCAAATATTTTGCGGTATATCCGGGAAGTTTCCGGTGGCGACGAGGTAACCAAAGGCAAACCTGAGCCTGATCTCTATCTCCTGGCCGCGAAAAAATTGGGGGTCGCCCCCGATCAGTGTCTCGCGTTTGAAGATTCCGCGCCGGGTGCACGTGCTGCCCATAAAGCCGGCATGCGCGTCATCGTCATTCCGGATCTGGTGCCACCGCCGGACGATGTGCGCGGGTTTTCACTGAATATCTTTTCCTCACTTCGCCATGCCCGCCCGGCAATCGAGCAATGGCTCTGGTCAGATTTACACAGAACCAACGATGCCGGGTACGTTTGACTTTTTGTTTTTAATATTTGGTTGCCGTGCGTTAATTGCGATTTAATCCGGAGAGTCGCCGGAGATGGACTTCCGGTTCCTGGGCAATAAGATGCGCAATGGTTCCAAGTAACAGTGGCACATTCAACGGCTTTTCCATCAACGCTCCCGCTCCCGCGTCCGTCGCCAGTTGAGACTGATTTTGTCTTCCGGTGACTATTACGATCGGCAGAAAAGGATCGGATGAGGTGAGCGCTGCGAAAACATCCCAGCCGCTGAGGCCGGGAAGGTTGAGGTCCAGCAATACGAGGTCGGGGCGGCGGGCGCTGAATTTCTTTATGAAATCATGTGGGTGAAGCGCGGATTCCGCTTCGTAGCCTTCAGATCGTAAGACCTTGCATAACGATTCGCAAATACTTGGATCGTCATCAATAATTAGAATTCGTTTCTTCATGTTTTAACTGTGTTTAAGCTTAAAACCGAACCATTTGAAGGGAGTGGTAAATCTGTTCTCCAAATTTGACCGAAATTGACGCAGGTCACAGGCAACGCTCTGAAATCCGCGTTTGTGTTCGTTAATGCGTTTGGCGCGGATTTCAATTGGTTCGGCAAGGAGTTGACGAATGTTTTGCAGCAACCTGGCAACGTCCAGCGGCTTTTCCATCAATAAGTCCGCCCCGGAGGTTTCCGCCCGTTCGGTTTGTTTCCAACGACCTGTAATTATAATCACGGGCAACAGAGGATTGAATTGCGATAGCCATTCCATTGTGGTCCAGCCATCCTTAAATGGCAGGCCGACGTCCAATAGCAATAGATCAATGTGTTTGTGACTGATCTTTTCGATGGCGACCTGGCCGTTCTCGGCCAGGTCGACGTCATAACCTTCTTTCCGTAGAACTTTATCCAGCCCTTCGCGAATGGACCGTTCGTCGTCTGTTATGAGAATTTTCGCCGTCATGGCTCAATTTTTAGCCAGCCAGTGCCTTGCCATACATGAGCGCACACGTTTCCGGCAACAAGGGGAGCCGATATGGCACGAGTGCTTTGGATCGTCTTGCTCCTGAGGTCGGGCTTTACAGGCAATAAGGAACCCGATTCATCATCACCGCCCTGGCGTCGTCGCTCCGTTTGGTCAAGGCACCGGCTGAAATTTGGATTTTGTGTTTTCATCGCTTTGGCATCGGATGTGCAATATGATCACAATATGAATCATCGGCCCAAAATTCTCTTCAGCCGGTCTTGTGCCAGCAAATTTTCGCCAGAGTTTGCTCTAATTTGCGGAGATTTTGTTGGGATCTACGTTTGGCCGGAACTAAAGTCTGGCGAATCAGGAATCACGGGTGGTCAGTTACTCGCCATTTCATGAATAACGGGTGGAAAATTTTGGGGTATGCGGCGGCCATTATTTTGATCGCCGTGATTTTTGGCTGGATCGGGCAGAATACGTGGCGGGAACTTCGACAATTGCATCGCAGTTTCTCTTCAGTCAGGGCGGAGGACTACTACCTGCCGGCGTATATTGAAGCAACGGTTCGTGAATTGAATGAAACGGTGCTGCGGATTGAGCAGGAGCATGATCCGGCTGAAGAAGGCTCATTCGAGGACCAAAGTGGCGACCAGGAGAAGTGGATTCGCGCTCATCAGGATATTCTCACCACGGCTGAACAGCGGAGCCTGATGAAACAGATCGGAGATGAGTTTGAGGTTTATGTTTCCAGGAACCGGCAGTTAATGAACGCTGGCAACCGAACAGTGCCGGCGCCCTCCAGGATTGTTGAGGTGGAGATGATTCGGAGCAATGCGGCGCCGATTGTGGAGCTTTGTGAAAAATTGCAGGCGTCCGAACGGGTGGAGCAGATTCAATTCGTTGCGGATTCAAAAAATGCGTTGGCGTGGATTCAGGAACTATTGATCGTCGTATCCATTCTTCTGGTGGCACTGATAACCAGTGGAATGATTGCGATTTATTCAGGTGTCATTGGCCCACTGCGGATCGAGTTGGTGAAGAGCCGGGCTCAGGCAATCCGAAATGAGAAGCTGGCGTCGCTGGGGACCCTTGCCGCCGGCGTCGCTCATGAAATTCGCAATCCTTTGACGGCAATCAATGTGCGTTTGCACAGTCTTAAGAAATGCCTCGCCGCCAATTCTTCTGAGCAGGAAGATGCCCTGGTCATTGGGAGCGAGATCCAGCGCCTTGAGGGAATTGTGCAGCAGTTTTTGCAATTTGCGCGTCCCGCGGAACCAAAATTTGCCGTCGTTTCAGCCGATAGTTTGCTTGCGAAAATTCAATCATTGTTTCGAATCCAACTCGAGAAGGTATCGATTCGTTTGAATTTGGAATCCAAACCGGACATTTGGCTGCGCGTGGATCCGCATCAGATTGATCAGGTATTAATCAATTTAGTCCGAAATTCCATGGAAAGCATCGGGCGTGACGGCGCGATCACGGTCCGGGTGCTTGCGGGCGCCGGGCGGTTAAACGGCAAAATGAGCCCGGTCGTAAATATCGAAGTGAGTGATACCGGCAAGGGTATGCCGCCCGAAGTTCAAAAGCGCATATTCGATCCGTTTTTCACCACCAAGGATGAAGGTACCGGATTGGGGCTGGTCATTGCCTCGCGCATCATTGAAAAGCATCATGGAACGCTGGAGTGCCGATCCGATCCAGGTCATGGCACCGTCTTTACGATTTTGTTACCATATATTAAACCGGAACAGATTCATGAGCCAGCCGCCTAAGATACTGTTGATTGAGGACGATACGGGGATCACGTCTGCGTTGAAAAAGGAACTCCAGGCCGAGGGCTATGCTGTCGCGGTGGCAACGCGCGGTGATGACGGCCTGGCCCAGGCGCGCGAAAATCCTTGTGACGTCGTTTTGACGGATTTGAAATTGCCGGGACTGTCCGGATTGGAGTTGATTGAACGGCTCCATCATTCGAGGCCCAAATTGCCGATCATCATGATGACGGCATTTGGTACGACTGAAACCGCAATCGAAGCCACCAAGCTCGGCGCCTACGATTATCTTCTTAAGCCTCTCGATATGAATGAACTGCTTGATTTGATTACCAAAGCGGTTGCGAGCAGCCGCCTCATGTCTGAGCCGCTTGAGATGGGCAAATCTCTTTCCGCGCAATCCGCCATCATCGGGAACAGCCGGGCGATGCAAGCCATCTATAAGGAAATCGGGCGTGTCGCTGCCACGGCGGTTACTGTGCTTATTCGCGGGGAAACCGGCACTGGTAAGGAGCTTGTGGCGCGGGCGATTTATCAGCACAGCAACCGCAACGATAAGCCGTTTGTGGCGGTAAATTGCGGGGCAATTCCGGAAACCCTGTTGGAAAGCGAATTATTCGGCCATGAACGCGGCGCTTATACCGGGGCGCATGTCCGTCGAGTGGGACGTTTTGAGCAGGCCAACCAGGGCACCATCTTTCTTGATGAAATCGGCGATTTAAGCTTGAGCACACAGGTGAAGCTGCTGCGTGTACTTCAGGAGAAATACATTCAGCGAGTGGGTGGTAATGAAAAAATTTCCGTGGATGTGAGGGTGTTGACAGCCACCCATCGCGATCTGGAAAGCGCCATTCAGGAAAAACAGTTCCGTGAGGACTTATTTTATCGCTTGAGCGGCGTCACGATTACGCTGCCGTCCCTGGCCCGGCGTACCGAGGACATTCCGGACTTGATAAAATACTTTTTGCGGCGTTCTGCGACGGAACTGGGCAATGACGCGCCGTCAATTCAGCCTGAGGCCATTGCCATGCTTCAAAGCCAAAACTGGCCGGGGAACGTCCGCGAATTGGAAAACATCGTCCGACAGGCTTTGTTGCTGGCGCGAGGATACTCGATTAGTTTGGACCATGTTCAGCAGGCGTCTGCCCGGCGGCGCAGGCCCATCGTAGTTGAAGAGCAGACAGTCGCCGGCTATTTCAATGAATTGCTGGAGCGCGCGCAGCATGGAGAAGTTGAGGGAGCCCATGCCCAAATGCTCGCGGACATGGAGCGTGAATTATACACGCGCGCCATTCAATTGGCCGGGGGGAATCAGGCCAAAGCCGCGCGCTGGCTCGGGGTCACCCGCACCACCATGCGGGAAAAATTGAATCGTTTCGGATTGCGCCAGCCTGGGGGAAATCCTGAAGCGGCATCGGCGGACAGTCCACAGTCATTTTGAAATGAAGTTGTCAGTCGCAAGCGGCATGCGAGTCCGCACTTGCCCTCGATATCATTGTGATTTCCCGATGGCTGACGTCTTCGGCTGAAATCGCGAAGCGACGACTGAAATGGCGAGAACGCTCAATATAACGAGAAGAGAAGCTTCAGTGGAGATTGAATATACCCTGGAAATCAACATTTTCACTCCGACAAAGACGAGGATGACGGAAAGTCCGTAGCGCAGGTAATGAAAACGGTTCATGGCGCCTTCCAATGCAAAGAACAGTGAGCGCAGCCCGAGAATTGCGGCAACATTTGAAGTATAAACGATGAAGGGATCCGGCGTGATGGCCAGAACCGCTGGAACTGAATCCAGCGCAAACAAAAGGTCGCTGCTTTCGACGACGACCAACACCGTGAATAATGGAGAAACCAAAACTCGGCGGTCTTGTTTAACGAAGAACCGATCGCCATTGTACTCGTTGTAAACAGGAATGAACCGGCGAATGAATTTTAAAACCGGATTTTTATCGGGATGGATTTCGCGATTCCTTTCCAGCACAATCTTTATACCGCAGATAACCAGGACGATTCCAAACAGATAAATCATCCAATGGAATTTCTCCATTAAAGTAATCCCGGCGCCGATAAAAATGGCCCGCATGACGAGCGCGCCGATAATCCCCCAAAATAGGACTTTGTGCCGGTACCGGGATGGGACGCTGAAATATTTGAAAATGAGCAGGAACACGAACAGGTTATCCACGCTCAGTGAAAATTCCACCGTGTAACTCGTAAAGAATTGGACCGCCTTTTCGCCGCCGCGCCAAAAGTAAATGCCCGCATTAAACAATAAAGCAAGTCCGATCCAAATTCCGCTCCGTACGAATGCCTCCTGGACGCCCATTTCACGGGGCTTGCGGTGAAAAAGTCCCAGGTCCAGCGCCAGAATGGCCGCCACCAAAGCGCCGAATCCGAACCAGGCCAATAGAGGCGTTGCCATTGTTTACTATGACACAAGTTTCGCCGGCTGTAGCCGGCAAAACTGCCAAAATAGAATATTCTTAACCGGTAATTGCTGCAGTATCTCGCGCAACGTTCTATTCCTTGTGTTGTCGCGACATCCACCATGCGGCAAAAAGCCCTGGCGCGTCTTGGCCAGTCAAACATTCTCCGGTATATCCGGGAAGTTTCCAGTGGCGACGAGGTAACCAAAAGCAAACCTGAGTCTGATCTCCATCTCCTGGCCGCGAAAAAATTGAGTATCGCCCCCGGTCAGTGCCAGGTGTTCGAGGATTCCGCGCCGGGTGCACGCGCCGCTCATAATGCGGGCATGCGCGTCATCATCATTCCGGATTTGGCGCCACCGCCGGACGATGTGCGCGGTTTTTCATAGGGTATCTTTTCCTCTCTCCGCGATGCCGGACGTATTTGAATCCCGTTGGCGTTCGGCATTTGTTGTTCTTTATTTCGGAATAAATGGAAAACTGCTATTCCATCTTTACTTCAAAGTGAAAATCTTTCAACAGATTCCGCTGCCGTTGCTGCTTTCGCTTTTAATGTGTGGGAAAGCTCTCCCGCAGAGCGGCGTGACAGACGGCAGAAATGAGTCACCTTTGGCTCCGATGTCTCAGGATATTTATCTCTGGCAGCGGGATTGGAACCAGGCTGTGCGCGACGCCATTATTGAGCATGGTTCCAATTTCGAGAGGATCGTTACACTGAATGCGGAAGTGACCTGGCAAGCTAAACGGCCAGAGATCGTAGAGGTTCCAGTCGACTATGCGCTGCTTAAGCAGTCAGGGATCCATGTTGGCCTGGCGTTACGCGTTGGGCCTTATCCAGGGCCGTTCCTCGAAACCGATAAAACCACAGCATTCCTGATCCGTCTGGCTGTCTCCTTGGTCCACCAGGCAAGAGCCAACGGGTGCGGTCCGTCCGAGTTACAAATTGATTTCGACTGTGCGCAATCAAAGCTCGATGGCTATCGCGTTTGGGTCGTGGCCATTCGACGCGCAATTGCGCCCGTGCCGGTCATCGTCACGGCCTTGCCGAGTTGGTTGAATGAACCGTCATTTCCAAAGCTCATCGCATCTGCCGATGGGTATGTGCTGCAAGTCCACTCGCTCGAAGCGCCGAAATCCGCCAGCGCTCCGTTTACGTTGTGCGATCCGGCGGAGGCGCAACGCGCTGTGAAACGGGCCGGGCAATGGAGCGTTCCTTTCCGCGTCGCCTTGCCAACGTATGGCTACCTCATCGCGTTTAACCGGAATGGGAAATTCACCGGCTTATCGGCAGACGGACCGCGTAAGGATTGGCCACCGGATTATCAATTGCGTGAAGTTCGAACCGATCCGGTGGCCATGGCTGAATTGGTCCGGTTTTGGGCGACAAACCATCCAGCCTCAATGCGTGGAATCATCTGGTATCGGCTGCCGGTGGCGGATGACGTTCTAAACTTGCGTTGGCCGACCCTCACGGCGATGATGGCTGGGCGCGTGCCCCGCGAACATGTCCATGCGGCGGCGCGCAGGATCGAGCGCGGCCTCGTGGAAATCAGCCTGGTAAACGATGGCGAACTCGATCTCTCCTCACGACTCGCGGTCGAAGTGACCTGGACAAATGCCCGGCTGGTAGCGGGCGATGGCATCGGCGGATTCAATCTAGGCGATGCGGGGCCGGCAACTGCGAGATTTCAAGTGGACGATAAACCATTCCGTTTGCCTGCCGGCGAAAAACGAATCATCGGCTGGCTTCGGCTAAGCGAAGATCGTGAGGTAAAAGTTGAAATTAAAATATTTTAGGGCGCCGGCTCTTTTCTTTGTCGTCTTTTCCGCCGCTCTCCGGCTGTTCGCGTGCGGAGATTTTTTCCCAAACAATTTGCTAAGCGGTGGCGACGGGGCCGTGCTCGCCGCGCCCGTCGCCGATTTTGAGAACGAGTTGGAGCGATTACATTTGGCGACCAATTCAATCCGGGCGATGATAACGACCAACACTTACGCAAAGGACAGCGCGGACGCCGAACTGAGTGATTTGCGAAGGGAATTGGCTCTATTGGGAACGCCGACTTCGATGGCCAAAACGATCATCAAGGCGCATCAGATCGAGCGAGGCAAATTGCAGGCGTTCGAGGATAGTATCGAGGACGATGATCGAGTTGTATGGGACGGAACCAATTATGTCCATGGCCCGATATATCCACCAATATCCCCGCCAACGACGCAAACGTTGCCGGCGCCGCCGGTAGGGCCCTCGCAAGATTCGAATCCACCCGCTTCTCCAATGCCGCCGCCGTCGCCATTTCCGGACGTTCGAATCACACCGGGATTGCCCGCGGAGTTTGCGAATTATTTTGCGGGCGCGATTGCGTGGGAAAATCCGGCATTTCCCAATTCTGATGCGGCCTGCGTATCATGGGAGAAGGTTCTGGCACTGCCGCCTGCCCAACGGCACTTCAAATCGACCTGGGCCGCATTCATGCTCGGCAAATATTGGGCGGGTAAAGACCCGCAAAAGGCCATCGGTTATTTTCAGCAGACGCGCCAATTTGCGGCGATGGGTTTTATTGATTCGTGCGGCCTGGCGGCGGCAAGTTTCGGCCTCGAGGCGCTGGCGGAATTGCGGCGCAAAAACTTTGAAATGGCCATGCTGCTTTATCTCCAGCAACTGGGAACGGGCGATGGTAGCGCTTTAGCTTCGCTTGAATTCACGGCCCAACACGCACTGGCCACGAATGATCCCGTTGCGCTCAAACAATTGGCCGTGAATCCGGTCACGCAACGCGTTGTTACGGCCTATCTCATTTCATGGGAACCAGGATTGTACAAAGATGGTCAGGCTGCAAGTTGGCTTGATGCAGTGGAGGGTGCCGGCGTACGGGACGTGGATTCCGCTGAGGAACTCGCTCTTGCTGCGTATCAGGCCGGTGAGTGGGACGCAGCTCGGCGTTGGGCCGAGCGCGCGCCAGCATCGCCCGTCTCCCAATGGCTGGAGGCCAAGTTGTTGTTGCGCGGTGGCAAAATTAATGAGGCGGCAGCAATGCTGGCCCGGGTTGTTAAACTCATGGAAGCCAAAAATAACGGCGTGTCGAATCAGCTCAAAGACGACTTGCAGGTTGACTGCGAACAGTCGGAGGCGTTTATCGACCCGTCCAACCAGGTCCTCGGCGAATTGGGCGTCCTTCATCTTTCACAACGAGATTACGTCGAGTCGTTGGATGCCTTGTTGCGTTCCGGATTTTGGATGGATGCGGCTTATGTGGCCGAACGTATTTTGACAGTGGGTGAACTCAAGGCGTATGTGGATCGAAATTGGCCTGCCGTGTCTTCAACCAACGACGAAAGGGCGGTGCCTGAGGATGCAACTGATGCGCGAAACGACATCCGATATCTGCTCGCTCGACGCCTGGTGCGCCTGAAACGCAACGACGAGGCGCGCGTCTATTATCCGCCGCAACTGAGGACACAGTTCGATGCGTTGGTAAATGATCTGAAAGCTGCTCGCAACAAGGGGCTGCTGCCCGACCGATGTGCCAAAGCGCTTTTCGCGGCCGCGATGATGACGCGAACAAATGGGATGGAGCTTCTCGGCACTGAACTGAAACCGGATTGGCTTATCTACGGCGGAAATTTTGAAGACGGGGATACGATAAGAACGAACGAAAATACAAAATTGCTTGCTCCAAGCGTGGATGAATTGAGGCGATACGCAGAAAATGACGTGAATCTGGAGGAACGATTTCATTACCGTTATCAAGCTGCGGAACTGGCTGTCGAAGCGGCCAAACTCATGCCGGATAATTCCGAGGATACTGCGCGGGTTCTCTGTACGGCCGGTTCGTGGATAAAATTACTTGATCCCCAAAAAGCGGATACGATCTACAAAACACTCGTCCGGCGTTGCCGAAACACCGAAATCGGTTGGGAAGCAGACCTGATGCGCTGGTTTCCCAGCCTGGATAATTCCGGAAACCCGATTCCGAACAAGCCGCGCGCAAAGCAAAAGTATCTGATATATCGCGATAGATTGGGCCACTTGGACATTTCACTGTTCCATAATTATATCGGGACCGTTCATATGATGGATCGTCAAAACGGCTGGGCTGAAAATGTGACGACTGTTCTGGAAACGAACGAATGGGTCTTTGAACAAAACTCTATTTTGCGCACGACGAACGGCGGCGCGTCCTGGAAAGCAGTTTTGTGGGCGAGTCCGGAAGACAGCGTGGCATTGTTTGCGTTTGATAAAGACACGGCATGGGTTACTGCCGTTTATGATGAATCCACCAATGTCAGTATTTTCGAAACTTCAGATGGCGGCCAATCGTGGGGTAGCGCAGAATTGTCTGTGGCCTTTCCCGTGGAGGACTGCGAATTTTCAATTCCCGCGCTGGACGAATCGAGCGAACAAACTAATTTGCCGCCAGGGGCCGTTCCTGTCTATGACCCATCATTTTCCGTCCCGGATCCGAAAAAGCTCTTGTTGATTCCCGATCACGGCATGAACTCCATGCCGGGATATCTTTATGGCGTCGATGGAAACGGGACCTGGCAGCTGATTAACAGCACTGAAAACAATGAGGAGAAGGGAGGTGACTGGGAAGGCAGTGCGCCTGGATTTTCCGACCGACATTCGTACCTCACCTGCGGTGGTCAAATCCTATTTCAGGATTCAACGAATGGCTGGCTGATGGGGCAATTGACGACCACCACCCGGCCCTTTTTATTTTTTACGCACGATGGCGGGATAAACTGGCAGGAACAGAAGTTTGTCTCGCCGACGGCGCTGTCTAATGGGGCAATTCAACCGTGTGCTCTGCCTCGATTCTTTGGCACCAATGGAATCGTAGAAACCTCTTTCGTTCCGAACGACCGGGACTCGACGAATTTTTACAAGGTTTTCTACGGTACTCACGATTCCGGTCAAACGTGGCAACCGACCACACCTATCAAATTGGACGGCGTTAGCAGTTTTATATCATCTGAAACAGGCTGGATATGGAGTCCCGAATCGCATAACTCAAATTCGAGGGCACCAGTAAAAGGGCTTTTGTATCGGACCGATGATGGTGGCCATACGTGGAAGCCAATTTCCGCGAGCCTGGAAAATTTCCTTACCCATGGCGAATCACTGATCCAATTGGACTTTGTGGATGACTGCGGCTGGGCCATCGCGCAGGATTGGCGCAATAAAACACAGCTTCTCAAAACCACAGATGGTGGCGAAACATGGAATGTTCTTAACCGGTGATTCGCGTTCGATGCGGGGGTCTCGAAAGGCGCGCAGCCTGCCAATGATGATGGTGGATGATGTCTTAAAAGGTTCTTCGCTGTTTTCGGTGGAAGGCCTGGATTTGGGTGCCGTCTTCGCCCCCACGTATCAAGCCGTGTTATGTTAACGGTCTGTTAACCCTCTGTTAATGGTTTGTTAACGCTTAAGTCATTGATTTTGAATCATGTAACCGATGTTAACCCTTTTTCCACCTCATCCCCGCTCTCATTCATGGTGCCGACACTTGTCGATAGAACGGCTCTCCGGCAGCGCCATCCTCGCACGCTCCCTGTCCTGGATAGACTCAGACCTGTTTGAAGGTTCATTGTGCCAGCGACGTTCGAACACTATCGGCGTAGCAGAAGCTGTTATTCCATTCCACTGAAAACAGCGAAGAACCTCTTAAAACCGTTTACATCGTTGCGTGGTAGCGGTTTAGCATACTGGACAATCGCAGAATGCCGGCAATTTGCGGATGCTGCTCCGGAGCAAATCAGGAGAGAATCCGCCTGATTCCCTAGGGAAGCTTGAATGTCTGTGAAGATGTGGCACCATCAAACGAGCAGTGACGCTTGCGCATTTGCGATGCTGGCTTGCCACTATCGATCAGCCGGGCTATTGAATGACTATAAAGAGCAAACTTCTTAGCTGCCTGACGGTTTTGTCGGGTTTTATTCTCGCAGGGTGCGTGAATTGCAGCGAATTTCATGGTGCCGCTCGGAATCTTCGGGGTGACGGCAGCCTTACATACCGCGACAAGCCGTTGAAGGTGAAAGTTTCAAGCTCCGGGAAGACAATCAAGGGCGGAAATTATTTGGCGCTATACTTGCCTCAAGAGAAGTGCCAGTTCGTCCTATTCTACCCAAAGGTAGGGCCAGTCGGTGACAAAGGCCTAAATCCTTACCCATCCTATTCCTTTCAGGCGGACATTAAAACAAACTATGTGCACACGTGGCAAATTGAAGGGATTTGGCTGGGGACGAATGCTGTTGATACAAATGTCGATTTGCCGGAAGGATACACAGCGGTATGGCTCGTGAGAGGAAAGCCGTTACGTCGTTCGGTACTCGAATTGGATGGTCAATATCCAACCAATGCCGAACCCCTTTTCGGTAAAATTGGAGTCTCGATGGATGGCCGCTATGGCATTGTTGCAAAATTATCGAACGACGACGGGACGAAAATGTCAGGGTCATTCGACAGTGCCACGGCGCTTTGGCCTCCCATTGGACTGCCGTTGGTCGGGGTGATTGGGGGATTAATGTATATTTTTGACATTCGAGATTAGTGAATGACGAGACTAAAAAAGGTTTTTATCCCCAGATTTCCTATTTTGGACAGCAGTATTCTTTTATGGAAAACAAATATTCGCGCATTGCCGGATCGTCAGTGAGGCTGGCAGCGCGCGTGAATGCTTCGTTGGCCTCGCCTTGGCGGTTTAGTCGTCGTAGCAGATGCCCTCGCGCAGCCCAATAGGGTTGATAGTCGGCGCCCGATCCTCCGATATTCCATCCAACGCCGTCAGCCCTGCCTCTGGTTTTCCCGACTCCGCCAGGGCAACGGCACGTCCGACGAGCGCGCCGATTCCGGGGGCGATGCGCGTCAGTCCCTCGTAGAGCAACGCGATTTCATGCCAGTCGGTTCGCCCGGTCTTTGCGCGGTTGGCGTGAATGGACTGGATGGCGGCCTCCAATTGGTAGCGTCCAAGCCTCTTGAATGTCGCGGCCGTTCGCAGATGTTTTTCGGCCTCCTCAATCATCGGGTGCAGCCACTGTGCCGTGTCCTGCTTATCAAGAGGCACAAAGTCACCATCGCTGTTATATCGCGCCGGACTGCGCGCCTGGCAATGCAACATGAGCGCGAGCAAGCCATGGGCTTCGGGTTCATCGGGA
>DASXFM010000481.1:0-5539 GCA_036489615.1 Verrucomicrobiia bacterium | reverse complement strand
GACCTGCGTCACGACGCCCACCTCTTCCAGGCGATCAAGGAAACTGCTCGAAACGCGCAGCCGTCTTTCCAACTCGTTCAATTTCGCCACAACGGCTTTCGATTGTTCAAAAGCCCTGATGCAGCCGTCGTTCGACAAATTGCGTTGCAGCCCGCCAATGGCCAGTTGGCCGAATAAATAACGATGACCGGTCAGTTCACATGAGATACGGAGCAAATCCTCCTCAAACAAGCCTGCCTGACTGGTCGCCACAACCAGGGCGGTGGATTCGCAGATTTCCTGAATAGCTCCGGCGTGCTGACGCAATCGTTCGAGTTCGGCCAAATAGACGCGCAAGGTTTTGGCGCGTGGCGGAATGCTTGCGCCGCAAATTTGTTCTACTGCCTGACAATAAGCCAATCCATGAGCGCACGCTGTCGTCGCGGCAAACCGTTCAGCCAATAATAGGACCTCCTCCGCCGGCTTTCCTTCCGCAAGCTTCTCGACGCCGCGCCATTTGTAAAAGAGACGGGGCGTGGCGCGGATAACATCTTCTCCCACTGTTTCGAGCAAAAAATGAACGGACTCGGTGATGCCGGAAAACTTCGGTCCCACCGGCATTACGAATGCGCCCGGCTCCTGCACTATTCGAAGCGGTCGCCAATCTAAAGCTGGCTTGCGCTGGCGCAGAGCCGCAGCCGCGTCGAAGTTGCGACGCATCGGCTCAACGTTTTCCTGCCAGGCGTCGTCATGAAGAACGAAATCTCCCAGCCGTGGATGCCCCTCAAAGGCAATTCCAAACAAGTCCTCGGCTTCGCGCTCATGCCAATCCGCGGCATGGACAAACTTCACAATGCTCGGAAATGTCTTATCATCCAGCGGGGCATTAACTTTCAGATGGACCCAACCATCTTCGGCTTCGCCGTAAAACAAGTAGTGCAACAGCCATTCCGTTCCTTCTTCAACAATCAATCCGGCAAAACTGTATTTCCACTCCAGGAACAGATGTCCGCACAAATCAACCAAAGGAATGCGTGAGCACGCAACATCACAGATTGAGCCATTGAACCGGCATTTCACCAAGCCAGGCCAAAGCCGCTCAAGTTCCTCTTTTAGTTCTGTGTGGTCTGTCATAAGCGTTCATTTGGTCAAAGCGGCCGCCGCTTGCGTAAGTAAGCGGTGCAGCGGTGGAGGAATATAGAATCCAAACAAGAGCACCGGCACGGCCGCCAGAGCCAGAGCCAATTGGCAAGAAATAGGCAGATGGAATTGGCGTTCTTCGCCTTTGGACGCTCCAAAAACCATCCGGTTGACGTGGAGCATTATCCCAAAAAATGCTATTATGATGAACAAGGCCAGCAGTCCAGTCGCAAGGAAGTGCTTCTGTGCCAGGCCCACTTTTAGAATTGAAAACTCGCTCAAGAACACGGCCAAAGGTGGGGCGCCGGTAATCGCCAAGCCGCCGAAGACTAGCGCCGCGCCCGCCACGGGCGACCTGCGCCCAAGCCCCCGAACTAGGGCTATCTCTCGGCTTCCGACTGAAAGCAAAACCACCCCTGCCGCGAAAAAGCAAAATGACTTCGTAATTGCGTGGCTGACGATTTGCTGTGCAACACTGTAACCTGACGCCGTCACACCGAGTCCGACTGCGGTCAAAATGATTCCCATGTGTTCGACAGTGGAAAAGGCAAACATTCGCTTGTAGTCACTTACCTGCAAAAGCAAAAACGACGCGGCGCCCACTGAGATCAACCCCAAAACCATCGCCCAAACTTCAGCGTGAGAATTGGGTGAAGCTTGCATAATTGGGAACAACCTTAAAATCACGTAGAGGATAGCGGTCGTTTCCACCCCCGAAAGCAATGCGCAAACCGGTGAGGGCGCTTGGCTATGCGCGTCCGGCAGCCAAGTGTGCATTGGAACCAATCCCACTTTTGTTCCCAGCCCAATCAAGATCAATAGAAAAGCCGTTTGTAATAAAATCGGCGGCATATGAGGAGCGGCTGCTATAAGCCCGTTCCAGGTATAAGCGGCATTGCTGCTAGACGCCTGCATCGCGGCAAATAAGACAAGAAATCCGAATAACGCCATCCCAGCGCCCATCAGTGAGAGAACAACGTATTTCCATGCTGCCTCCAGCGCGGCGTGGCTGTTATCGAACGAGACCAGCAAAGCCGAACACAGCGTCGTCAATTCCACCACGATCCATACCAATGTTGGTTCGGCCAAAACTGGAATTGCCAGCATTGAGAAGACGAACAAATTATAGTTCGCGTAATAGAGCCGCGTTTTTCCAGGCGATAGATTTTCGTGGGCCATATAGCCGATGGAGAAAATCGACGCTGTTGTGGCGACCCACGCGATCAATAAAAGGATCAGTGCGCTTAGACCATCAACGGAAACCCACTTTAGCCACCCGACCTTCAGGTCCGCCGTAATCGAGTCGCCAGCGGAGGCGAGCCAGGCCACGCGAACGGATAAGAAAAAAATTACCAATGATGAAACAACGGTGACCGTCGTAGCCCACGACCGTTTGAACGGTATGCAGACAAGACCGGTGGCGATCAGAGGCAGAACCAAAATGACGATAACGCTCATTCGTTTGCCTCCTTTTCCGTTGCCTCGACGGAAACCTCCCGCAACGTGGATAGCTGGCCAACAGCCGTTGTTCCGATTTGCTTTTGCACGGCGCGGGTCAATACCCCCATGATGAAGACGATAATCAGGCCGTCAGTGGCAATCGCCAACTCCACCAGCAAAGGCAGGTTGCGCGAAATAGATATTCCCGTAAGAAAGGCCCCGTTTTCCATCGCCAGTAAAGCAATCAGCAATGGAACGGCTTCGCGTCGCACCGTAAGGGTAAACGCGCCAACAAGCAGACCGGCGATTCCGATGGGAACGTTGGGGCTGCGATACTCTGGGCCGACCGCATTAAGCAGCGGCTGGCCCAAAAAGTAAGCCAGAATAGCCAACGCCAGCGCAATGAGCAACGCGGTTGGGATGTTTAAAACCTGATCCACTTCCCGGCGCGTATAAATCTCTGCTGGCGAGGTTTTCCGCAACAACCAGGGCACAATGATGGGCTTGCTGATAACATTTACGAGAGCCACCCCATAGAGGTGCCCCGAGGCATGGCGCAAGCCCAGTAAAGCGGCCGAGGCGGCAAGGAGAAGAGATTGGATGATGAAGAGATTCAATACGCCACGCGCCTGGCGCATCGCGACCATTCCGAAAGCCGTCAACAAAAACAATCCCGCCGCGAGCGCATTCAAATTGTCCAACAGTTGTTTAGTTGAGTCGCTCATATGCCGTTCATGGCAGAAATACCTGCGCAATCATTGCGGCAACAGAAGTGATGAACGCCGCGCCAAGAAACTCTGTGATCCGAAAGAGCCGAAGTTTGGAAAGAGACGATTCAATGACAACCAACACCAGTATAAGGAAGAAAATCTTGAACAATACCTTGGGTATCGCCCATAAGACGTCACCTAACGATTCCTCTCCCGCCAACCCCCAAGGCGTCACAAGCACATTTAGAAAAATGCACATCAAAACGAACATTTTCATCGCGCCACCCCATTTAATCAGCGCGAAGCCCCGCCCCGAGTACTCCAGCGACTTGGATTCATCAATCATGGCTAGTTCAAAATGGCCGGTTGGATTGTCCACCGGAATGCGTCCGCCTTCGGCCAGAATTAGCATGAGAAACGCCAGAACAAGCAGGACGTGCGAGGGCATGAAGAAATTCGCCAGGGGCGTAACCCACCGTTCCTGAACAATGTAAGGAATTGTTGAACCGGCAACGAAGGAAACCGTGAAAAAGACGATCATGAAGACTGGCTCCGCCAGAAATCCCACCATACGAGTCCGGCTCGCTCCAATCGGGCCGTAGGGATTTGCAGTGTCAACTGCGGCGAGCGTCGCAAAGAAGCCTCCTAAAGACAGCACGAAACCGCCACCAATCATATCCCCCATAAACGCGAAGAAAAGCGGATAGTTCGTCAATACAGGAATCAGGAGAGTCACGAAAATTGGCGTGACAAACACAATGTATGGCGTGAAGCGGAAAATCCACGAACTTTCCTCGGAAACGATCTCGTCTTTATGAAAGAGTTTCCAGAGATCGCGATACGGCTGGAAAATGCTTGGTCCGCGTTTCGACTGCACCATCTCCTTGAGTCGGCTCAAAACGCCGGAGACCAGTGGTGCGAAGATCAGCACGGTCAGCACTTGGATTAGGTTAAATAGAACGCGAGCGAGCACAATATAGCCCTTCAGGGTTGTTTTGGTTCGGAAACTTCCGTGGCCGGATTATCGCCGTTGGCCTTTTCTTTTCCTCGGTAGTTGATGACGCGTACTTTCTCCAATGTCACCAGACCGCTTGTCATCATTTCATCGACCGTCGGGAGAAAGCCGTTGATTTTTTCCTCCGAATCAACGATCTCAATCACCAGAGGCAAGTCAAACGAGAGCCGCAGGATTTTAGCAGTGTGCATGTGACTGGTCTTCCCGTATCCCATCGGTCCGCGCAATACTGTTGCGCCTGCCAAATGCATCTCGCGCGCTTTGAAAACCAGGGCTTCATAAAGCGGCTGATGATGCCATCGCTCGGTTTCGCCAAGAAAAATTCTTAAAAGCATTGCTTCGTGCGGAAGTTCCATATTCATATTCCTTTCGTTCGTTTGAGGATCAAGGCCGTGACGTTGCCAAGCCACGCTGCCAAAAGGCAAAGGCCGAGTGACAATCCGGCGTTCGCCCAGGCGTAGCCCCATTCGCCGTCTTGAGCCAGAGTGATTGTCTGTAAACTAAATGAAGAAAACGTGGTGTAACCCCCGCAAATGCCAGTCATGAAAAACGTCCGGCCCCGTGCCGATACAAGCCATCGTCCATCCGGACCTGTGACGGTCGCAAAGAAACTGATGAGGAACGACCCCGTTACATTGATTACGAGGGTGCCGAGAGGGAATGCTTCACCGTAGCGCTGGGCGATTAAACCGCCGAGCCAAAATCTGCCGACCCCACCCAGCCCTGCTCCCACCCAAACGATTAGATAAGTCATCAGCATAAAAACTCCTACCGATACAAACTATCTCGGTAGGGGTCATCAGCGCTGAATCATCTTCAGGCGGTTTTCTCGCACCTCGGCGAGAGGGCAAACCCCATTGCCAGTAATATACCGATAATGCGCCATTATGTGGTTTGCAAGTGATTTTTCTGACGTTCCTTTTTGGCCGGCTTTTATTGTCGAAGGTGTCCGCGAAGAAGCCCGTACAGGATGATGGCTGCTCCAATAACTGGCAGCGGGACGAAGGCGATTCGGAGACGAATACCGCTAAAATACTGCGTCAAAATCGTTCCGATTTGAGCTCCGATGGCCGCCCCGGTGTGCATGACAAGCGCAATCAGAATATCGACGTTTCCCTTCAAGGCGTGTGTCACGGTGCCGTACCCGGCTGAAACGATGATTTCAAAAAGATCAGTTCCAACCGCTACATGCGTCGGGACGCCCAAGACGTAGATCAGGGATGGCAGCCGAATGTATCCTGCTCCCCCGCCAAGA
>DASXFM010000469.1:0-3681 GCA_036489615.1 Verrucomicrobiia bacterium | reverse complement strand
TCTCTGCGCCCACCAGCTTTGCCAGTCCGAAATCCGCCACTTTCACCCGGCCCCGGCGATCGAGCAAAACATTTTCAGGCTTGATGTCGCGGTGGACAATGCCCTGGTCATGGGCGAATTGGAGGGCGTCGCAAATTTGCGGAACGATCGCCAGCGCCTCGCGCGGCGAGACCCGGCCGCTTTGAAGCAACTGGCGCAGGTTCACGCCGTCCACAAATTCCATGAGGAAATAAAACAGGCCGTCGGCCTGGCCGAATTCATAGAGCGTGACGATTCCCGGATGGCTCAATTGCGCAAGTGCCTGCGCCTCGCGGGTAAAGCGCTCCGCGAACGCCGGCTCATTGCCGATGCCCGGCGGGAGAATTTTCAAAGCAACGATCCGGTTAAGCTGCTTTTGGCGCGCTTTGTACACGGCGCCCATGCCGCCCTGGCCAATCGACGCCAGCATTTCCAACTGGGGAAATTTCGAGCCCAGTTCCTCAATTGGAGGCGGAACAAATCGCGGCGATTTGCCTCCGGTGTCCGTGCCGCTCGGAAATCCCGCCTTCAGCAGGCATTCCTGGCACAAACCCCGGGGCGAATCCGGCGCGAGCGGCTTGCCGCAACTGGGACATAAACGCGATGTATCCATAATCTGTTATTCATCAATTCTGGATTTGCATCCGTATGTTACAAAAAAAATGCGAAAAAATCCGTGCGCCGATCCAGGCACCAATCTCACGGTCTCAGGTTCTTCCGGTCTCACGGTCTCACGGTCTCGCAACTCTCAGTCACCCGCTATCGTTTGCAACAAGTAGGTCATTTCGTGCTTTACCTCATCGCGCGAAGATACCGTGTTGGCAATTTCGGCTTCCAGCAATGCGCGATAGCGTTTGCGGAGCCGATGCACCGCTACCCTCAGCGCTCCGTCGGCCATGCCTAATCGTTCGGCCAGGCCGGCATAGGGCAGAGACTCGCGCGCGCCGGTCAGGGTTTGCTTTAGCGCCTGGAACATTTCCAATTTTCCTTCGCGCTGATATTCCTCCTCCAATTGATTCAAAACTTCTTCCAGCAATGCGGTGGCCCAATTCCGGTCGAAGGCCTTGTCCGGCGTGGCGTTGTCGACCGGCTCCATATCGAATCGCTGCTCGGCCGCGGCCCAATCCAGCGAAAGTATTTGCCGGCCGCTGCCGCGCCGTTGGGTGCGGGCCTTTTTCCATTCATCAATCAGAAAATGATTCAGCGCACCGAGAAGAAACGAGCGAAAACGGCCCAGGTCAGGATTCACATTCGCCAGGGAATGTTGTTCGAGCAATCGCAGAAAAAAGGACTGTGTCAGGTCCTGGGAATCTTCCGGCGAATGACCACGCCGCCGGATGCAGGCATAAATCGGATACCAGTAGGTGCGGCATAGTTTTTCCAGGGCCTCGCGCGCGTGCGTAGTGTCACCGTGTCCCGCTCGAATCACCGTTGACCAGTGAGTCGTGACAAACATGGACCGTTGCGGAGCGTCGGCTGAAGGAGCAGCATGAGAGGACGTAGCCACGGCGGCATTTAGCCAAAGTTATTAGACCGACGCAACGGATTTACTGAATGCCCGGCCAGCGCCAACGGCGCGTCACCATACCAGCCTGGGGCATAGCCCCAGGGAAATCGCATACCAATGCCTCCGAGGGCTGAAAGCCCGCCTCATCAAATCACAACCGTACTGAGCCCAACGTCTGATTCACCTCCGATAAGCCGCGCCGTTGGCGCTTATTCTCTGGTTGTCGCAGGAACTTTGGCCCACAATTGCGGCTATACCCTCGGAACTATCGTCGGGGCTCGACGGGAACGACTTGGGTTTGTTCCATCGGGTAAGGCGTTTTCAGCGACGCGGCTTTGACAAACAACGCATAGCTGATGAGGCCAAAGCACGCGACCGACAATTGGGCCAGACGCAAGGCCAGGCCGTAGGTCATCCCTCCCAGCACACCCAGGCCGGCGGCTTTGAAAGCGACGATGCGGCTGCCCTCGAGCGTTCCCATGTTCAGCGGCACGGCAAACGTCAGTAAATCGAACCACATGCCAAGCACCCAGACAGTGGCAATGGTTTCGGGAGAAAACGGGTGATGCAGGAGAGTCAAAAACCACCAGGTTTGGAGAAGACCCGTCGAATGGCCGAGCCATTGCCACGCGACCGACGGGGCCAGGTCGCCGGGACGCTCGCGGTAGAACGCCTTGAGCGATTCATCCACGCTGCTGATTTCGCGCGCGAGTTTTTGAAGAAATCGTCCGGCAAACGGGCGCGCCGCCAGCCAGCGGACAAACACGCCGAGTTTTCCGTATTTTTGAAGAAGCAAAAATACGAGCATCCCCGCAATCACACAACCGCCGCTGGCGAACATGGCGGCCCAAACCGGCCGCGGCAGGTGTGCATCGCACATCACCACAATGGAACCGCACGCCACAAATGATGCGTGCGCCACTCCAGTCGAGAGCCGTCCGATCAGCACGCCACTGATGGCTTCGGGGCTTTTGTGGTTTGATGAGAGCAATGCCGCCTTCGTCACCTCGCCGCCCATAGCCGCCGTCGGGGTCAGATAATTGATGGCGTTACCAGCCAAGCGGATGCGAAAAAGCTGGAACCAGGACATGCGGCGATACCGCCCGTCGAGACAGTAACTCCAACCTTTGGTGTGCAATCCTTCGGCCAGGAATTCAAACCCGATGAATACCGCCAGCCCCCACCCCAATGAGGCGAATTCGCTCCAAAGCCTGGTTGGACCGATTTTCCAGACGAGGCAGCCCAGAAATATCAGACCCAATGCCAGGAGCAATGCGTGTATTTTTTTCATTCGCCGCGCAGATATTGGAATTTCTTGCGCCTCAGGCCGGTTGCATTGAAATCCCAAACCGGCGGCAATAGTTTTGGAATCGCCTGGTTTCCGTTCTCGCATCCAGCCCCAAATCGGCGAGGCTCGGATTTTGCCGCCGTTGATATCGCGAACGGGTCGCGATAAATCGGCGCATCCGGTCAATGGCTGTCTTCGTCAAGGTGCAGTCCAAATGCTGATAAATCCGCCATACCGTTCCGAGCGGATCGGACACGATGTCGGAATAGTTCAAATCCAGAAACCGTTCGGACAACTCCGGATGATGGTCGCGAAAGCGAATCGAGCGCTCCATGGTTTCGGCCAGCAACCCGGCCTCGCGTTCATGGATGCGTTCCCGGTCGGGCCGGGCAAATAGTCCCTGGAGCACTTCGACCAATTGCATGGACGACTTGAGCACATCAATCGGATTTCGATGAGTCTGAATGATGACTGCGTCGGGAAAAATGGAAAATAAATCCGCGAGCGCCGAGAGATGGTCAGGCGATTTTAGAATCCAACGTTTCATCGGGTAATGCGATTGGAGATGTTGCAGAAACCGTTTTTGCCAGGCATAGGCCTGGCGCAAACCGGTTTCGTGCAGGAATTTTTCATAAGCAGGCACGCGGGCGGTCGCGATAAATTCCTCGGACATCAGGGTATAACTATGGATGCCCAGGCATTCGTGGGGGGTAACAGCGCGCACCGGGTAAACGTCGTCCGCCCCCGGGGCCAGCCGCCGGAACCACCACAAATTCATATTGGCACGGCGCACGCGCGAGTCCCAGGCAGTAATCCCCCGCTCCGGCGCCGGAATAGGAAACATGGTTTCCCACACCCTGGGACTGCG
>DASXFM010000468.1:0-11598 GCA_036489615.1 Verrucomicrobiia bacterium | reverse complement strand
TTGCGACGCGTATGCTCGAAAATTCATCGACATCCAGCGCACGCAGTTTAAGCGCCTTGGCGTGCTGGGTGATTGGGACAACCCGTATTTGACGCTCAACCGGGAATATGAAGCGGACGAACTGCGCCTGTTCGCCGATATCGTGGAAAAGGAATTTGTTTATCGCGGCAAAAAGCCGGTTTATTGGAGTATTCCCTGCCGCACCGCCCTGGCGGAAGCTGAGGTGGAATATTTGGACCACGTGAGCCAAAGCGTTTATGTGAAATTCCCCGTGCCTGGCCGCGACAAAACGTTTGTCGTGATTTGGACCACCACGCCGTGGACTTTGCCCGCAAACCTCGCCGTCGCTTACAACCGGGAATTTCAATACGTCACCGTTGAGGTGGGGGACGAAAAATTCATTTTGTTTCGCGGATTGCTTCCGGCGGTGGCCGCAAAGTGTGGTTGGGTGAATTACAAAGAAACGCCGATCGCGACCGATGAACTGGCGAAGCTGGGATATCAACATCCGTTTTGCAATCGGACCGGCAAATTGTTTGCCGCGGATTTTGTGACGAGCGATACGGGAACGGGTTTCGTGCATATCGCACCCGGGCATGGCCTGGATGACTATAATCTGGGATTGCGTGCGGGACTTCCGATTTATTCGCCGGTGGATGATGACGGGAAGCTTGCCTATACGAATGATCTGCCTCGCGAGCAGCAAATGCCTGAATCGATGGTGGGCAAGGCATTGCTGGAGAAACACGGCAAAAGCGAGGCGAACGAAGCGGTGTTGCATGAATTGCGTTTGCGTCACGCATTGTTGCACCAGGAGAATTATCATCACAGCTACCCGCATTGTTGGCGCAGCAAGACCCCCATTGTTTTTCGCGCCATGGACCAGTGGTTCATCAAAATTGATCACGCAGTGACCAACGACGGCATTTTCCGGGAAAAGGCGCTGGCGGAAATCGGGCGTGTGAATTGGATACCGGACTGGGGTGTCAATCGTATTAAGGGCGCGGTGCAATCGCGCCCGGATTGGTGCATTTCGCGTCAACGCACGTGGGGAGTGCCGCTGCCGGCGTTTTATGACGCAACCGGCGGCGCCATTCTGCATGCGCAAATCATCCGCAATGTGGCTGACTTGATCGAGCAACAGGGTTCCAACGTTTGGTTCGAAAAAAGCGCGTCGGAACTGTGGAAGCTGGTGAAACCGAAAAACTGGAGCGGTCCCGAAGCCGTGGGGAAAAGCAACGACACCCTGGACGTCTGGATTGATTCAGGCAGTTCCTCGCGCGCCGTCATTGCCCGTCGCAAGGAAATCTCGGGCGTGGACAAACCGTTCCAGGCCGATATGTACCTGGAAGGCTCGGACCAGCATCGTGGATGGTTTCAGTCGTCGCTGTTGCTTTCGCTGGCCGGAAATGGCGCCGCGCCGTTCAAGACCGTTCTCACGCACGGATTCATGGTGGATGCCGACCGCGAAAAGATTTCAAAGAGCAAGCAAGGGCAAGGTGGCTACGAAAAGCCCCAGACGGCGGATGCCTATGTTAAAAAATGGGGCGCGGACATCGTGCGGTTATGGGTCGCTTCGCAGGATTTTCGCAATGACATCGTCGTGAGCGAGGAACGTGTCAATAAAGTGGCTGAAACCTACCGGGCCATCCGGAACACGCTGCGTTATCAGCTTTCGAATCTTTACGATTTTGATCCGGCGAAACATACAGTAGCCGATGACAAACTCACTGGTTTGGATCGCTGGATACTCGGCGAGTTTTCGAAACTGCAAAAAGAAGTCTGCGAGGCATACGACAAATACGAATTTCATGTCGTTTATCAAAAGGTCAGCCAGTTTGTCGCGGTGGAACTTTCGGCGATCTATCACGATGTGATTAAAGACCGGCTGTATACCGACCCGGCAAACTCGCATCGCCGCCGTTCGACCCAGACGGTGTTGCTGCGCCTGGTTACAGGCCTTTGCCAAATGCTGGCGCCGATTTTGGCATTCACGGCGGATGAGACCTGGGAATTCGTGCCTGGCAAGCCCGATGGTTCCGTCCACGGAAGCTTGTTCAAGCCGGACAATTTCTCCGTTCCGAAGTCCGAAGAGACCGATTGGAAGAGTCTTTTTGAACTGCGCAATTCCATCCTGCCGGAATTGGAAAAGAGCCGCCAGGCAAAGACCATTGGCAAATCCCTTGAAGGCAAGGTCATCGTTTCCACGGCCTCGGATACCAAGGCTGAAGTGGCCGAAAAATATCCGGAAGACTTCCGTGAACTGCTCAACGTCTCGCAGCTTAAATTTGAGCGTGGAGGCGTTTTACCGGTGTGCGCGGTGGAGCGGGCCAGCGGCCAAAAATGTGAACGCTGCTGGCGCTGGGAGTTGGACGTGGGTCAAAACCCGGCGCATCCGACCATCTGCGGGCGATGTGTGGAGGCGATCAAACCGTAGGAATTTTCGATTTACGCGGCGTGGCAGCCGACGTGAGCGGGCTCTAACCATGTGACGGTTCTTTGAACCGGGCGCCATATCCATCCAGTGCCACGATTGGCATAACAAGCCCAATCCAACGCTTGAGCCACCTCCTATTTAGCTAAAAACCTTGGATTTGCTGGCTTTTTTTTGGTGCTTCTTTTTGAAAATAAGTCATAAAAAGGCACAAAGACTGCTTTCAACCCATTCTTTACGAGAGGCTTAAGGTCATTCTGAAAAGTGATTGAGGGGCTGGGTATGCCGCTCATTTTCAGTGATTTGCAGCACTGGATTGGAACTCGTAAAAGGTTGGAACGGATTTTAGCCCATGAATCGAAGGTTGCGTATATTGCATTTGGAAGACGAACCGGATTTTGCCGAGTTGGTCCGTACCATGCTCACGCAGGACCGTCTCGACGCGACAATTTTGCGCGTGGGGGACAAGGCGGCCTATAAGGAGGCCATTGCGGCGGAAAAATTTGACCTCATCCTTTCGGATTACCATTTGCCGTCCTTCAACGGTCTGAATGCGCTGGCGATGGCCCGGAAACAATGTCCGGAGACGCCATTCATTTTAATATCCGGGACGATCGGAGAAACTGCGGCGATTGACAGCCTCAAGGCCGGCGCGACGGACTATTTATTGAAGCACAATCCGGAGCGGTTGCCGGCGGCGGTGAGGCGCGCAGTCGAGGAGGCCACCGAACGCACCAGATTGCGCGAGACGGAAGCCGAATTGGCGCGGCGCGAAAAATATTTCCGCACGCTCACGGAAAATTCACTGGACGTGCTTTCGATTTTTAACCGGGACGGTGTGCTAACCTACGTCAGCCCTTCCATCGAAAATACCCTCGGTTTGAAGCCGGCGGAACTCATCGGACAGAATTCTTTCGCGCGGGTGCACCCGGACGATTTGCCACGGGTAATGGAGGCGGTTCAACACCTCCTGGATTTTCCGGACCGGTCTGTGCGAATCGAATGCCGGCAGCAGCACAAGAACGGCTCGTGGTTGCGCCTGGAATTGTTCGCCCGAAACAAATTTGACGATCCGGACATTGCCGGAATTGTTGCCCATACACGGGACGTGACGGACCGCTGGCGCGCTGAGGAGGAACTGCGCTACAGCGAAAAACAATATCGCCTCCTCTTCCAGGAAAACCCGAACCCGATGTGGGTATTCGACATGGAAACGCTGGCGATCATGGAGGTAAACGAAGCGGCCGTGCAACATTACGGCTATTCGCGCGACGAATTCCTGAAGTTGACGATGACCAATCTTCGGGCGCCTGAAAAAAACGGGCATGGCAAGATCAACGGCCAAAAAGTGGAATTGCATACGCACAACACACACGGCCATATCTGGAGGCATCTTCGTAAGCGGGGTGATGTCATCGAAGTGGACGTAATTTGGAGTCCGATGGCGTTTCAAGGCCGCTTCTCGGCGCTGGCGATGGCCACGGACGTGACCGAGCGCCGCCGCAGCGAGCATCGCAATTCCGTCTTTCTGGATTTGAGCCATCGCCTGAGTACGGCGACGACAGCGGCGGAGGCGGCGCACTTCATTAGTGAAGCAGCCGACGCGCTATTTGAGTGGGACAGTTTCTCGCTGGATTTGTATTTCGGTGAACGTTCGGAAATCATTTCGCTGCTGCATATCACAACCGCGGATGGGCGGCGGCACAAAGACAGGCCCGCGACGGTGCCAAAAGATTTCGAGGCCCTGGCTCGGCGGGTTATTGACGGTGGCCCGGAACTAATTTCCAACGGCGGTCATATTGGTGAATTTACGAGTGGGATAATCGCCCCAATGCGCCGGGGAGCGCAAGTCATCGGCCTGTTGTTTGTGCAAAGCCGGCGGTCCGGCGCCTATACCCGGCAGGACCTTGAAACGCTGGAGATGCTTGCGAATGAATGCGGCGGCGCCCTGGAACGCGTTCGCGTCGAGGACGCCTTGCACGAAAGCCAGCGACGTTTCCGGGATCTGTTCGAAAATTCGCCCGATGCAATATTTGTCGAAGACCTGCAAGGGACCGTTCTCGACGTGAATCTAGCCGCGTCTGTCCTGCACGGTGTGCCACGTGACCAATTGATTGGCAAAAATGCCATTGATCACCTGGTCCCTAAAAACCAGCGTGAGGAGGCTCGGCGCGAATTTGAGAAACTGGCTGGCGGCAAGAAAACGCGCGTAGAGGGCGAGAGCTTGATAGTCGGCGGCCGCGTGACACCGGTGGAACTTCGCGCCAATCTGATTGAATACGATGGAAAACCGGCCCTGCTGTTGCACGTGCGGGACGTGACGGAGCGGCGCGCAACCCAAACGGCGCTGCAAAGTTCGGAGACTCTGTTTCGGTCCGTCTGGGAAAATTCGGCCGATGGCATGCGGTTGACGGATGAAAGCGGCACGATAGTGGCCGTGAACGAAGCTTTTTGCAAATTGGTGGGCCTTCCCCAGGATCAATTGGAGGGCAAATTGTTTACCCTCATTTACGCGGCGTCCGAAAACACACAGGAGATGCTTCAACAATACCGGACGAATTATGCGACCCATGAATTTAGCGAAATTCGCGAGTTTCATTACAACCTTCACAACGGGCGCGAAGTGGTGCTTGAAGTGAACAACTCGTTCATCGAATTACACGGACAGCCGCAACTGACGTTGAGCCTGTTCCGCGACATCACCGCGCAACGCCGTTTGGAAGAGCAGTTTCGCCAGGCACAAAAGATGGAAGCGATCGGCCAGCTTGCCGGCGGTGTGGCGCACGACTTCAATAATATTTTAACGGTCATCCAGGGTCATGCGTCATTGCTGTCCGCCGCCAAACTCAGTCCATCGGAAGATAAATCAGCCAATCAAATCGTCCAGGCGGCGGCCCGCGCAGCCGGATTGACGCGGCAGTTGTTGACGTTCAGCCGCCGGCAATTGATCCAACCTAAAAAATTGGACCTGAATAAGATCGTCGGCAATATGACGAATATGCTCGGGCGCCTTTTGGGCGAGGACATCGCCCTCCAATTGAATTATTGCCAGGCGGCGCCCACCGTGGAAGCCGACGCTGGCATGATGGAGCAGGTGCTGTTGAACCTCGCGGTCAATGCGCGCGATGCGATGCCCAAGGGCGGTCAGTTGGCAATTCGCATTACGGTGATCGAAGTGGATGACGGCTATATTGTCCGGCAGCCTGACGCGCGGAAGGGCACGTACGTTTGCATCAGTGTGACCGATACCGGCACAGGCATCGCCCCGGAGAATCTGCCGCGCATTTTCGAGCCGTTCTTTACCACAAAAGCCATCGGCAAAGGCACCGGCCTGGGATTGGCGACGGTTTACGGCATTGTTAAACAACATCAGGGCTGGATCGAACTGGAAAGTAACGTGGGCAAAGGTACGACCTTTCGCATTTTCATTCCGTGGATTAGCAGTGACAAGGTGGGGAGCGAAAAACCGACCACGGCCATCACGGTGCGTGGCGGCGAGGAAGGGGTCCTGCTGGTTGAAGATGAAAGGCCCGTGCGTGAACTCGTGGCGCGCGTGCTGGAGCGCTATGGATATAAAATATTCCAGGCGGACACCGGCACAAACGCCCTTGAGGTCTGGGAACAGCACAAAAATGAAATTAGTTTAGTGCTCACGGACCTGGTCATGCCCAACAATATGAATGGCCGGGAACTGGCGGAGAAACTATGGGCACAATCGCCCGGGCTGAAGGTGATTTTCACCAGCGGTTATAGCGCGGACATCGTGGGCAAAGATTTCAAACTCGAACCGGAATTGAACTTCCTTCAAAAGCCATACCAGCCGCAAACACTGGCACTGACCATCCGGCGGTGTCTGGATGGGAAGAGGAAGTAAATGGGGAACTCCGAAAAAACGTCGAACATTGAATGAAGCGAGAGCGGGGGCGAGGCGGGATGATCCTCAAATCAGCGCGTCCGCGCGAACATGAATTGCCACAACCAGGCGGACTGTAACAGAAACTTCCCCAAGCCGCCCTGAACGCTTCGCGTAACCATCATCCATTGCAGCACACGTGCCCAGGCCAAACGGCGCGAAAAAGCGGCATCGCATCGGACAGCGATCTGGTGTTTGGTTTCCCTCCAGGACATTTCGCCACGACTAAAAGCGGCGGCAGGTTCGAGCGCGAGTTCCCCGGACTCAAACGCCATGGACATACCGTTCCCAGTCACGGGCGGTGTCATGGTCAAGGCATCGCCGATGCAGCATTCATCGCGCGTGGAAGCGCGACGCGGTTTCAATAGGATTCCGGCGACGGTGCAAAACGATTGGGGCTCAAATTGCGCTTTCTTTAAACGCTCCCGCAGGGGCGAATCACCATCTCCGAGGAGCCAATCGGCTTTTGATTCCGGCCGTTGTTTATCCGGGCGCGCCCTGAAAAGACCGCAGACGTTGACCTGACCGGCGTTAACGCGATTGACGCCTACGTAGCCGTCGGGCGAGATGTGCATTTCCAGGTCGGCTTCGAGAGCAACCGGGTTGGTAGACGCGACGTGGGCCTTAACGCCGAACCAGCGGATTTCATTCTCCGCAGGTTCGAGACGCCGCCCGGTTGCCGAGACGATACCGTCCCCGCATGGGTCTAAATTCCAGCGGGAACGGACTCGCAATTCTCCTCCCAACTCCTGGAATTTTGCGGCGAGCAAAGCATCCATTTTGTATCTCGACAGGCAAAGGGCGGGTACGGCCAGTTTGCGGACCGGCGATTTCGCGGTTCCGGAAATGAACATGGCGGTGCCCGCATAAACGGCGCCGGCTTTTTCAAAATCAGCGAGCAACCCGAGACGGTTCAAAACCGTCTGCCCCCGGCCGCTGATGAATTCACCGCAGACGCGATGCCGCGGGTAATCGCCTGACTCAAAAATCGTGACTGGAACACCGCGTTGCCGCAGGCCAATGCCCAGGGTCAACCCGGCGAGGCCGCCGCCGACAATGGTAACAGGCCGGGACATCTTAACGATCCTTGCGCCGCGCGATGAATAAGTGACTGAAAAGCCCGGCGGACCTTTCGGTCAGGGTCCAGTTTTGCGGGTCTGGCCAAATCGCCGAAAGTTCGTGACCATAAAATCCCGCGCGAATGCTGATATCCGCGTCGTGGCGCGTGACCGGGCCGCAACCGATCATCCACAATAACCTGCCGCTGAGCCGGGGCAGCCACGAGCGACGGGGCTCAAGCGCAATTAAAACGTCGGCGGAACGGGCGGCTAATCGCAGCATCTCGGCGAGCTCGTCATTGCGGAATTGATGAAGAAATAAATTACTGATGATCGCGTCGGCAGTTCCCGGACCCGATTGCTGCAGCCATTCGGAGGCCGATTTGATTTCCGTGCGAACGCTCCAGCCGAGATTTTTGAATCGTTCGCGAATGGCGGGGTCAATGGAATCCAGTCGATCCACAAGCGTGGCTTCCGCCGTTGGCCATTTAGATCGCAGACGCCGGGCGACGTTGAAGAGAAAGTGCCCGTCGCCGGCGCCCAGTTCGATGATTCGAGGAGAGTTGGACCCGTGTAACTGTTCCCGCAGGGCGGCGGCCATGAGAACCCGGTGGCCCATGCTCAAGTTCAACAGCCGTAAATCCCGACGGGACCGCAAGGCGCGCGGGTCTCGCGGCGGCAGTTCATCGAGCAGTTCCGGCTCTACCACGCGGCTGCTCGATTCTTTCATGAACGCTCCACTTCCAGCAGTGCGCCGTAGCAACTAAAGCCCGCGCCAAATGACGACATCCACCACATGCCGTCGGGTGCGCCATCTTCCAGCGCGGACTGGAGCGCAAACAGCACGGAAGGACTGCTCATGTTTCCGTATTCGCGCAAGACCGCCTGGCTCCAGCGCACATCATGGCCGGACAATTTGAAACGCTCCCGCAAGGCCAAAAGAACGTCGCGTCCGCCCGGATGAAAAATCCAGCCGTTCACATGGTTTTGCGGGACTCCGGCCCGACCCATGACGTCGTCGAAAAGAGTCCCGACGCTTCGCGCGGCCAGCGCGGGAACCTCCGGCGTGAGAATATTGCGGAGCATCCCGGATTTTTGCTCGAAACGGAGCGCCTCGCGGTCGGCTGGTTTTATGAACGAGCCGCTGCGGTTCCATTTCACTCGGCGACCGCCGTTTGCTTCGGAAGATACCACGGCGGCGCCTGCGCCGTCGCCAAAGAGGCATGCACTGATGAGAACACCCGCATCGTCATCCAGGTAAAAAGCGGCGCTGCAAATTTCGACGCAGACGGATAGCGCCCGCTTGCACGGGCCCGCGGCGAGCAGGGTCCGGGCAGTTTCGAGATTCGGGATCGCTGCGCCGCAGCCCTGGCCGACCAGATCCAGGGCGGCCACATCCGGGCGCAGGCCAAGCCGTTCGATGACATAACTGGTGAGGCCGGGGCACAAATAGCCGGTGCAGGTGCTGACCAAAACGGCGTCAATTTCATGCGGGCTGGTTTTCGATTGGGCCAATGCACGTTCGGCGGCCACGGCAGCCAGGGCAGGTGCATTTTTGACGAAACGATCGTGAAGCGCGTCCGGATTCAATTCGAACGCTTCCTCCAATTTCTCCAATGCGAAATGGCGGGTGGCGATGCCATTCTCGCCCGTGAGCACCTTCCTCAAAATGGCCTTCGAACGCGCGCTTAACTCAGCGAATCGCGGACAACGCTGGACGGTTTCCCAGCAATCCGCCTGGCTGTAACGCTGCGGCGGCGTCGCTGTGCCGAGTCCAATGATAAACATGAAAGTTTAAAGGTATGAGGCGCAAACCTGATAAGAGTTCCTTACCGGATCGCCAGCGTCGCCGGGTTGGTTTTCCATGAAGCAGGGCCGGCGCAGCATTGCAACAACGCATGGCCGAATGAGGACGTCGTAGTGAGCCCGGCCGCCATGCAGGCGATTTTAGTGTTGAAGAAATGGTGCATGGCGTCAGAGATTTTGCCGGGAAATGTTTTTTCGAAAAACATTCCGGTCTTGTACATGGCGAAGATGCGTCCATCGTAGAAAAATTCGATGAGGGCCATCCATGACTTGATGAGTTTTCGCATTTCGAGGGCGTAACCGGAAAGGTCGTCGAGTTTTTCAGCCAGCAGTTCGGCCGACCGGAGCGCCAGCCACATGCCGGGCGAAAGCATCGGGTCCACAAAACCGAAGGCGTCCCCGACCATGACCCACCCCGGCCCGTGTCCAACCGTAGAGACCAGTTGGTAATTGGCGTAGGTAGCGATCTCGGTCACGCGCCGGCGTTTGACGCCCGCGGCGGAGAGCAGAGGATCGTGGGCGATGATGCCTTCGAGGCGTTCTTCAGGAGTATCGCCGAATTTCGCGGCATCATCCTTGTTCAGCACGACGCCCACGGACATGCTATCGCGCAACGGAATCCGCCAGCACCAGCCATTTTCCAATCGGCCGATGATGACCTGGCCTAGCGGTGTTTGGGCATCGAAGCCTTCGTAATGGGCGAAATAGGCGACGTCTTTGCGCGAACCCAATTCCGAGGGAATTTCCAGTGTGCGCGCGAAAAGCCTGGTTCGTCCGGTGGCATCCACGAGCAGGTCCGGCTGCCGGCCATTGAGCCAGGGCGCCTGAGAAAGAGTTTCATCGGCCAGGCGCAATTGATTTCCGTTCACCCGCTCGAGCTTTGCCCGGACTTTGGCGCGTTTGGCCCCCAATTCGCCGGCGCGTGTGTCGAGCAGCTGGTCAAATGCCGGGCGCGGGGAATTATACGCGTAGGTGGGCATCGGGGTGCCGGTGAGCGATTCGAAGGAAAAATCAATCCGGTCATCGGCGCTCAATGTGAAGCTGACGCCTGGTTTGTGCTGGCAGATTTCGGCTACGCGTTGTTCCAGGTCCAATTTTCGCAGCACGGGAATAATGGCGGGGATCAACGATTCGCCAACGATGAGGTCAGGACGGCGGCCATCGTCAAAAATCGTCACCTCCACGCCTTTTTGGGCCAGAAAGGACGCCAGCGTAGAACCCGACGGGCCGCAACCGATAACACCTACAGTCTTAATGGAATTATTTTTCATTGCAGCATCGTCCTCATTAAGTCACAGGATGGTTTGGCGCGGGCAATTTGGGCAAGGAAAAACTTTGATCATAAGCATTTCCGAAGAGCGCAGCCCTCGCCTTAAGGATGCGTTTGAAAAAAAAGTTTATGCCTTCTTGACGTCGTGCTTATGATTAGGGAGCCTGAAGCGCAGGATTGCATTTAGTTGGCGATCGAACAAAACCCGTAAACTCTATGAAAAAAATATCAGCTATTGGTGCGTTGGTTTCCGTTACAGTTGCCTGCCTTTGCGGCTGTGCTTCCAAATCGAGTGACAGTTCCAGCGCGCCGCCCGCCCAATCGACAGCAGCCGCGTCCACAACAGATTCTTCGGCAAGCCAGCCTCAAAAGAAGCCCAAGGATAAACGCCCAATCGAACAGCGTCTGGTCGTGGGAATGACCATGGATCAGGTCAAGGACGCCTGTGGCAATCCCAAGAACATCTCGATGAACAGCGACGGTTCGGCGATGTGGATGTATAACAACTCACAAAATGCGTTTATCCCCAATTACTCACTCTTTGGCGGCAAGATCCACTATGTGACAGTCATATTCGATGCCAATGGCAAAGTGAAGAGCTGGTCGTCAGGCTCCAGCGGAATGTATTAGCAGATGTTGGCAAAAGCCTTCCACCGTTGGCTGCGTGTGGTAATGGGCTTTCAGGGGGCGATGCAAATAAAAATTAAAGGTTGGCAAAGCCAGAAACTGTGGCTAGCGAACGCTGTGAGCGACACTGGATTCCGGTGTCCTTTCAGGACGCGCTGGAATTATCGGCGAAGGTCCGGAGACTCCGCGCCCGGCTCTATTCCGTTGTCGTTTCGCGACAAGCTTTTTCATTGCTCGCCACCATTTCCACCAGCGTAACGAGTCGGCTAGCGGGTGAATCCGGCTTTTTCGAGTGGCAGCGATGGTGCGGACGGGGACAAATTCAACGGAGTGGTTGCCCGCCACGAATGCCATCAGCATCTCGGATTCGACTTCGAAGCGTTGAGCGGCCAGGTGCAAATCCGTCCAGGTTTGAAGATGGATGAGGCGAAAGCCGGATTGGGTGTCGGGCAGATGGCATCCGGCGTGTTGCGACAGTTTATTGCTCATC
>DASXFM010000490.1:0-10881 GCA_036489615.1 Verrucomicrobiia bacterium | reverse complement strand
AAAAAAGTTCCGTTGCTTTTCGCTGATGGGCATTTCCAGTTTTTCCATCACGGCCAGCATGTCTTCCCAGACTTTCCGTTTTTCGCTCATCGCCTGGTTCCTAAGCAAGTAGGCCGGGTGAAAAGTCGGCATGAGCGGCGTGTCACGATAGACCTGCCACTGGCCGCGCAACTTCATAATACCGATCGTCTTTTCCAGGAGCCCTTCGATGGCGGTTGCACCGAGACCGACAATGACCCGCGGGCGAATTAAATCGATCTGTTCATGCAAATAGGGCGCACAGGTTGCCATCTCGTCCGATGTCGGCTTGCGGTTCCCGGCAGATTGACCCGGGGTATCGGGGCGGCATTTCAAAATATTTGCGATATAGACGTCGCTGCGTTGCAGGCCCATGGCCTGGATAATCTTCGTGAGCAATTCGCCCGCCCGCCCAACAAAGGGCTCGCCCTGCGTATCTTCGTCTGCCCCGGGCGCTTCTCCGACAAACATCAATTGCGCGTCTATGTTTCCGACGCCGAAGACGACATTTTTGCGTGAAGAAGCCAGGTGCGCGCATTTGACGCAACTCATGACACGTTCACGTAGCGCCGCAAACGCGGCAGCCTTTTCAGTGGAAGACCGTGAAGTTGTCGCCGGGGCCTGAGGTTGCGACAGGAGCGATAATATCAGGTCCGCCGGTTTTGGATCGGGCAATGAAGTCGCGATTTTTTGAATCTGAGGCTTCAAAATCGCCGGCTGAGATTCCTTTGCGGACGGAAGAGAAAGCTTGCGAAGTGTTTCGGCCGACACGGTTACGTTCCGTCCACCGTGGGCCTTCAGGTTTTCGAGATGGCGAATAGTTGCGTCAAGCAATTCGTCGTAAGTGGCAGGCATAGAAGATTTAATTTATTTGACGTTCAACTCGCGCTGGATGCCGAACTTTTCAATACGTTTGCGCAAGGTCGCCCGGGTGATGCCCAGCAATTTTGCGGCAGCCACCTGGTTATCGTTTGTTTCTTTGAGCGCCTGGATGACCAATTCGCGTTCGACGGCGGGAATGACTTTCAATTTTGGTTCGCGTTTGGCCCATTGAAACAATTGCCGGGCTAGTCCAGCCGCGTCGTCCGCCGCCGCTGTGGCCACTCCGGCAGCGGGCGGGGGAGCCGTGCCGGCGATTTCCGGGGGCATATCGGTGAGCAGGATGGCGCCGCTCTTGGCCATCACGTGCGCACGGCGGATGGCATTTTCCAGTTCGCGCACATTGCCGGGCCAATGGAATTTCTCCAATGTTCGGATGACCGTGGCGGCAATGGACTTGGGCGGGCGTTGCTGTTCGCGGCCGATTTTTTCAAGGAAATAATTGACGAGCAAAGGAATGTCTTCCCGTCGATCTCGCAGGGGAGGGACCTGGATGCGCACAACGTTCAGTCGATAAAAGAGGTCTTCACGGAATTGTTTCGTCGCGACCGCCTGTTCGAGCGGCTTGTTCGTCGCGGCGATCACGCGCACGTCCACCGAAATGGGCTGGTTGCCGCCCACACGCTCAAATGTTCCACTTTGAAGGACGCGCAGGATCTTGGTCTGCGTCGCCGGTGTCATGTCGCCAATCTCGTCCAGAAAAATTGTCCCGCGGTTGCACTGCTCAAACTTCCCGATACGCTGAGTCGTTGCGCCGGTGAAGGCGCCGCGCTCGTGGCCAAATAATTCGCTTTCCAGCAGTTGTTCAGGAATAGCAGCGCAATTGACGGCCAGAAAAGCCTGATCATGCCGGTTGCTATGGTGATAGATGGCGCGGGCGATCAATTCCTTGCCCGTGCCGCTTTCGCCGGTAATCAGGGCGGTAGCGTCACTGGCCGCGACCTGGCCGATGAGTTTAAAGACCTGCTGCATCGGCTCGCTGCGTCCAATGATGCCCAGTTCGTAATCCTCCGATTCCAGCAACGGCTGGTAGGAGACGACCTGTTTCATGTCGCGGGCCGCTTTGAGGGCGTTGGCTACGATCTCTTTGATTTTTACCGCGTCGAATGGTTTGAGCAAATAATCATACGCGCCCAGCTTCATCGCTTCGATGGCCGTTTGTGTCGTACCATAAGCGGTCATCAAAATCACGAGCAGCTTGGGATTGACGGCGCGAATTTTGCGGAGGGTCTCCAGGCCGTTGATTCCCCCCATGCGCACGTCCATGAGCACGAGATCGGGCTTAAATTTTGAAATAATCTTCAGCCCTTCCTCACCGGACGGCGCCGCAGCCAGTTCGATTTCCGGCGAATCAAAAATCCGCTGAAGCGAATAGCGCACGTCTTCTTCATCGTCTATCAAAAGCAACTTGCTCATTTTGCTACAAAATAGTGGATTACCGGCCAGGGCGAAACCAATTCTTACATCCCGGTCTTTCAACCTTAAGCTTTTCAACCGTCCCCGGCCGCCAACCGAATCAACGATTCACGAACTGGAAATTTCCGCGCTTGAATCCTTCCCTCCAAACCTTGAAACTTCGCCCATGCGTTTTATTAGCAGTGTCATCGAGAAATTGCAACGGCATCCTAAACGGGTCGTTTTTCCCGAGGGTGAAGAAATCCGCATCCTCCAGGCGGCGCGGCAGTTCTACGCCCTTCGCCTGGGCGCGCCCATTGTCCTCGGTAACGAGGCCAAAATTAGAGAAATCGCCTCGTCCGCAAATATTTCGCTGGACCACATCCGCATCATCAATCCGGCCGACAGCGAAGACCTGGATAATTTCGCCCATCGCTTTTACACCTTGCGGCGCGAGAAGGGAATGCGCGCCACCGAAGCCCGCGAAGCCATGCTCCAGGCGAATTATTACGGGTCCATGATGCTCGCGATGCACCAGGCCGATGGCCTCATCTCCGGCGCGTCGCATATCACTGGCAGCGTTTTGCGGCCGCTGTTCCAAATCATCAAACTGGCCCCGGACATTCAGACGGCTTCCTCCTGCATGGTTATGGAGGTGGAAAATTCCTCCATTGGCGAAGGCGGCGTTCTGTTTATGGCCGATTGCGGTGTCATTCCCGATCCGAATGTGGACCAACTCGCCGACATCGCTGTTTCCACCGCACGCCTTGCCCGGCATATGTTGGGAGTCCGTTCGCGGGTGGCGTTTCTCTCCTTTTCCACCAAAGGCAGCGCATCCCATCCGAGCGTGGGCAAAGTTCAGGCCGCGACGGCTCAGGCCAAACGCAAAGCGGAGCAACTGCGAATTGAAGCCGATTTTGAAGGCGAATTGCAGGTGGACGCGGCACTCGTCCCCGAAATTGCCGAGCGAAAAATGAAAGACAGCCCCGTGGCGGGCCGCGCAAACGTCCTGATTTTTCCCGATCTCAATTCCGGGAACATTGCCAGCAAACTCGTACGTCTGGTCGGGCGCGCGAACGCTTACGGTCAGGTACTTCTGGGACTCAATCGTCCCGCCGCCGACGTTTCACGCGGATCCAGCGCGCATGACATCCTCGGCGTGGCCGCGATTATCGCCGTTCAGGCTACAGGTTACCAAAAGCTGTATCCAGGCGCAGACGAACGTTTGCCGGGAGATTAGATTTTGACGTGAACACAAACACTCCCCGCGTTTTCATCGCCGCCACCCGCCAAAACGACGGCAAGACGACTACTTCCCTGGGACTTATCGCTGCATTGCAGGGGTTTTTTCCGCGAGTTGGTTACATTAAACCTGTCGGCCAACGCTTCGTGGAAATTGAAGACGAAAAGATTGATGAAGACACCGTTCTCATGGACGCGGTGTACCGGTTGAATTGTCCCCTCGTTGACATGAGTCCGATTGCCGTGGAGCCGGATTTTACCCGAAAATACCTTCAGGCGGCCAATAACGATGCGTTGGTAAAGAAAATCCAAAAGGCGTTCGACCGGGTCGCGTGGGAAAAGGATTTTGTTCTTTGCGAAGGCAGCGGTCACGCTGGTGTCGGTTCCGTTTTCGATTTATCCAACGCCCGCGTGGCCAAATTGCTCGGCGCGAAAGTCATCATTGTGTCCCAGGGCGGCATCGGCAAGCCGATCGATGAAATCTCGCTGAACCAGGCCCTGTTTGAAAAGGAAGGCGTCGAAATCATTGGCGTCATCCTGAACAAGGTGTTGGGTGAAAAAATTGATTATGTCGCCGACTTCGCGCGCCGCGGCTTGAAGCGCAAAGGACTCGAATTGCTTGGCGTTTTGCCCCACAAACAAATTCTGTGCAATCCATCCATCGAATTGATCCGGGAGGAGCTTGGCGCCGAACTGCTTAACCCTACCGCCAATCTGGGGGCTCTCGTGGACGACGTGGTGGTGGGCGCCATGAGCGCGCAAAATGCCATCAAGTTTTTCGTCCCCGGCGCTCTCCTCATTACGCCAGGCGACCGCGAGGACATCGTGCTGGCCGCGTGCGCCAGCCTCGAAGTGCATGACGGCCCCAAAATGGCCGGCATCATTTTGACCGGGGGACTACGCCCGAGCGATAATATCCTGAAAATTGTCCGGTTCATCCAGGCGCCATTCATGCTCGTCCGTGAGGACAGCTATCAGGTCGCGTCCAAAGTGAATAATCTCATCGTCAAAACCCGCCCTTCCGACGCCGAAAAAATCTCTCTCATCCGTGACATCGTTGCCAAAAACGTCAATGTGAAGCGAATCATCGAGGCGCTGGGGCAGGGGAAGTAATTGGATTGATGGATTCCTGGAGTTTGTTGGACAGGTGATTGTCAGGTGAGATCCGAAAGTGCGTAACATCCGTAACATCATTGATTTTCAACGACTTAAGTAGTAACAAATTAGTAACGCACTGGTAACAGCTGCGGCAAGTGTTTGAAGTCTAATTATTTAATTCGTAACACGCCCGAACGAGAATTGGTATACAGTCCAATAACGGCGACAAATTTCAATATCATCGTGTCAGATTCGGTGACTGATTCGCAAAGGTTTTATCAGATAGTGGGGAAAATCTATGTCTTATAAGTATACGTGGTCGGTAAAAGATAAATTCGGACTGAAAGTGATTAAGGAAGTTGAAGTGCAATCAGCTTCGGAGGCCCAGGCCACTTTATTAGCCGCCGGTTATTCAGGCCTTGAGTTAAAGGAAGACGAAATCATGACCACGGCGCAAGCTGGCTTTTCGGAAGAGGTAAGGGCGAGGGCAACGGCCACGCGGAGATTGCAAAAGTTGGATAATCCATCAGGAACGACCTGGGAAATCCTTAAACCGAGGATCATTGAGGGTATATTCTTTTTTTTGATGCTGTTTGCAGTATCTGCATGTTTGTTCTATCGCCAGGATTTTCTTGTCGGGGGATTGGTGACTTTCGCGTTTGTTTTCATGGTTGGTTTTCATCTTCTGCCAGCCCTGCCACTGATCTGCTATCGAGAGATGATTAACGCCGCGGATTGGTCACGATGGTGCAAAGTGCTGTTGTTTATTGGGATGTTGAGAATGTTCGCGCGACTGGAGGCCACTAAAGTACCCGCATCAGAGTTGAACCGGTACCGGGCCAAAGCGCTCGTCGGTCTTGGGAAAATGGCGGAGGCGCTTGAAGAATTTGCGAAATGCAAGGGACGGCCCGATTCTCCCGATTGGTTGTATACGCTTCTTTTGGCCGGACTTTATGGAACGGCAAAACAACACGACAAGGCCATCGAGCTTAGCCTTGCCGCCATCTCCGAGCATCCAAGCCCGGTAGCCTGGTATGATTTGGCAAATCGTTATGCTCGCTATAAGCGCGATGCGGTTAAGGCGCGCGAAGCGCTCATCGAAGGTGAGAAAAGCCCAGTCGCGGCTCACGTTAAACCGTACCGGGCACGTTGCCGGGGGATTATCGCCTATTTGGAGGGAGATTATCCCGTCGCAAGAACGGAACTGGAAACGGCTCTACGCTCGTTGGAGCAACCGAAATGGAAACCATTCAGAGACGGCCATTTGGCAATCGCACGCGCCTACTTATGTTGCGTGCTTGCAAAACAAGGCGATATACAGGAGGCAGAGAAAAACCTGAATCTGGCCATGAAATATCTCGTCGCAACCAAAGAGGACGAATTACTCGCCGAATGCCGCGAATCTATCGGCAACACTTGACCTCTATTTATTTCCCGATTCCGGCGTAATTTTTATAACATACGTCACCGGCACGAAAGCCGCTCGAACCGCCGCTACAAGACCGTCGCGCTCCTCTTCAGCTTTGCCGACAACGCTGTCCGATTGGGCAACCAATGCGGTGCCCGAGGGGTTGTTCTTGCCGTGAAACATGTCTTTGATTTCTTTTGTTTCAAAAGCCTGTTTGTCGGCAATAGCTGAATCAACCCTGGCAAATGCCGCGTTGAATGGATTTTCGGGGAACTCTGCGGCCAAATTGATGCCTGTGGCAAGCTGCTCCGCAGTAAATGTCGCGCTCTGATCTCCCCACGACACTTGACAAACGGGTGCCGTAGCATTTTTTACAATTAGCATCAGTCGGTTCAACTGCTGGTTGAAAGGCACCAGCGTCATGCCCGACCGAATACTATCGTTCGTGGTCACGCTGTCTTGCCCGCAAACAGGATACGAGGCCGTTGCCAATCCAGGCGGCTCACAAGCGCAAAATGGATAGCGGGAGCTTTCAATCGTGAATGTTCCATCTTCAGCGGAGATTACTTTGTGCCCTTTTGAAACTTTAATTTTGTTTCGCTTCATATCGATCGTAAATGTCCCTATATCGCCGGGCAGTCCCATCGCCGTCAAAAAAGCGTACGCCATGATCAAGTGGCCTGCCCAGTAGGGATGCACCCCGTCCCGGCCGGGAATAACGTAATCCTGGCCATATTTTTGCTGCCCTATGAAATTCCCGGTCAACATTGGCCAGAAAACGTCGGCGAAACGTGTGTGCTCTTCTTTCGCGATCCCAATGTCGATATTTCGAAATTCACAGAGGCTCAGGTTCAATTTTTCCACTGTATAGCTCGGGTCTTTCTGCCACCAGGGCACCTTGCTGATGCATCCCGGCGAACCCAGAATAACCCTCACGTGGCGGGCCTTAAACGCATCAACGACTTCATCCGTATTGGTGTAATAAGACCGCCCAATGCGATCTTCATAGGGCCGGTACTCGAAATCGTTCATGCCATAGCAAGTCGTTGCAATCGTGGGTTGGAAACGCAGGCAATCGTTCGTCATCCGCCTTAAAAACTGCCATGCTTTCTCTCCACCCCAGCCATATTGACGGACAGAAACGTCTAATTGTGGAGCGCACATCGTCAAATAGTCCTCAATCAGGCGGGAGTACATTTTTTGCTCGGTGATCGAATCGCCGCAAATCGCCAGGCGATCTCCGTTTTTTAGAATCAGGCGTGAATATTCCGGGGCATTTATCGGTTGGAAGTTCGAAAGAGAAGGACTGTCAGGTTTCGTTTCCAACTCGGCTGAAACGGCAACTGAACAACCGAGGAATCCAATTAAGAGAATGAATAGAATGCGCATGTGACCGTGACTTTCCCGCAATATGAGATGCTTGTAAATTAAAAATCTCCATTGCCCGGCGGAGAGGAGATACTCACGGACTTGCTCCGGGGTTCGTAAATTCTAAATTGCATGGACATACTGCCTGGCCGGAACAAAATACACGGCATGAATCCGATTAGGCGGCTATTCCCCATCGCCATTTTAACGATGTTCGCGCTTCTGACTGATGCCGTAACTGTCAAGAGCGAATCCTTTTCGCTCTATTCGGCTTCAAATATGATCCCTACAAACGCGGTAGTGAGTGGAAACGAAACCGCAATAAATCCCATCCTGCCGGTCATTGAAATGACAAACATTCCATTGAGCCAGGGAATCCGAAGGCTGCTCCACCAATCCCGGATGCGCTTTACCATTGAACACGGACTCGACGATTGGTGGACCATGACCGACGCCGAAGGTCATCGTATCCACGAACCGATTCTGAATTTCCGCTGGACCAATATGACCGCCACGGATGCTCTCTACCGCCTCCTGGCGGAGCATCATCTAATGGTGAAAGAAGAACCAGTCACCGAGGTTTCGCGAATCACGTACGGTCACGATTTCAGCGCGGCCAAAGACCTTGGTTTTTTCCGCGGCGGCACAAATGCCCGGCCCGTCATTCAATTCACCAATATTCCCATCACTGCCGCATTGGACAAACTCGCGCATGACGGCAGTCTGAATTATATGCTCGACCCGGAACTTAGGTATGGAGAAACGGATTGGAATGGACAAATTATCCGAACGCCGACCGTTACGCTACGCTATACAAACGTTACGCCGGAACACGTTTTCATTGCAATATGCACCTCCCGCCATCTCGTTATCGCTCGCGATCCACGAACTGGCGTCATTCTCGTTCGATATCGAGGCCACGATGTGAAATTCGTGACGTCCGATTTCTACCGGAATGATGCCCGCATCATTCCGGTAATCGAATTCACGGACGCGCCGATATCCGACGTCTTGAAAGACCTCGTGCGGCAGGCGCGCATGAAGTGCATCATTAGCCCCCGGGTTGATACCGGTCACTCTGAAAACGAGCCGCGCGTAAACCTGCGCTGGCAAAATATCACCGCGCCTCAGGCGTTCGCCGCCGTTTGTGAAAGCTACGATCTGGACGTCATCAAGTATCCCGTATCCGGTTTCATTCGCGTCGAGCCGAATGATTAGTTGCTCAATTGGGCTTTTTCCTGCTCCCGCATTAAATTAAACTCGCCTCGTGAACTTTAACTCCGGCCAATATCCGTCTTATCGTCCGCGGCGTTTGCGCGCTTCGCCGGCGCTGCGAAAGCTCATTTCCGAAACTCAGTTGAGCGCGGCGCAACTCGTCTTGCCGCTCTTTGCCCACTTCGGGAGAAAGGTCAGACGCGAAATTAGCGCAATGCCCGGTGTTTTTCAGTTATCGCCGGATGAACTGTTGCTGGAAGCTGAACGCGCACACAAACTGGGCGTCCCGGCGGTTCTGCTCTTTGGCATTCCGGAAAAAAAGGACAAAAAAGCGAGCGGCGCTTTCGCGAGAAACGGAATCGTCCAACAAACCGTCCGCCTGTTGAAAAAGGAACTGCCTTCACTGCTGGTCATCACGGATGTCTGTTTGTGTGAATACATGGCCCACGGCCATTGTGGCATTGTTTCCGGCGGAAAGGTTTTAAACGATCCTACGCTTAAAATCCTCGCCCAAACTGCCTTGAGCTACGCCGAGGCCGGGGCGGACATGGTCGCCCCGAGCGATATGATGGATGGCAGGGTGGGGGCCATCCGTGGCGCGCTGGACAAGAATGGTTTCGATGAAACGCCAATTATGTCTTATGCCGCCAAGTTCGCCTCGGCATTTTACGGACCGTTCCGCGAAGCGGCGGAATCCACACCCCAATTTGGCGACCGGCGCAGTTATCAGATGGACGCCGGAAACGCCAATGAAGCGTTACGTGAGGTCGCGCTGGACATCCGGGAAGGCGCGGACATTGTGATGGTAAAGCCCGCCCTCGCGTATTTGGATTTGATATTTCGTGTGAAACAGGAATTCCGCTATCCCACTGCGGCGTATGCTGTTAGCGCGGAATACGCCATGATTAAAGCCGCCGCCTCAAAAGGCTGGATTGACGAGCGCGCCGTGACCCTGGAAAGCCTCCTGTCTATGCGCCGCGCGGGTGCGGACATCATCATCACCTACGCCGCCAAAGAGGTGGCACAATGGCTCAGAACCTAAATAGGGAGCACCCGAGTGCGGAGTGAGTGCGTCAGTGCGTCCTTTTTCGGATTGACTGCTATATTTCAGCCGGGCTATTCTACGCGTTCGCTTTTTCTAAATCAAAATGATCGAGACAATTCGCAAACATTCTAAATGGCTCCTTTGGATCATCGCCGGCGCTACTATTGTTTCCATGGTTTTTTACATGGGCACAGGGAGCGTGCGCAATGGCGGCGGCGGAGAGGTTAACACCAACGAGGTCGGCGGCGAGATTTACGGCCAAAAGGTCACGGCGGAAATGTATGACAAGATGCGACAAGACGTGGACTTCGATTTCCTGTTCAATTATGGCCAATGGCCAGAGGAAAATCCCCAGGTGACCAAGGACATCCTGCAGCAACGCATTTATGTGCGCATGATGCAGGTTGAAAAAGCCCGGGAAATGGGCGTCCACGTCACCGATGACCAGGCTGAAAAGGCAGCCGTGAATTTTCTTCATTCGCCGGCATTGGAGCGCTCCTTCGATATGCACGATCAAAGCGTGCCGATGAACCGGTTAATCCCGGTACTGGAGCAAAGAGGACTGAGCGCCGATGACTTCGAAAATTTCGTGCGCAACGACCTGGCCATTGAGCAATTGCAAACGTTATTCGGCCTCGGGGGACAGTTGATTACGCCCCAGGAGGCAACGAACGAGTATGTCCGCGAAAACCAGGAATATTCCGCTCAAATTGTTTTCTTTTCCGCCTCGAACTATCTGGGCCGGGTCAGCGTTTCGTCCGCAGACGTTGGAAGATACTATACCAATTACATGGCCGATTATCGCCTCCCTGACCGTGTCCAAGTCAGTTACGTGCTGTTCTCAGTAAGCAATTATTTCGGCGAGGCGCAACAAGAGATGGGCACGACGAATCTTGATATGCAGGTCACAAACCTGTTTCAAAGGTATGGGATGCAGGCTACGCCGGACGCCAAAACTACGAACGAAGCGATGGCAGACATCCGGAATGTCCTTCTCCGAAGACAGGCACTTCAGGACGCCTCCACTCAAGCGAACAACTTTGCCCAATCGGTGTTTAGCATACAGGCGACATCGCCGCAGAATCTGGCAACCGTTGCCCGGCAAAAAGGACTGGCCATCGAGAATCCGGCGCCTTTTTCCGCAGACTTCGGGCCGTCTGAGTTCACCGCGCCTGCTGCATTTACGCACACAGCTTTTCAGTTGAACCCGGAG